>NC_014720.1:2750000-2843785 GCF_000166775.1 Caldicellulosiruptor kronotskyensis 2002 | reverse complement strand
TAATTTCCACAACCGAAAATATGTTTTATAATTTTTAGAAGCATTATTAAATATACCAAAAAAAATTATCCACATCAATAAGAAAATATATTTTGAGAATCAAATTTTCCACAGTGAAAAAATTGTCTACATCCTGTTAAAAGTCTGTGGATAAAAACTGTGGATATGTGGATTATTTTTGTGAATTAAATTTATTAAAATTGATTTTTCACATGTGGATATCTTGATTAACGATGGTTGACTTTTTTAAGAAGGATTGTCTTATGAAGGTGCAGAAAAAAGAATGAGTTTTAAAAAAGTAAGTAAACATAGTTTTTTCTGTGAAAAATTTTTTGAGTTATTTTTGAGGGTTTTTAAGTTTCGTGTTTACATAAATTGAGAAAATAGCTTGTCAAATAGCTTTTCAATCAAAATGTGCGGATTTGGCACGTTTTTCTTGATGTTTAGGATTAAACTGAGTAAAAGCCCTGTGAAAATTAAAATGCTTGTAAAAAACATTTCTTTTTGCAGATACCTTCTTTTTAAGATAAAATATTCTGTAGCAAAAAGTAGCATGTAAACAATAACTATAAATCCTATGTTCATGGCCTTTTTTCTCCTTTAATTTCATTCTTTCATCATACCAAATCGTCTTATGAAAGGCTTTACAACAATTGAGACCGAAACAGAATTTTTGTCAAAATTTAAAGGCTTTTTGTATGAAGAGTAATAAATATCGCCAAGGTGCAGAATATCGCAATTGAGTTCAAACGATTTTTTCAATACCTTCTGAACATCGTTTCTGATAGATTTACTAAACTCTTTTTTTATTTTTTCAACCAATGAACTTGAGATATAAGAGTTTGAATATTTTTCACCAAGGTTTGTCTCTGTGGTTATTTGCAGGGTGAAAAAAGCTTTACCAAGTTTTCTTTTAACATTGATGTTGCTCCCGCTTTGAATAAGTTCTAAAGAAAATATGTCTTTTCCAAGCTTTACGGGATATATCCCTCTTTTTATTTTACCAGCTGCCCACAAAAGTCCTCTTAACTCCTCGTGTGTAAGATACCCTACAAGTTTATAGTTGCTAAACACAGCCATTTTTTCTACGTAAAACATCTGTGATTGTGAAGATTGTTTTAATGGTGATTTTATTGTCACAAATGGGACAGGTGCAGTTTTTGACTTAGTATTTGACATCTTTTGAAACTCATATATGCTAATAGGAAGCGTTTTTGAGTTTGCAAAATAATTTTTTATTACATTTTCAAGTTCTTTTGCAGGTATTGACTCTATTGGGACATTTGAATTTAAGAATTTTTCAATGTCATCTGAAGTAACAATTAGATACGCATCTGGACGAAATTCATGATATCTTAAGAATATGTCAAGAACATTTTCAATTCCTTGATGTGCAACTTTTTCGCTAATAACAATAATCTTGTTGTGTGAAAAGAAAAGTTTTTTGTCTGACGAAAGTGTTGCATTTCGAATAGCATCAAATATGCTTTTGCCTGTTGAAGAAAAGCACCACACTCCTTTTTGCTGAGAACTGGAAGGTATATTTGTCGGAGTTTTGAGCACCTTTGGTTTTAATACCTGATATGTGAGTTTGAACTGTCCACTTTGGTTTTTGTCAATTCCAACTGCCTGAACAATCAATATATCGTTGAGTTCTTTTCTATTCCAGCAACCTGTCAGAAAGGCTAATGTTAATAAAATCAGTGTTAAATAAAATACAAACTTTTTCATTTTTTTCTCGCCCTCAGCTTTATTTTTGCAAATATAAGGGTAAAAAGCGGTATGAAAAATATGAAGATGTACGAGTACAGTGTAAAATACTTATAGCTCATAAACCTGTCAAGGGACAAAAAATTAGGAATTATATAAAAAACAAAGGGTGCAAGCACAGATGTAAAAGGAATTGCATATGCAAAATGGTCTGCAGTGTTTCTCAGCTCCTGCACTGTAGTAAGAAGAATGTACATGAAATATGTGATTTTAAGAAATATGCCCATTATCCAAATTGCCATGTGAAGCGATTCAAACCTTTCAAGAAACTCTGCAACACTTAACACTTTGATAGCAGAATAAAATGGAAATGAGAGCCTGCTTGCCTGGGTATAGCCAAAAAGAGAAAGTACTATGATTGTAATTGCAAGATAAAATATGTCAACCAGCAAGAAAGCAAGTGCAATAGTTTTTGTCATGTCTTTGATTGTACAGTTTTTGTTCTTGACTATATACGGGTTTATCATACCAATTGTGATTATTTCAGAACTAAGTGAACACAGGTATATTCCACCAAAGATAGACTGTGATATATTTTTCTCTAAAACAGGTTTTAAAGCTGCAGGGTCGAAAAATCTTAAAGATATTATCATAATAATTGCAAGACTCAAGATTGTAGCAAATGTTGTTATCTGGCCAAATCTTGCCAAAGGTTCTATCCCTTTTTTAAGTGCATAAAAACAGACAGTCAACATTGTCACTATGAAAAAAAGAATTGGTGTTTCTGGCATGACAGCTGTTGCCATGAACTCAACAAACTGTGCAACCTGTATTGCTGTGATGTGAAAGAAAAACCAGACATATAGGATAGACAAAACTATAGATAATCTTCCAAATACAATATTAAGGATATTTGTAAATGTCTGGTTTGGAAATAAAGAACAAAGATAAATAAGTGGCATTGATATTAAGATAGAAAATGGGTACATGAACACAACCGAAAGCCATACGTCCTGGTTTTTTGGTGGCGCATTGAATATTGGCAAGAATGTAAGAACCATAACTATTCTGTTTACAAAAAATAGACACAAAAACTGAGAATATGATATTTTTGAATTTGACATTTTACTGGTCTACCACCCAATCTTAGAAATTTTTATTGAAGATGATAGGTCGCTTTTTCAAAATTCGCCAAGGAAGTCTTACAAACACATCTCTGAGGTCATGGACTACCATTGGAGCTATTGGTGCAAGATAGTTTATTCCAAATGATTTTAAGCTACAAAGATGAATTATCATAAGAATCCATATAAGCATTATTCCGTAAAGTCCGCAGATAGCAGACATTACAACACACGCAAACCTTATGATTGTGACTGCGTCAGAGATTGCAGGAATCATAAAAGCGGATATTGCAGTAAATGCAACTGTTACAACCATTGGAGCCCCGATAAGTCCAGCTGATACAGATGCCTCACCAATAACAAGAGCACCAACAATAGAAATTGCCTGACCCACCGGCCGTGGAAGCCTTACACCGGCTTCTTTTAGTATTTCGTATATAACAAGCATTGTAAGGGTTTCTGCAAACGATGGAAAAGGTATTCCCGCCTGAGCACTTGCAATGCTAATTAAAAGCGATGTTGGTAAAAGCTCCTGGTGAAATGTTGTAACTGCAATGTACAGTGCCGGCAGGGTTGTTGCTACAAAAAACGAAAAGTATCTCAAAAGCCTTACAATGCTGTAGTAATAAGGTCTTGAATAGTAGTCCTCACTTGTCTGGAAAGCTTCAACGAAAAGGTAAGGAATGGTCAGAGCAAAAGGTGTTCCGTCAACAAGTATTGCAACCCTTCCTTCCATAAGTTTTCCGACAACCACATCTGGTTTTTCTGAGTTTCCGACAGTTGGAAAGATTGAATATTTGCCGTCTTCTATGAAAGATTCTATATACCCTGATTCGAGAATGTATTCCATATCAATCTTTTCAAGGCGTCTTTTTACCTCATCTACAAGTTCTTTTTTTGCAACGGATTCTATATAACATATTGCGATATCTGTTTTAGATATCTTACCAATCTTGATTGACTCAATCTTAAGTTTTGGGTCGCGTATTTTTCTTCTGATAAGCGCTGTGTTAGTTCTCAAGTTTTCAGTAAAACCTTCCCTTGGTCCTCTGACAACAACCTCTGTGTTTGGCTCTTCAATTCCGCGGGATTCCCATCCGCGCACAGATATCAAAAGACATCTGTCTACGCCATCAATAAAAAGTGCAACATCACCGCACAATATACAGTGAACTGTCTTTGCCCAGTCTCTCTCTTCTGTTATACAGTGACTGTACAGAATGTTTTCTTTTATGAAGATATACATCTCTTCACATGTAGATTGGTCCTTTTTATAAATACTGATATCTCTCATGAGCGGTTTTAAAATGTGTTCATTTATCACCATCTTGTCAACAAGCCCGTCTATCATGACAAGAAAAGATCTTATATTGCTGCTTCCAATCTTGAACTCTCTTATTATAAGGTCGCTAAAATTTCCAAATTCGTTTTTAATATTTTGAATATTTTGGTCATAAAACGGTGTAATTGAGTTTGAAATAGATCCTTTTTTCATATTTTTCTCCTGCATGATATTTTCTGATACTAATTTTGCCCTGCAAGTAAAAATATTATACCATCGAGGTTAATAGATGTTATAATTACTTATAAAGAAAGAGCATAAAACAACCCTTTGACTTTTTTGCATGATTTGGAGTATAATAAAATTTGTTTTATTATACGTTATAAGATTAGGAATAGAATGCAGCAGAAATTTTTTAGAGAGAGGAGGGCAGAATATGAAAAGGACATACCAGCCTCATAACAAGAGAAGAAAAAGAACACATGGATTTTTGGTAAGAATGAGAACCAAAGGCGGAAGAAAAGTATTAAAAAGAAGAAGACTCAAAGGTAGAAAAAGACTTGCAGTGTAGTGGAAGACCACTTTAGAATAAAAAAGTGGTCTTTTTACTTAAAATAAAGAATCAATTTCAATGAAAAATATATTAACAAGGAAAGAAAGTGAATGAACAAGTTTTATTCGCTAAAAAAAAATGATGAGTTTGAAGCGTGCATAAAAAGAGGAAGGTTTGCGGTTCAAGAAAAGGTTGTTGTGTATTCATTGAAGAACGGGCTTTCAATTAGCAGGTTTGGGATTTCAATGTCTGCAAAGCTTGGCAAAGCCACAGCGCGAAATCGGTTTAAAAGGATTGTACGGGCATGGATTTTAGAAAACATGGATAAAATCAAACAGGGGTTTGACATTGTGGTGATTGCGAGAAAGATTAAAGATGACAAAATAAAGGCAAGAGAGATTCATTTAAAAGATTTTAAAGATGACCTTGAAAAGGCTTTTAAAAGATTGAGGCTTTTGAAAGAGGAATGAAAGATGAGAGTAAAAAATTATATTTTACTAACATTAAAATTTTTGATAAGATTTTATCAGAAGTTTATATCGCCACTTAAATTAGTGCCAAGCTGCAGGTTTTACCCAACATGTTCTGAGTATACATTGCAGGCAATTGAAAAGTATGGATTTTACGGACTGTGGCTGGGATTTAAGAGAATTATAAAGTGTCATCCGTTTCATCCCGGTGGATATGACCCTTTGAAGTAGATAATAATTTATAAAAAGTTGGAAAATTAGAGGAGGAAAGAAATTTTGAACCCGACATGGCTTGATTTTTTAGCAATTCCGCTTGGAAGACTTTTAAAGTTCATATACGACTTTTTACACGGTGCACACATCCCAGGAAGCTATGGTATAGCTATCATACTTCTTACATTGATAGTAAGAGGGCTTCTTCTTCCTTTATATATAAAACAGATTCAATCAACATCCAAGATGGCAGAGGTTGCACCAAGACTTCAAGAGATACAACAGAAGTACAAAAACGACCAGAAAAAGATGCAAGAAGAGATGTTAAAACTGTATCAGGAAACAGGATACAATCCTGCAGGTGGGTGCTGGCCACTACTTATACAGATTCCTATTTTATTTTCACTGTACTATGTGTTTCAAAACCCGCTTGTGTACGTGCTTGGAAAATCTCATCAGTATGTCAAAGACCTCATAACAGGTGCAACAGGTTACAATATCACACAAAGGATTGTAAATGAGGCTCAAAAACTGGGACTTGACATGCACTTTTTCGGAATAAACCTTGCCCAGAAAGAACTTATAGTGCTCCCAATTTTGAGTGCTGTGTTCTCTTTCTTGTCAATCCTATATTCGATGAATAGCCAAAAAAAATTCAACCCGCAGTATTCTTCATCCCAGACAAATGCCATGGCTGAAGGGATGAACAGGAGCCTAATGATTTTCAGCCCTCTTATGTCTTACTTTATAGCCCTGCAGGTGCCATCTGGTCTTGTGCTTTACTGGACGGTATCAAACTTGTTCCAGATCTTGCAGCAGTTTATAGCAAATGAGGTTGTGTACAAAAAACTAAAACACAAAAAAGAGGAAGAAGAAAGAAAAAGGCAGCTTGAAAAACAGGCACAGAAGATGCAGGAGGTTGAAGGGAAACAAGAAAAAATTGAAAATGAAGATGAGTCTGAAACGGCTAAAGGCAAACACGAGAATTCTCAGGAAGAAGAACAGGAAAGAATAAGGAAAAAAGAGCTTGAAAAATTGAAACAACAAATTTCTGGTCAGCACAGAACAAGTAAGAAAAAGAAAAAGTAAAAAATTTCTTGTGCGGAGGAGAAATTTTTATGAAATGGGTAGAGAAAACTGCAAAGAGTGTTGATGAAGCAGTTGACCTTGCTTTAAAGGAGCTGGGGATATCACGCGATAAGGCTGAAATTGTGGTGATTGACGAGGGGGCAAAAGGAATTTTAGGGATAATTGGTGCGCGTCCTGCAAAGGTAAAGGTGATTGCAAAGCAGACACCTGAAGAGAAGATTGAGGAGTTTTTGAAAAGTGTGCTTGCTAACATGGATGTTAAAATTGACAGGATGGATATGGTAAGGGATGGCGAGTTTATAAAAGTAAATATTTTTGGAAAAAATACATTTAAGCTTATTGGCAAAGATGGTGAGGTGCTTGATGCTCTTCAGTTTTTAACAGGTGTAGTTGTAAACAGAGGAGTAAAAGAAGATGAGACTGTCAGGATTCTTCTTGATTGCCAAAACTTCAGAAAGAGAAAAGAAGAGCGACTAAGAAGACTTGCACTGTCGCTTGCAGACAAAGTGGCAAAAAGTAAAAAAAGTATTAAACTAAGACCTATGACTCCATACGAAAGAAGAATAATCCATACCACTTTGCAAAATCACAGGTTTGTCACAACATACTCAGAAGGAGAAGAACCGTACAGAAAAGTTGTAATTACATTAAAATAGATTGATATAGATTTTAAAAGCAGGGTAAAATACTTTTGCCCTGCTTTGTTTGTATTCTAAAAAGTTTTGTAAAAGAGGGGAAAGTAAGAGATGGAGTTTGACACCATTGTTGCAATTTCAACTCCAATTGGAACCGGCGGAATAGGAATTGTAAGAATATCTGGTAAAAATGCTTTTGATATTGCACAAAAGCTCATAAGAAGTAGAAAATACAAAACTGTAAAAGACATTCCTATAAGGTATGCAGCGCTTGTTGATGTATATGACGGTGATGAGTTTGTGGATGAGGCAATTTTGATAAAGTTTAAATCTCCCCATTCGTACACAGGTGAGGATGTTGTTGAGATTCAGAGCCATGGTGGCATGGTTGTGCTAAAAAGGATTTTAGAAGCTGCAATTAAGAACGGTGCGCGTCATGCCATGCCGGGTGAGTTTACAAAACGAGCGTTTTTAAACGGCAGGATTGACCTGTCTCAAGCTGAAGCTGTGATTGATATAATAAATTCAAAGACAAGGCTTTTGCAACAAAACGCTGCAAAACAGTTAAAAGGAATGCTAAGCCGGAGAATTGAAGAGATTTCTCAGCTTCTTTTGAACATGGTTGCATCAATTGAAGCGTCAATTGACTTTTCTGAACATGAGGTTGATGAGGTGTCGAAAGATGAAATTTTGTTCACAATTGATGCTGCGCTTGAGAAGATAGAAAAACTTATTAAATCGTATGAGACAGGAAAGGTAATAAAGAGCGGGATTTATACAGTTATAGTGGGAAGACCAAATGTCGGAAAATCTTCTCTTTTAAACAGGTTATTGAAAGAGGAAAAAGCAATTGTGACAGACATACCAGGAACAACACGAGATGTGATTGAAGAAGTTTTAGACATAGAAGGTGTTCCGATAATCCTTGCCGACACTGCAGGGGTAAGAAAAACAGAGGACATTGTTGAAAAAATTGGTGTTAAAAAGACATTGGAAAGTATCGAAAGAGCCGACCTTGTACTATTCATGGTAGAATCAAGCGGTATTTTGCAGGAGGATTTGGAGATTTTTGAGACTATCAAAAACAAGAGATTTATTGTCATTGTAAACAAGATAGACAAAGAAGTAAAAGTATCGCAAGATGACATTAAAAGAATTTTTGGAAAAGAGGGTATTTTCATATCTGTTGAGCATGACAAGAACTTGGAACTTGTTGAAAAGGCAATAGCAAACGAGGTTTTAAATCAAAACATTGAAACGCACGATAGTGTACTTATAACAAACCTTCGCCACAAAGAGCTTCTTTTAAAAGCAAAGGAATTTTTAGTCTCAGCAAAAGAAAACATATATGCTGTGCCTCTTGATATTCTTTCAATTGACATTAAAAACGCACTTGATAGTCTTTATCAAATAACTGGGAAAAATGTAACAGAAGATATGGTTGACAGGATTTTTTCGATGTTTTGTATTGGAAAATAAGGCTCTAAAAAGGAGGTAGGATTTAATATTATGGAATTTGTTGCAGGGGAATATGATGTTGCGGTGGTTGGAGCTGGACATGCAGGTATAGAAGCTGCGCTTGCGTCTGCTCGGCTTGGGCTAAAAACTATAATATTTGCTATAAACTTAGACTCTGTCGGCAACATGCCGTGCAATCCAAGTATAGGAGGAACTGGCAAAGGACACTTGGTTCGCGAGATAGATGCGCTTGGTGGTGAGATGGGGAAAGCTGCAGATGCAACAGCTATTCAGGTAAGGATTCTGAACAGGGCAAAAGGTCCTGCAGTGTATTCACTGCGAGCACAGTGTGATAGAAGCCGCTACAGACTATATATGAAAAGAGTGCTTGAAAATCAAGAAAACCTTGACGTAAGGCAAGCAGAGGTGTGTGAGGTTTTAGTTGAAGATGGTCGTGTAAAGGGTGTGAAAATAACAACAGGTGCAGTTTTTTTAGCAAAAGCTGTTGTGCTTGCTACAGGTACTTTTCTTGGTGGAAGAGTAATTATAGGAGAAACTGTTTTTGATAGTGGTCCTGACGGTATGCATCCAGCAAGGTACTTGACAGAAAACCTCAAAAAACTTGGGATTGAGATGATGAGGTTTAAAACTGGCACACCTGCACGTGTTCACAGAAGGTCTTTGGACTTTTCAAAGATGCAGATTCAGCCAGGAGACGAAAAGCCTTTGCCCTTTTCTTTTGAAAATGAAGATAATTTCATTATTGAACAAGTGCCTTGCTATTTGACATACACAACAGAGGAAACTCATAGAATAATAAGAGAAAACCTTCACAGGGCACCACTTTTTACAGGTCTTATTTCTGGGGTTGGACCAAGATACTGTCCTTCGATTGAAGATAAAATTGTAAGGTTTGCAGACAAACCAAGACATCAGGTGTTTATTGAACCTACAGGTATTGACACAGACGAGATGTATGTACAAGGTATGTCAACATCTTTGCCAGAAGATGTGCAAGTAAAAATGTACAGAAGTGTAATAGGGCTTGAAAATGTCAAGATAATGCGACCAGCATATGCAATAGAGTACGATTGTATAAATCCACTTCAGCTTGAGCCTACACTGCAATTTAAAAAAATTAAAGGACTTTTTTCTGCAGGGCAGATAAATGGGACATCAGGGTACGAAGAGGCTGCTGCTCAGGGAATAATTGCAGGTATTAACGCTGCAATGTATGTCAAAGGCAAAGAAATGCTCATTTTGGACAGGTCACAAGCTTACATTGGAGTGCTGATAGACGACCTTGTGACAAAAGGAACAAATGAACCTTATAGAATAATGACATCAAGAGCAGAGTACAGACTAATTTTGAGGCAGGACAATGCAGACCTTCGTCTTACTGAAATTGGCTACAAGATTGGGCTTATATCACAGCAAAGGTATGAAAAGTTTCTGCAAAAGAAAAAGATGATAGAAGATGAGATTAACAGGGTAAAAAATACTATAATAGCACCAAGCGAAAAGGTAAATAAGCTTTTGCTGCAAAAAGGTTCATCACCGATTTCGACAGGTGTTAGGCTATCTGACCTGTTAAAGAGACCTGAGCTTTCGTATGAGGATTTGAAGGAGATAGACATAAATCGACCTGACCTTCCGTGGTATGTCCAAGATGAGGTTGAAATTGAGATAAAATACGAGGGATATATCAAAAAACAACTTGAGAGAATTGAACAGTTCAAAAAGCTTGAAAACAAAAAGATACCTGAATGGGTTGACTATAACAAAATAGCTGGGCTTTCGACTGAGGCAAAACAAAAACTTTCACAAATAAGGCCTGCTTCAATTGGCCAAGCTTCAAGAATTTCTGGTGTTTCACCGGCAGATATCTCTGTTCTTCTTATCTGGCTTGAGACTGCAAAAAATGTTAAGAAAGATTAATTATAACCTTTACTTTTTAAAGGGGAATAGAAAAGATGGAGCTTTTGGATAAAGTGCTTGAATATTATAAAGTAAAAAACCCGTTAGTTGTAAAACATCTTTTGATTAAGTACATGAACTTGGTACTTGAAAAGAATAAACATTTTAACCTCACAGCTATAGAAAATGAAGAAGAGTTTGTAATAAAACATATTGCTGACTCTCTTTCTCTATTGAAATTTATTGAACAAGAAAATTCAAACCAAAACCCTGTTGCCATCGACATTGGTTCAGGATTTGGTGCACCCGGACTTTTTGTAAAGATTGCTATGCCAAACATGAATGTATTTCTTAATGACTCAAACAAAAAAAAATGTAAATTTATGAATGAAGCAAAAGAAAGTCTGGGGATTTCTGGTGTAAATGTTGTGTGTGAAAGAGCAGAAGTTTTAGGCAGAAAAGAAGAGTTTAGAGAAAAATTTGACTTTGTGTTTGCCCGTGCGGTTGATAGATTAAATGTCCTATGCGAATACGCCCTTCCGCTACTAAAAATTGGCGGTGCTTTTTTAGCTCAAAAAGGCTTTGAATGTGAAGATGAAATTGACTTGGCGAAAAATGCAATTGAAATTCTGGGCGGAGAAATTTATGGTATAGAAAAATTTGTACTTCCATATTCTGATGAGAAAAGAAGTATTATTATAATAAAAAAATTGCGACAGACACCGTCAAATTTCCCCAGAAATACAAAGCAAATTGTAAAAAAACCCCTATAGTCAAAGAGAAAATTGTTTTATTGTGTTTGAAAATGTCTGAAAAATCTTGAAATAAAAAGAAGGAGTTTTTGAAGGAGGGAAGAATTTAAATAAATAGATTACAAAAGAAAGTTGTAAAAGGAAGGAGAAAAAAGTTGTTTTCACTTTTGATACGACAGACAAACAAAGGGGATATTGAAAAAGAGATATATTACATTGAGGATGTACCAATTGAAAAGATTTTGCCAAATCCGTATCAACCAAGGGTTAATTTTGATGAAAGACTTATTGAAGAGTTAGCTGTATCTATAAAAACTTATGGGCTTTTACAGCCAATTATTGTTAGGAAAAAGGGTGAATTTTATTATCTCATTGCAGGCGAGCGAAGACTTAGAGCTTGCAAACATCTTGGGTATAGTAAAATTAAGGCAGTTGTAATTAATGTAACTGACATTGAAAGTGCAATTTTAGCACTCATAGAAAATATACAGCGTCAAGACCTTGACTTTTTCGAAGAAGCTCAAGGATATAAACAGTTATCAGACGAGTTTGGACTCACACAAGTCGAGATAGCAAAAAGGGTTGGTAAAACACAGTCTGCCATTGCTAATAAAATAAGGCTTTTGCAGCTGCCAGCCGATATAAGATGGATGATACGTGAACATGGTCTTTCAGAACGTCATGCACGAGCGCTATTAAAACTTGAATCGCAAGAGGATATGAAATATATCTTATCGCGAATAGTTGAAGGTGGTCTTACCGTATCACAGACAGAAAGGCTTATATCAGATTTTCTGAGTGGTAAAAAGATTGCTAAAACTTCAAGAGTAATAAAAATTTCTATGAACGATTGCAGGGTGGTATATAATACCATAAAAAAGGCCTTGAAAATATTCCAAAAAACTGATATAAATTATGATATAAAAGAAAACAAAACAGACGCATACTACGAAATAATCGTTAGAATAAATAAAAAATCCCCGCAGACCTCCTCATAAAAGAGGAGGTATTTTTTTGTTTTAAATAAAACAAAAAGGCCGCTCAACTTATTGAGCGACCATGATTTAAATGTTATTGTCATTTAATCAAACTTTCTATCTCACTTGACACAAAGAACCTTTTCGCACTTGGAATGTACACACTTACATATTTTAACTTATACTGATTAGAACCTTCTAAAACCAAATTTTTGTTTTGCGGGATGATGTACTTTTTGCTTCCTTTGTTTATTACAAGCTGAATATTTGACGGGTTACTTGTGTCAATGGAAACATTATATCCTTTTTCTTCTAAGTCAATGTTTGAGATATATGCATTTTCATTAAAGCTTCCAAGGTCAATACCAAGAATTTCTGCCATGTAGTCACAGACCTCTGTGTTTTCAATAACACCTCTTGGAATGTAATCTTTTGGGTGATATGCATATAAAACAACCTCTTCACCTGTGTGTTCATTTGAAGTCCAACCAATGTATGATCGCTTGCTTATAATTGGTCCTAATACATAGTTTAACCTTCCCTGAGGAGCGTTTTTGATTGCATTTATCTCATCCTGTGTAAGATTGTCAATGCCATAATACTGTGATACTACCTTTTTGATATTTTCATCTGTTTTATTGTTTCCAAGTATTTCTTCTACTCCTGCTGCTGTTCTTGTTGCTCTTCTGATGTACTTCAGAAAATGATTCAATAGTACACTGTCAATTGAAGTTGTTCCTATTCCAAGTGTCATACCACCATTGGTATGGTCTGGTACAATAATTATAGCTGTATCATCTCTTGACTTAGCAAAGTCTAAAGCTACTTTGACAGCCTTGTCAAATGCCAAAACCTCTGATACAACTCCAACAGGGTCGTTTGCATGAGATGCCCAGTCAATCTGGCTTCCCTCTATCATCAAGAAAAAACCATTTCTATTTTTGGACAGAATCTGAATGGCTTTTTGGGTCATCTCTGCTAAGGATGGCTCACCTGCATCTTTCCTGTCAAAATCATAGTGCATTGCATCTTGGGCAAAGAGTCCCCAGATTTTCTGACCGAAAAAGTTCTTTGCATCCTGCCAGTTTGTTGTAACAAAAATGCCATTTTGCTTCAAGTAGCCTGCCAAATCTTCTTTGTCTTTTCTCTGATTTTTGTCAATGTATTTGTACCCTCCACCGAGCACAACATCAACATGGTTATAAACCATCTGCTCGGCTATAGATTCATAATCATTTCTGTTATCTGTATGTGAGGCAAAAGCAGCAGGTGTTGCGTGCGGAAACTGGCATGTGAAAACAAGACCTGTTGATTTTCCTAACCTTTTAGCTGATTCCAATATAGTTATTATTGGCTTATAAAAATCTTTTTCCTCTACTTGCCCAACTCCTGGCATTGAAACCATCTCAGGATATATGGAAAGGTACCTGTTTTGGGTTTTAAACCCTGTTGCATAAGCTGTTGCAGCTGGTGCTGAGTCTGTAATTGGATTGTTTGCTGAATATGTTCTTACAAGCCCACAGGCAAGTTCGTCCATTGCCAAAGGTTCTCCACCTTGATACCAGCGAGCAAGTGTTGTGTGAGCTATTGTCATACCATCAGGAATCATTAAAATAACATTTTTGACTTTATTTTCATTATCATTTATATCTTGTTGAGCAAATGCAAGAGTTGATAAAATTATACATAGGATTAAAATTGCTGAAATAAGTATATTTTTTCTTCTCAAAAAAACATTTTTCATTTACTAAATTCACCTCTTTATTTTGGTTTTATAAATTTTATTTAACTGAGATATAGTTTTTAGCTACAATTGCCTGACCTTCATCAGAGAGGACAAAATCAACAAATGCTTTTGTTACCTTGCTTGGATTTTTGGAAACTAAGAAGAGAAATGGTCTTTTAATTTTGTATTTTCCGAGCTTTACGTTCTTTTCTGATGGTTCAACACCTTCAACCTTGACACCTTTTACTGTGCTATCTAATACGCCAATTGATATATATCCAATTGCATTTTCATCCTGTAAAACTGTTGTTTTTACAGCACCAGTTGATGGCTGCACAATTGCTGAGTCTGTTATCTTTGATGATTTTCCCATAACTATTTCTTCAAACGCGCCTCTTGTACCAGAACCTTCTTCTCTTGTGACCACAACTATTTTAGCGTCTTTACCGCCGACCTCTTTCCAGTTTTTAATCTTGCCAGAGAATATGTCTCTAATTTGTTCAATTGTAAGGTTTGACACAGGATTGGATTTGTGAACAATAACTGCAATGCCATCTTCTGCAATTTTTATCTCTTGCCAGCCTTTTGCTGATAGCTGTTTTGATTCATCCTCTGTCAATTCTCTTGATGATGTTCCAATGTCTACAATTCCTTGAATAGCAGATTTTATTCCAACTGATGAGCCTCCACCTTGAACCTCGATTGATACTTTTGGATATTGCTGCATAAAATATTTTGCAAGCTCATCAGCAAGTGGCTGAACAGATGTTGATCCTGCAATCATAATTCTTCCAGAAAGGTTTGATGAAAAATTTTGTGGAATAAATGTGTACTTGAGATCTGGGTTATACTCTCCTTTTGCTGACTTTACAGCATTTCTTGGTATTGTCAATAGATACTGAGCTTTTGGAGTAAGATTTTCTTTTATAGTTATGACAAGCTTGTTATATGAAATATGTGCTGAGAATTGTACCTTTGATTTTTTGTTTTTTAAAAGAGTTATTTTATCAAAGTTTTGCCCTTTTGAGATATCCTGTGAAAATGTAATAACAATCTGTTTTTGTGTTGTTAATGACGGAAGTGATTTTGACTTTACTGTTAGACTTTGTGAGTAGGAAATTAATGGAATTAAACCTATTGTTGACATAAGGCAAAAAAGCGCTATTAGAGTAACAACCTTTTTAAAGAATACTTTTTTCATGAATTACCCCTCCTCAAGATTTTTTGCAAATCATAGTATACTCTTTAAATGTTTAAGTTTTATTAAATCAAAGTTAAATGTTTGTTTATTGTAGGTTAAAGTTAATTTAAAATAATGTTAAAAATGTGTTAAAGAATGTTGATTGTAAAATAAATTTTGATAAATCCAATTTAATCCGAGTTCTATTCACTTGTTAAATTTTTTGTTTGATTAAAATGTTAATCAAATGTTCCACGTGGAACATTCTTATGATATAATTTAATTAAAACACTTGAAGTGAGAAGATGGAAATGGCAAGAATTGTTGCAATTGTTAACCAAAAAGGTGGTGTTGGGAAAACAACAACTTGTGTTAATTTATCTGCCGCAGTAAGTAAAATGGAAAAAAGGGTTTTGGCAATTGACTGTGACCCACAGGGTAATCTCACAAGCGGGTTTGGAATTGACAAAAAATCGCTTGAGAAGACTACATATGATGTTTTGATAGGTAATTGCTCGGCAGATGAAGCTATTGTAAAAGAAAAATTTGAGAATTTGAGTATTCTACCCGCCAATGTAAACTTGGCTGGTGCTGAGATTGAGCTTGTATCAATGATTGCCAGAGAATTTAGACTAAAAGATGCAATTGAAAAGGTAAAAGATGAATATGACTATATTTTTATTGACTGTCCACCATCTTTGGGATTATTGACATTAAACGCTCTGGCAGCTGCTGACTCTGTTATAATTCCAATCCAGTGTGAGTACTATGCCTTAGAAGGCTTGAGTCAGCTTTCTAATACCATATCTCTTGTCAGAAAGCATTTAAACAAAAGCTTAGAGATTGATGGGGTTGTTCTTACAATGTTTGACTCAAGAACAAATCTTTCATTAGAGGTTGTTGAAGAGGTAAAAAGGTTTTTTGGGCAGAAGGTTTTTTTGAGTATAATTCCTCGAAACGTAAGACTTTCTGAAGCACCTTCATTTGGTATTCCGGGTATATTATATGACCCTGAATCAAAGGGTGCAAAGGCGTACATAGAGCTTGCCGAGGAGTACATAAACAGGATAGAAAATACATTTTCAAGAGGTGCAATATAAATGAAAAAGAGGCTTGGAAGAGGTCTTGATGCCCTGTTTGGAGAAGATTTTGTAAGTTCTGAGATAGAGTCAGAAGTTGTAGAAGATAAAAACGAAAATAGTGAGAAAATTGAAGAGATTGATATTGATTTGATTGACCTGTCTGAAAATCAACCAAGGAAAGTTTTTAATGATGAAGAAATAGAAGAGCTTGCAAACTCAATTAAAAGTGTTGGGCTTATACAGCCTCTTGTTGTACAAAAAAAGGCTGACAGATATGTTTTGATTGCAGGTGAGAGAAGATTAAGAGCTTGCAAGTTTGCTGGTTTTAAAAAAGTAAAGTGCATAGTAAAGGAATATGAAAATCCCTTGGAGATTGCTCTGATAGAAAATATCCAGAGAAAGGATTTAAATCCGTATGAGAAGGCTTTAGCATTTAAGAAACTTATGGATGAGTTTGGATATACGCAAGAAGAACTTGGAAAAAGACTTGGAATATCTCGTTCAAAAATTGCAAATACCCTTCGTATTTTAAATCTTGGCAATGACATTATCAACCTTATATTAGAAGGCAAGATTTCAGAAGGACATGCAAAGGTATTGCTTTCGATTGAAGATGAAAGGCAAAGAAATGAACTTGCACAACTTGTTGCTGAAAAGAATTTAAGCGTACGAGATCTTGAAAACCTCATAAAATCCAGCAATGAAAAAAATAAAATTGAAGTTGAAAGCGAGATAATACGTGAGATTGAAGAAAATCTCATGAAACTATTTGGTTTGAAGGTAAAGATTCAAAAAAAGAAGAATAGGGGCAAGATAGAGATTGAATTTTCATCTGATGAAGAGCTTGAAAAGATAATTTCTATTCTAATGCCATAGAGCAAACTATCATCAAAAATCTATCAATGAAATGTTCCACGTGGAACATTAAAAACATTTAGTATAAAAACATCGGGGAGGAAATTTTATGGAGAGTTTTATTACTACATATGCTCTTGAGATAATAATTTTTTTTCTTGCACTGAACTTGATACTTTTTCTTGCGCTTTTGATACAAGTTGCAAAAAACAAAAGTCTTAAAAGAAGATTTCTTGACCTTACCTCAAATCAAGATTTCAAAAATTTAGAGCAGATAATAAAACAGACAAATGAAAAGGTTGAATATTTTGAAGAGGTACTAAAAGCTCTGTCAAAAAGTCACAGGATACTGAGTGAAAATACAAAGCTGTGCATTAAAAAGGTTGGAATTGTTCGATATGATGCATTTGAGAATGTGGGGAGCAAACTCAGCTTTGCTTTGGCGCTTCTTGATGAGTTTGATACAGGAGTTGTGATAAATAGCATATATTCAAGAGAAGGTTGTAGCGTATATGCAAAACCAGTAGAAAATGGACTTTCAAAGTATCCGCTTTCAGCAGAAGAGATGCAGGCAATCGACATTGCAAGAAAAAACTACATTTCAAAAGAGATAAAAGAGTAAAATACTATTACAAAAGAAAGGAGGATACCTGCCAATGATAAAAAGTGTGTCATTGGCGGGGGAAGAAGAATGGAGTTTTCGAAAAACTTCTATGAGAGTATTTTAAATGGAATGCTTGACCTTGTCAGGGTCATTGACATAGATGGAGTTGTTGTTTTTTGTAATGCCAAGATGAAGGAAGAATTTGGTGACCAGACAGGCAAAAAATGCTATGAACTTTTTTGCAAGGATTCAAGGTGTGAAGACTGCATTGCAATAAGGTCTATAAGAGAAAAAACGCGGTTTATGAAGTATGCACATTATAAAGACAAGACATACTATGTCATAAGCTCACCGGTTTGTGGACAGGATGGAAAAGTTGTTGGAACTGTTGAGGTGTTCAGAGATATTACAGAACAGAGAAAGATTGAAGAGAGGCTCAGACGCCAGAATGAGATTTTGAGACGTGATTTGGAGTTTGCAAAGAGGCTACAGCAATCGCTTCTTCCAGTAATACCAAGGATTGAAGGGTACAGAATTACATACACCTACAAACCATGCGAAAGGCTTGGCGGAGATTTTTTGGATGTCATCAATATTGATGATAAAATAGTTTTCTATGTTGCAGATGTTGCAGGGCATGGACTTTTAGCATCAATGGTAACAATATTTGTAAAACAAAGTATTATTAAAAATGCTCACACTTATATAAACTCAAGTGCACAGGAGATAATGAAAGGAGTTCTTTTGGATTTTATAGAGATGAACTTTCCAAGCGAGATATATATCACAGTAGTGCTTGGCATTTTAGAAAGACAGAATGGAAAAGTTACAATGATTTCTGCAGGGCATGTGACAGAGCCAATTTTGGTCAAAGCAAATAAGAAGGTAAAGATGTTTTCGATGAGAGGGCAGCCTATTGCATCAATTGACCTTGAACAAGGGTTTGAGATGAAAGAGACAATTCTTGAGAAAAATGACAAGCTGATATTTTATTCAGATGGACTTATTGAAAGCAAGAACAAACAAGGTGAGATGTACGGCAAAAAGAGGCTTATAAAAAGAATACTTAGTATTAAGAATATAAACACAGAGCTTTTGATAAGAGATGTGAGAAATTTTGTCTCAGATATAGACGATGACATAGCTGTTTTGATGGTTGAGAAGATTTAAAAAGAGTGTGAAAGAAAATGAGGTTTTTAAAATTTGTGTATAAATTGATTGTTGTTGCAGCACTCATTATTGCATTTGTGCTGAGTTTAAACCTTTTTGGGATAGAGTTTTTAAATCCATACATGTTCATGAAATATGAATACACAAAGACATATCCAAACATAAGATACTTTGAGGATGTTTTGCCACTCAAAGGCGGAGCTGCGGTTATTTTCAGAGGCAAGATTGGTATTTTAAAAGGTGATACAATAAAATGGACAAAAATTGCGTATCAGAACCATAAAGGATACTCAGATGGGCAGGTTGCAGTGGCGTTTGTTGAAGGAGGAAAATATCTCCACATAATAACAGTATCAGAACAAAAAGACATTGTGTACCCTGAAACAATAAAAGATGTCAAAGTAAAAGATGGCAAGGTTTGTGTGCTTTTGAGCAACAAAGAAAACTATCTTATTACATATGACAGTAATCAAAACATTATTTATTCTGCAAAGATAAATGAGAATGTTATAGACTTTGATATAGGAAATAATTTTGTTGTAGCCATTGTTAAAAGTATCTCAAATGGAGATTTAGCAATATCGTTTATAGACAAAAGAGGAGTATTTATGTCAAAAATACTTCCTTCAACATTTTTAAACGTGAAAAAACTTTTTGTTATACAAAACTACATTGCTGTTTGGGATGGGAAAAAACTCATTGTATATGACATGCAGTTGACAAGAAAGATAAAATCTTTTAACTTTAGCAGCACTCCAAAACATGTTGTAGGAAATCCAGAAGTTTTAGTTTCGTCAAAAGATATTCTTTCATACAACAGATATACAGACAGTTTTTTGTTCAAAAGGTTGTCACCGTTTGACTGGGCTGTTGCTACAAGTGACAAAATAGCATTGACAAAGGGCAACCAGGTTGAGATTTACTCATTGAATTTAAACAGATTAAAACATCTAAAAGTAAATTCTTTTGGCTTTGAAAAAGCTGTTCTAAGTCAGGACAAGTTGTATTATATATTTAATGATAGAATTGAATGTTATAAAGAAAGGTGGTAACTGCCGAATGCCAAACACAGCCGATATTGTTGTGCTTACAATAATTCTGGTGGGCTGCTGGATTGGATATAAAAAAGGTATGTTTAGGATGGCATTTGATATAGGTTCTTACATAATCTCATGGTTTGTTGCAGTGTTTGGATACAAGTTTGTCAGCAGCTTTATTCTTCAATCACCAGCTCTTAAAGAGGCAATTTACAGTTTTGTAAGACAAAATGTTGTAGTTAAAGAGGATATTTTACCCACAGTGCCTCAGTTTTTTAGAGGCGCAATAATACAAGCACAGCAGACGTTAAACAGAACTTTGCAGGACGCTGCAGCAGTTGTGCTTGCAAACTTTATTGCGATGATTCTTATATTTGTGGGAACAAAAATTGTTATATCAGTGATAAAAACATCCATTGGGTTTATGAGAAAGGTGCCAGTTGTGGGTCAGATAGACCGATTTTTAGGATTTGTGGCAGGTGCAACAGTAGCGCTGATAATAATATATATTGCTTTTTCGATTTTCTACTTTTTCCCGAACGCAGAGATTTTCAAGTCAGCTCAAAAGGTCATAAAGACCTCAATGTTTGCAGAGTTTTTGTATGAAAACAATATAATCGTAATGCTCATGAGGCAATACTTGAAGATATGAATTTGAATTTTTTAATATCAGACAAAGGAGTAATATGAAAAATGAGAATTGTAAAGGCTGAAATTATCGAACAAAAGGTATATGAGGCTATAAATGAAGCGGTATGTGTATTGCCGGACGATATCAAAGATAGTCTTAACAAGGCTTATGTTTTAGAAGATGGAATTGCAAAATATACGTTGGAAAATCTCATAAAAAACATACAACTTGCAAAACAAAAGATGCGACCTGTGTGCCAAGACACTGGTGCTGCGGTGTTTTTTGTGGATATTGGTGAAGATGTGTTTATTGAAGGTTCTTTGAAAGATGCAATAAACAGTGCAGTATCCAAAGCATACACAGACTTTTTCCTTCGAAAGTCCATGGTAAAAAGCCCGATTGAGAGAGAAAATACTAAAGACAACACACCTGCTATAATTCATATTGATATGGTAAAAGGAGATAAAATCACAATTCATTTTATGCCCAAAGGATTTGGAAGTGAGAATAAAAGTGCGCTTTGTATGCTCACGCCGGCAGATGGTGTTGAAGGAATTGAAAATTTTGTTGTTGAGACAGTAAAAAAAGCTGGATCTGATCCTTGCCCACCAATTTTAGTCGGAGTTGGAATTGGCGGGACATTTGAGCTTGCGGCAATTTTATCTAAAAAGGCGCTTCTGAGAAAAGTGGGGCAAAGGCATCCCAGAAAATATATTGCAGAACTTGAAGAAAGACTGCTTGAAAAAATAAACTCTCTCGGGATAGGACCAGAAGGGTTTGGTGGGAAAACCACAGCACTTGATGTTTTTATTGAGGAGTTTCCGACACACATTGCAGGGTTGCCAGTCGCAGTGAATATATGTTGTCACGTTGCACGGCATGTAAAGATAGAAATATAGTGACAAAAAAGCAAAATCATAGCTTTATTAAAAAGGGGATATCTAATTGCTGTGTTTAGACATCCCCTTTTAATTTTGCAATATAAACCAGAGTAGCACTTCTTACCTTATCAGGACTGCAAAATCCTGTGTGTAGTACACATTTTCATAGTTAGGGTCAACAGCGCATCCTGTTCCAACCACCTCAAAACTTCCTTCAATATTTTGTCTGTGCCCCTTTGAATTCAAGAGTAGATGGTTAGCAAAAAAAGGTAAAAGCTTTGTCCCCATTGCAATGTTCTCACCAAGTTTTGTGTATAAAATTCCAGCATCCTTGAATCTATCTGAAGGAGTTTTTTCAAAATTATCTGTGTGTGCGAAAAAATTATATTTTGCCATATTATGTGAATGCATTCTTGCAAGCTTAGAAATAATATCAGAAAAAACAAAATACTGTTTTTTTAAATAAAATCTGATTGAATTTAAGTGAATAAGATTTATTTTTTCAAAAGATACAAGAAGACTTTGTATAGCGTCCTTATTTGCAGTAATAGGATGTTCATTTATTAAGAACTCGTCCCAGAGACTTTTTTCTACCATAAAAATGCCACAAACACTATTTGGTTTAGCAAGCCTGTCATAAAACAAAAAAACATAAAAATTTTTTACAAGCGCAACATCATATTCGACTTTTAAATTGCTGTCATTATAAACATAAGTTGAGTTTCCTCTGATTATAATGAATCTATCTATAAAATATAGCTTTGATTTTTTAACAATATCTGAGCTCAAGCCAATCTTTATATTGTTAAATCCAAAAAAGAATTTTGAGTTTGTATAATATAAAACAAGCCTATCATTTTTAAATCCAGCAATGAAAAAATCTGAAGGCTCTTTTGATACAACAAACGGAAAGTCAAAAGGACTTTTAAATGTCTGTAAATCAACATCAGAATAAACCTTATCAAAATATGACTTTGAACAAAACATATATATTTTTCGATTTTGCTTGTTTGCGGCAATAGCAGCGCCATTGTCTGCCAGATACATACCTATATTGACAACAAATATTATTATTAACAATAAAGTACAGCTCCTAAATGAATAACATCTACTTGCAAACATTTTTATAAAATCACCCAAAAGAAAAATTTAATATAGTTTAATAATATCACATGTAATGAAAAATATCATCTTGATACAAGACCATTGTTTTAACAATAATTTAACTTCTTCAAAACATAACTTTAATAAAAAAGAAGTAAAATTCATACTGGAAAAAATGAAAAAGGAGCTGAGACAAAAGATGAATGCAATAAAAGAGGTAGTTAAAAAAATATCAGGTTCGCTAAAGACAAAAATAATGTTTTGTTTTGTCATAATTTCATTCATACCCATTTCAATATTTCTAATATTCACACTTGCCCTTATCCAGAACGATGCAGAAAAAGAGATAAAAACAAGATTAGAGAGTGCCAAAAATGTGGTTTTGCAGGAGATAGAAAGACTTTGCAAGCATTCGCTTGACTATAGCATCCTGATATCAAACAATCCACAGCTTAGAGAAGCAGTTGCCAAAAAAGATCATCTCAAGGTTGTTCAGATAATTTCACCTCTTGCCAGTGAACTTTCTATACACCAGATTGTTATAACAGATGATAAAGGAACATTGATTGGCCGAAGTGATATTCTTTCTAAATATGGGGATAACATGAAAAATGATTACTTAGTCAAATGTGGGCTTGCACGACTAAAATACACATCTGTTCAGTGTGAAAATGGCACAGTATATATAAAATCAGTGTCAGATATAGTTAGCCAAATGTCAGCAAACAACATGCGAGTAATAGGTACTATAATTGTTGGATATAAACTTGACAAAAAATTTGTTGAAAATCTTACACAACTTACTAAAATGGACATTACAGTATTTCCAAAAGATTTAAGCAAAACAATTTCGTCATCCTCCAACAGAAATGTAATAGATAATAACAATTTAAAAATGGCATTTTCTGGTCAATATGAATACATTGCAGCAAGTGCTCAAAGAGGTAATTATCGTTATATCCTTATTCCAATCAGAAAAGATGAAAAGACGGATGTAGCAGGAGTATTAGCTTTAATTAGCACAAACGCAATTGCATCCTCTTTTATTAAGTCTTCTTTAAGATTCTCTATTATTCTGCTCATTGTAACCCTCATAGTTATCATAACAGTAAGTTTATTTGTATCAAACAGAATAACAAGACCAATTATTAAACTTGCAGAGAGTGCAAAGAAAATCGCATCAGGAAGTTTTGACATTCAGATAAAAGTAGATAATGTTGCAAATGATGAGATTGCACTTTTAACACAAGAATTTTCACGTATGGTAAAAAACATTTATATCTATGCCACAAATATTGAACAAACACTTAGCACAACCCAGCAATACATCGATAGACTCAACAAAATAGCATCAGAATCTTCAAAGACAAGTAAAATAACAAGTGAACAGATAAAAGAGATTATAGCATTGGCTGAGAGTCAAAAAATGGTTTTTGAACAAACAACACAGATGGTGTGTGATTTGGAAAACCAGATTCAAAAGATGTTTGAGATATTCAAAATGATACAAAATGAGGTTTCAATGGTCTACGCAACCACATCAAAAGAACAAGAGTCTATTAAAAAACTGATTAATCACATGTACACGGTAAATTCTGCAATAATTGAGGTAGCTATGGATTTGAAAAAGGCAATAGAAGATTTCAGGTCTATTGCGAGAATGTCACAGAATATTTCAAGCCTTGCGGAGAGAATAAAAATAATAGCACTCAACGCGTCAATCGAAGCTGCAAAGAGAAATATTCCAACGTTTGAAGTGATAGCATCTGAAATTTCAAGGCTATCTCAGTCAGCAAACCATCTTGCAAAGAGTTCTGTTGAGAGTATCGAAACAGGACTTTCAGCATTTGAAATAACAAATCGTAAACTTGAAAATGTACTATCGGTTGTTGAGACGGGTGTTGAGGTTGCAAAACGTTCGTCTGAATCACTGTCAAAAATAGAAATGTCAAATCAGCATATAAGGACGAAGATAGAAGATGTTATAAATAAAGTAGCAAGCCAACAGGAAAAGATTTTTAATATAAACAATGTGCTCAAAAACCAGACACAGTCCATTTCACAGTATTTTAAAATGCTTATATCAATAAGAGACATCTTTCAAAATCAAAAGAAGGCTGTTGACAAACTTATTGACCAGTTTTCAGATGTCCATGAAGGTATTGTAAAACTTGCTTCAATTTCTATGGGGTCTGATGATAAAGTGTAAAATTAGTTAAGTCAATAACAAATTAGGAGGTATTTAAAGTGAATATTGTCAATAATATCAAAAAACTTTCAATACTAATATTAGCATTCATTGCAATTAATAGTATATTCTATTTTAGCTTGTGTATAAGCAATGATATACTCTTTTGTCTATTTAAATCTGGACTTTGGTATACTATCTTTCAGCTTTGCAAAGAAGTAATACTGCTGTTTCAAATTTTAGTTGGGTATATATTAGCAATTTTTACAGTATTTATTCAGTAAAAAGCAAAATTTAAATTGAAAATATAGTGCAGGCAGTCTATGCTGCCTGTTCTTTTTTGTTATAATATAATTATGTTGCAAATTTTTTTAAGATTACAACAATAGCGTTATAAGAAGGTGTAAACAAATGTCAGGATTCAATCCATTTGTGAATGATTTTAATAAATTAAGAAATTTTACAAGGACTGTATATCTGTATGGATGTTATTCAAGAGAAGATGCAGAGAATTTTAACATTGCAAAAAGGACATTTGATGATGAGCTTCGAAGAATTAGAATTTTCTTAGGGGAAGACCAGTATTTTTCGGCAGAAAAAGAAGGGAAAAAATCCCTGCCATGCATTGTAGAAAACTTTTTCAGAGATGTTGAGAATCCGCTTATAAACATATATTTTTCGAAAACTTCTACTGCACTGCAAACAACCTTGTTTTTTATGATATTGCAGATATTAAACTTGTCAGAAAACAAAAAAGCAACTTTTACTCAGATTTCAAACGAAATATCGCAGGTACTTGATGAAGATGTTGCTGATGCTGGATTTGAGTCCAGCCTGAAAAGAGTCTTAAAACAACTTCAAAATTTGGGTATTGTGAAATATTTAAAAAATGAAAAGGTGTATATGTTATGCTCTCAAATAAAGGATGTATTAAAAGATTTTTCAATAGATGAGATAAAAGACATTTATATATCTATTTTATTTTTTATAAACACAAATGTTCCCAATGTTCCGGGATGGTACTTAAAAGAAAGTCTGGAAAAATACCTTTTAGAACTTGGCGAAGAAGAGTTTTTAAAGGATGCAAACAGATTATTTTGGTTTACATACGTTCCACACCATTATATCCTTGAAGAGGAACTTGTATGGAAATTTTTAGAGGCAGCATCAAACAATAAAAAGATAAAGGTTTGGTACTATCCACGCCAAAAAAGACATTTATCAGATTTTTCATGTATACCAGTGAGAATAATTTATGATGTAAAGCTTGGAAGATGGTATTTTATGGTATTAAGGGGAGAAGATTTATCGGCATTGCCAGTGTGGCGCACAGAAAAGATAGAGATTTTGCAGGAAGATTTTGACCCACAAAAGATTACACCTTTTGTAAAAAAGATTGAAAAATGTTTTTTTGTATCTGTTCCAAACAATAAAAAAGGATTTAAAAAGATTAGGATTATGTTTAAATGCCCGCCGGATTCGCCGTACAACTTTGTGCTTGCAAGGGTGAAAAGAGAGCTAAAAAACGCAAGAATAACCAAAATTGATGAAAGAACATTTGAAGTGGAGTATGAGATCAGCAATATAAAAGAGTTTAAGGGATGGCTGAGAAGTTTTGGTGAAAGAGCTGTTGTGCTTGACGATACTGAAGCTGGAAGAGAACTCAAAACAGAAATGATAAACGAATGGAAGGAGATCCTGAGAAACTATGGAGATTTTTACTGAGGCGAAAAGCACATTTTACAAGGCTTTAGAAGAGATTATAAACAGAGCTCACGAAAACGGCACAATTTCTCAGAAGGAGATTTACGATATTCTAACAAAATACAATTGTAATTTTCCAGTAATTGAAGACAGGATATTTGCCAGAAACCATTCATACCAGAAAAATATTTATGTTCTAAAACCTCATGAAAACAAGACTTACAGACTCAGAATAAATACCAAGATTGAACCATATGTTACAAACTTAGAAATAATGTGGCTAAAGCTTATTATGTCGAGCAGGTACGCAAATCTTTTTTTAGATAGCAGCACCATTGAGAAGATAAAAAAACTAAAAACTCCTAATGTTTTGCCAATTGATATGAACATAATTGTTCCAAAGAACTATTCAAAGATATTATTAAGAGAAGATATAAAAATCTTAACGCCAAAACTAAGAATAATTTCAAAAAGTATACTTGAAAAAAGGATTTTACGATATACATACACATCACGAAATAGACAGGTTTTCAAAGATACTATTGGCATTCCTGTGAAGATTCAATATTCTCTAAAGGATGATATGTTCTATGCCATATTTTACTCCCCTTTACATAAAACATTTGCAAAGTGTATTATTCAGAATATTGATGAAATAAAGCCTGAAGAGGGGAATTTTGATAGAGAACAGATTTTAAAAGAATATGAAATTTATTTAAAAAATGCAAAATCAAAACAGCCGATAATAATTGAAGTGATGAATACAAGAAACGCCTTAGAGAAAGCTTTTTGCATGTTTTCTTCATTTGAAAAAAGTGCGCGTTATTTGAAAGAAAAGAATAGACATGAGATAAGGATTTACTATTATAATTTTGAAGAAGCAGAAATAATATCAAGAATATTATATTTAGGTAAAAATGTTGTTGTAACTGAGCCTCAGCATATAAGAGAAAATATAATTTCAAGAGTAAAAGAAGCGCTAAAAGCATACTACAACAATTATATAGTTTAAATTTACTTTAAAATGGGTATATATTTTGTTAGAATTAAAAGTATATTTTTGCATACCAAAAAGGAAGAACTTTAATGAGAAATAATAAAGCTATTCTATTTGTGTTTACAGTCTTGCTGATGTTATTTCATATATCACTTGCAAATGCCAGTCATACACCTGTGAAATTTGAAGTTGATAAAAACTATCCGCCATTTTCTTATACATCAGACGGCAGGATTTATGGATTTGCCATTGACCTTGCAAACCTTGTATTTGAACCTGACAAGTTCAAACTTGAACTTTCAAGCGATGAATGGAGTCAGGTTTACAAAAAGCTTGTCGAAGGGAAAATTGATGCAACAGCTCCTGTGGCTATAATTGAAGAAAGAAAAGAAGAAGTGTACTTTTCAAAACCAATATTTACACGACATGTAGGACTATATACTCAAAAAGGATTTTCAGGGAATATATCACTTAAAAACCTAAAAGATTTCAAGGTAGGAGTAATGAAAGCAGATTATACTGAAACCTATTTGAAAGAAAAGCTGGGAGTAAAAAGGTATTATACATATCCTACAGTTGAGGACTTAATTTTTGCTTTGATTGATGGAAATATTGAAGCTGCTTTGATGTCTCAGGAGGTTGCTAATTATTTTCTTATTAAAAATAACCTGAGCGACAGAACTCAGCTCAAAATTAAAAATATCTTTACTGTTAAAAGCGCGTTTGCAGTAAACAAAAAAAGACCAGAACTTGTTTCATATATCAATCAGAGATTAGATTATCTTATAAACAAAGGCATATTTGATGAACTTTATTGTAACTATTTTTCTACATATTCACCTGAATACTATGAGAAGAAAAACAGGCAAATATTACTGTCTGCCTTGTATCTTTTAATCATAATACTTTTTGCTACGTCTGTGATAATATTTGTAATGACAAGAATAAATAGAGGACTTGAACGTGGCAAACAAGCTTATGAAAAGTACGCCCAGCTTTTAGCAGAGAATGCAAATGCAATTGTTTTGACTCTCAACTTAAAAGGCGAAATAATATATTTTAACAAGTTTGCAGAACAGATTACCGGGTACAAAAGCGAAGAGGTTGTGGGCAAAAAATGGGTTGATATTTTTATTCCTTCCCACAGGCGTGAGTATATAGAAAATCTTTTTAAAAGAATTGCAGAAGTAAAGATTTTAAATGACCATGAAAATGAGATTGTGACAAAAAATGGCGACATAAGATGGATTTTGTGGAACAATACTCTTATCGAAAGCTCGTACCTAAATGAACCGTTGATAATATCAACAGGGCTTGACATAACGCAGATAAAAAGAACACAGCAGCTTTTAGAAGAAAGCTATGAAGAGATTGAACAGACCAACCAGGAACTTATAAATACATTAGAGATTTTAAACAAGCAGTCGGAAATGTTGCAGGAAGAGAAAGAAAAATACAAGTTTCTGGTAGAAAATGTCTCTGATTGTATCTGGGAGATAGATTTTAATGAAAAGAAGATTGAATTTTATGGAAGGCTCAAAGATCAATTTGACATTGATGTGATAAAATCAAAAAACGATTTTTCAGCATGGCTTGAATTTTTCCATGAGGATGACAGAAGTACTGTATTCAAAAAATTGCAGGATGCAATACTTCTTCATGAAGAGAAAGTGGAATTTGAATCACGTATAAGAGACAAACACGGAAACTGGCGCTGGATTTCCTCTCATGTTCAGATTTTATACAACGAAGAAGGTAAACCTGAGAAGATTATTGCAGTAAACATTGACTGGACAGCCAAAAAAGAGTATGAACATAGGATAGAATACATTGCCTACTATGATACATTGACAGGTCTGCCAAACAGGAAACTGTTTGAAGAGAGGTTGGAGAGTCTGATTGAAAAAGCCGAGGCTGAGAAAACTCAAGGTGCTGTTGTGCTCATAGACATTGACAATTTTAAGGACATTAACGACCTGTATGGGCATGAAGCCGGAGATGAATACTTAAT
Source organism: Caldicellulosiruptor kronotskyensis 2002 (assembly GCF_000166775.1). Taxonomy (NCBI): domain Bacteria; kingdom Bacillati; phylum Bacillota; order Caldicellulosiruptorales; family Caldicellulosiruptoraceae; genus Caldicellulosiruptor; species Caldicellulosiruptor kronotskyensis. The sequence goes on along the minus strand of NC_014720.1, from coordinate 2,814,435 downwards.
TGCTGTAACCAAGAAGGTTTTAGAATATCTCAATAGCATAAAGCTTGATACATTTTTTGCGAGAGTTGGTGGTGACGAATTTGCCGTAATTCTGGACGGTCTTGCTAAAAAGGAGGAGGTAATAGAGGTTTGCACTAAGCTTCTTGGCATCTTTGAAAGTGAGATTTATATACAAAAGATAGAAGGTTGCATCTTTACCTCCGCCTCAATAGGTGTATCATTTTATCCTGACGATGGCAAAAGCGTCAAAGAAATTTTCAGAAATGTTGACATGGCACTATCTTCAGCAAAAGAAAATGGCAAGAACGATTTTCAGATTTTTATGCCTTTCATGCTGATGAAGAATTTTAAAAAGATTGAAATTGAAAAAAGTCTCAAAAAAGCTATTGAAGCTGACCAGTTTGAGCTTTATTACCAGCCTGTTATAAACTTAAGAAATATGGAGATTCATTCTGTGGAAGCGCTTTTAAGATGGCACTTGCCAGGAAAAGGTATTATATCACCACTTGAATTTATTCCTGTTGCAGAAGAAAGTGGGCTTATAGTAAGGATTGGTGAAATGGTCATAGAAAAAGCTTTTTCAGACCTAAAAGAGTGGGAGAACAAGGGAATTGACTATTTGCACATAGCGATAAATCTTTCAACGCGACAATTTAAAACAAAGTTTTTTGAGAAGATGGTACAAAAACAAATTGAGCGATATGGTGTTAATCCACAAAAAATTTCATTTGAGATAACCGAAACAGGAGCTGTCGAAAATTTTGATGTTTCACTCAAGATTTTAAGTTTCCTCTGCCAGCTGGGAATAAAATTTTTGATAGACGACTTTGGGACAGGGTATTCATCTTTGATTTATTTGAGAAGGCTTCCAATTGGAGGAGTTAAAATAGACAGAAGCTTTATTTCAGAGATTGAATTATCAAAAGAGAGCAGAGCAATTGTTGAGGGCATAATATTGATGGCTCATAAGCTTGATTTAAAAGTTATAGCAGAGGGTGTTGAGACTAAAAGAGAGCTTGAGATTTTAAAAGAAATAGGATGCGATTTTGCACAGGGGTATTTATTTTCAAAGCCCGTGCCAAAAACTGAAATTGAAAAGCTTTTGATAGAAAGAAAAATATTTGTTTAAAAAGATTTGCAAAGGCTGCCAGAAGGCAGCTTATTTTTTTTAATCAGCTTGATTTTCGCAAAAAATTTGACTTTAATGATTACTCCATTTTGGGTATATAAAATTTATGTGAAAAAACTTTCTAAAATAGATTACGAAAGCTTTTATAAAAAGAGGGGATCGTCAAGTGGGGTTTGTTTCATTTGAGATAAAAGAGTTTGTTGATATTCTTCTTAAAAATGTTGACATACCTGAGATTATCACAAATGTTGAGGTAGACAAAAATGAGGTGAAAGTTAATGTAAAACCTGCTGCTTTTTTGCCTCAGATGTCTTTGAGATTTACCATAGAATCTGACCAAAACAAATTCTTAATATTGTTTGACCCTTCCAAAAGCCTGATTATATATGGTTTTTTACTTGGGAAGTTGAAAGATGAAAAGATTGAGGGTATAAAACTTCTCAAAGACAGGCTTGAAATAGACCTTCAAAAGGTTTTAATTAGTAATTTAAAGGGAGTGAAGATAGACAGAATAGATGTTGGTAGTGATGGTAAAATTGAGATAAATTTTTGCTGTCATCAAAAATAAGATTGCAAAACAAATGGGCTGCCGTTTTTAAAAAGATAATGTAGCAGCCCATTTGCCATTTTTTGTTTTTATCTTGACTTTACAATAAACTTTATAGCTGTTTTCTTTTCACCGTCAATTACAATGTCTGCAAATGCAGGAATTACATAGAGGTCAATTCCATTTGGAGCAACCTTTCCACGAGCAATAGCAATAGCTTTTACAGCTTGGTTTACAGCAGATGCACCAACAGCCTGAAGTTCTGCTTCACCCTGTTCTTTTACAATTGCAGCAAGCGCGTTTGCAACTTTCTGAGGCATTGATGTAGCAGCAACTTTTAAAACTTCCATACAACCACCCCTCCAAATTGTTTTTTGATTTGTTACAAAGAAAATATTCAGGAATATATACTGATACAATATAAATTTTAGTAGAAAAAAGTATAATTTTGCAAGAGTTAAAATTGAATAAAATTTAAAATGTGGATTTGTAATTTCATATAAGTTGGGTTAAAATAAAATTCAAATAAGAATTTTTTGAAAAGCGTTCAAGGAGGGTTTTAGGCATTTTAACATTTTCAGAATTTTTAAACAAAATAATACAAGAAAACAAATGGATATACACACATGAGTTTTTAGAAAAGATAAAGGTGCCTTTGCCATCGCAAACTCAGCTCAAGAGCTTTGATGTTGCAAATTCGTTTTACAAAGAGTTTTTACACATTGTATATGCAAAAGACATTCTTTGTATGCTAAATTCATTTAAAATCTGGACAGCAAACAACAATTTGGAAATATTTTCTTTGCTTACAACTGATATGATTCCGATAATCTGGCTTGGAGAAGGATATTATGGTATTATTGCTAAGTTCAAGGAGAAAATGATAATGCCATGTGCCCTTTATCAGTATTTCGAAGAGCTTTATATAAACTTTCCAATGTCTGATTTTGTGCCGTTTGACATATGCGATGCATATAAAAAGCTATTGGAAAACGAAGAAAATGTTGCAATGAACATTATTTATGCAAGAACAATTGATGAGATAAAGAGAGAATTTAAAAAGAATTTTAAGGAATTTGAGATAATATTCAAAGGACCTGATTATTATGACCTTTATGTAAGTCCAATTAGCAAAAAGTTTATTGTTGCACCTTTGAAAGAAATTTTGAAAGATTTTTTTCAAAATCAGATTATGTATTTTACACAGCTTTTGTCTTTCCAAGATGATATAAACAAAAAATAAAATTTTAGCCACAAAGGAGAGGATAAAGATTAAAAAAGTAACAGTTACTTTTTATTCTCAGCAAGTACTGGATATGTTCAAAAATATATTTGAAGACATTGATATTGGTATTTTTTCGCAAATGTCGCCTTCATTTGAAATATTTGTGGATAAGGTAGTTCAAGAATTAAAGTCTATGAATTTGAATGTTCAAAAGGATATAATAGATGATATAATTATAGAAATTAAAGATTTTAAAGCAAGATACGCGAACTCTTCGATAGATGTAACAGAAGTTTTGAGTGAACTGATTTTGCTTAAACAGAAAGAGTTTTTAGAGTGCAGAATAAAATGTAATGTGTTTTTGAAAAGCAAAATTGGGACAACCTTGACAGCTCGAAATATAGAAGTTTTGTATTCACAACTTGAAGACGAAAAAGATGAGAATTCAAAACTTATAAGGGATTATCTTATTGACATTCAACCGCTCAAAAGCTTGGCAGAAAAAGATTTTGAGTTTTTAAAGAAGGCTATCAATGCCATTTTCAAGTAAAAAATTGTGTTCAAAGCTTCTGAAAAGTGGTATAAATATTATGAAAGCTTATTTTTTGAAAAAGAGGCTGGTATTGTTATGAATAATAAAGATTATAAAAACAAAAATTTAATAAAATCTGGTAATAGTCAGACAATTCTTGACTTTGTTGAAAAAAAGCTCTTAGAAAACGCGGCAATAAGAGAGCTCATGAAAGATGAATATATAAGCTTTGGTAGTATAAGAGACTTTTTATATTTTAAGTTCTGTCCGCTGTTTTTTGGCCTGTGCCCATACAAAAAAAATGAAAAAAATAGTTTTTGTGATGCCAATTTGTGCTGGCTTGAAAAACTATCAGATATAGACTCGATAGGCGAAAATTATGACCATCAGTTTTTCCACAACCTTGTAAAATTGACTGTGCAACCGAGCATCTGCCCTGAATGTGGGGAAGATAATCTTGAACTTAAGTGGCAGGACGAAGGGTATCTTGCAAAGCTTGGACTTATAAACTTTGCAGATGTTGCGTACTTAGAGTGTAAAAAGTGTAAGAAGAGACTTATCACAGAACAGGACAAAATGGCTGTTGAGTTTTTGTTAAAGGTGTTTCTTGCAAAGCCGAGCAAGAAATCACCTGTCAAAGCCGGGCAGACAGTTGTTCTTGCTCTTGACAAAGCTGGGCTGGAAATTTTCATTAAACATCTTGAAAAGGAAAAAGATGTTAAGACCATATGGAAAAGACTTGACCCGTTTTCAATATCAGACCAGATAGGCGAACTTGACTTGAACATTGCTGTTGCAGACTTTATGTGTGAGTATTATAACATAGACTATGAAGAAAAAAATGAGACAGACACAATTTTTGAAGAATTTGAAGATGATGATGTTGATTCAGAAAAGTTTGACATCTCAGACCTGTTCGATGATTTTGATGAAAAGTAAAAGACTTTAAAAGCTGCAGCCCTTTTGGTTGCAGCTTTTTTGATTTTAAAAGTAACAATCTGCCTTATTTTGGTGCTTTGTTGGTATAATTTTCGGAAGTAAACAATATATATTCTCTTCTTAGCCGCAAAAAAATAGTTATGTCGCAAGTATTTTGATCTTTAATATTTTACGTGAAATGCAGTATTATAAATTAGGATGCCTCAATTCAATAAAAAATTAAAAAAAGGATGTGACAGACTTGAACAAACTATTTTTAATTTTCAACCACCAACTTTCTCAAGAACAAGAAAAAGAAGCAAGAGAAGCTTTAAAGGTTGAGGAAATTGTAAATCTTCCCCCTGAACTTCAGGATTTTTGGAGCAACATTCCGCCAGATGTAGAACTTTCAGAAGAAATGTTTAAAGATATCACAGCGTTTTTGATTCAAAACAGAGGTAAAAAAGAAAACTTTTGCCTTATCCAAGGTGACTTTGGAGCAACAGTTTACCTTGTAAGCTGGTGTTTTAAAAATGGCTTTGTGCCCATTTATGCAACAACAAAAAGGTTCGCAAAGGAAGTTGTGAGGTCCGATGGAACTGTTGAGCTTCTTAAGGTTTTCAAACATGAAAGGTTCAGAAGATACATTCTGTGCAGGTAGTAAATAAGGATAACAGTCAACATTTATTTAAATCATCCTGAATTTTGCTACTTACTTTTTGGATTGAAAATCAGCGATATTATATAACCGAAAAATACTGCAGCAGAGATGCCACCAGCTGTTCTTGAAACGCCACCTGTAAACGCTCCAACAATACCAACTCTCGATACCTCATCAATTGCACCTTTTGCCAAAGAATATCCAAAGCCGGGCAAGGGCACTGTTGCCCCTGCCCCGGCAAACTCAACAAGTTTTTGATATATCCCAAGTCCTTGCATTACTACCCCGAGCGTTACAAACAAAACAAGAACCCGTGCAGATGTGAGTTTTGTCTTGTCAATGAGAATTTGTCCCACAACACAAATGAGTCCTCCAACTAAGAATGCTCTCAAGTAATCCATTTTTTTATCATCACTCCTTTTTGCAAAAATCTTAAAGCAAGCAATTCCTACAACATCTCAATGGCAAGTGCATGGGCAATCACAGGGATGCTTTCACCAAGCTGAACTGTTGATTGCGACATCAAAGCACCTGTTGGCACAATCAAAATTTTTTCAAAAGTTTTCTCACGTAAGAGCTTATAAAGATACCCGCCAAATACACAGGCAGAGGCTGCGCAACCACTTGCTCCAGCGCCTGTATTTTGAGTTTTTGGGTCAAACATCAAAATTCCACAGTCAAAAAGCTCATAAGAAAATTTTATCCCTTCCTTCTTGAAAAGCTCATCTAAAAGCTTTCTTCCAACATACCCTAAATCACCTGTGATTATCAAGTCATAATAATCAAAACTTCTCTTTGTATCGGAAAAGTGCCTCATGATAGTGTCAAACGCAGCAGGTGCCATTGCAGCTCCCATGTTGTTTGGGTCTTTTATTCCAAAATCAAGTATTCTGCCAACTGTGAAGTGTGTAATTTTGGGGGAATGCAAATCATCTTCTTGCTTTATCAAAAATGCAGCAGCACCTGTTACAGTCCACTGTGATGTTGGAGGTCTTTGTGTTCCAAGCTCCAAAGGGTATCTGAACTGCTTTTCGGCAGAGCAAAAGTGAGACGATGTTGCAGCTATCACATTTTTTGCAAAATTGCTATCCACAAATATCGAAGCAAGCCCAACGCTCAAGGCAAAGGTAGAACATGCGCCGTATATGCCAACAAACGGAATATCAAGGTCTCTTACAGCAAAGTGTGAGCTTGAAAGCTGGTTTAAAAGGTCACCGCTTAAAATCAGGTCTATGTTATTTGGGTTTTCCCCTACCCTTTGCAAAAGCTTTGTAATTGCGATGTTTAAAAGCTTTCCCTCAGCAAGCTCCCAAGACTTTTGTCCTGCATACTCATCTTCAATGACCATGTCAAAATATATTGAAAGAGGACCCTGCCCCTCTTTTTTCCCAACAACTGTAAAGCAGTCGGATATAGCCACATTTGATTCAAATCTGTATGTTGACCTTCCCAGCTTCATAGTGATGTTTACCTCACTTTCATATCCCAGGAAATACTTTGATAAGGTAGTACAAAAGCCCAACCAGTATGGATGTGGAAATTCCGTATACAAGAACAGGTCCGGCAATCAAAAACATCTTGCTACCAACGCCAAACACAAACCCCTCTTTTTTGTACTCAATTGCAGGCGAGACAATAGAATTTGCAAACCCTGTGATGGGAACTATTGAGCCAGCTCCAGCAAAAGCACCAATTTTATCATACACTCCAAGACCTGTCAGAAAAGCCCCAAGAAATATCATTGTGATAGATGTAAGAATCTGTGCTTCGTCTTTTGGAAAGAATTTACTATAGAGATTCAAAAACACCTGACCAACATCACAGATAACCCCGCCAACTAAGAATGCCAAGATGCAGTTTTTAAAAGAGTTTGTCTTTGGCTCGTTTGCTTTTACAAGTGTCTGGTATTCAGAAACTTTCTTATCTTTTATATTCACTTTACAATTCACCCCCGCAAACAAAACCTCAAGAGGATATTATTTTAAATTTTTTTGAGATTTATTCACAACCAAGCGAGATTTAGAACAATCTGATTGATATTTAGCTTAAAATATCACTTGGATTTTACAAACAAACGTTCGAATAATTTTTGAAAATGTCCTTATTAAGAGGTTAAAATATAGGCAGAAAGGAGGTGAGGTGAAGATGGCAGCAAAACCACTTGTAGGCTCATTGCAGCTCAAACTTGAAAACGGCACAACATCCACTGGCAAGATAAGGCTCAAGACACTCTCTTTTGATATCAAGCCAGAAGCGCAGGATATGGATGTGTATCAGGTTGGCCAAGCAATTGCAAGCCTTCAGTCAAAGCCGCTGTACACAATTATAAGAAGCAACAACTTTGAGCTTTTATACTAATTGACACTTCAAGCTTTTGAAAGCACAAAAAACAGCAGAAAGGAGGTGAAATGAGGATGCTTACTCTGGTGTTGACATTCAAGCTTCAAAACGGAAAAAACTTCAGACTTTCAATCCCCGACCCTAAACCAAGCTTAACAGCTGCTGAGGTTGACAGTGTGATGAACTTGATTGTTCAAAAGAACATATTTGTAACATCAAGTCCAATTGTTGAAAAGGTATCAGCAAGAATTGTTGACAGAGAGGTAAACACTTTAATCGGACAATAAAAAGCATAACATAGAACGTGCCGACCTGACATTTTGAGTTTTGGCAGGTCGGCATGTTTTTAAAAACTTTTAGTGTACATAACGAACTTAGGGGATAGGAGGTGAAAAAAATATGCAAGATATAATTGCCAACATTGCCAACATAGGTTTTCCGATTGTGCTTTGCATATATCTTCTTACAAGGTTTGAAAGCAAGATAGACAAGCTCTCTGACAGCATTGACAAGCTTTCTGAAAAGATTTTGGAAATGAAAAATAATTGACATACAAAAGAATGTTCGATATAATATAAATATACTTTCAAAAATATGGCAATTAAAGTCTTTTTCAGGATGGTGATATCACTTATGAACAGCATTCCAAAGGATATCATATATTTTGTGCCACACTACACAGAAAATGGTGACAGTGTGCTGATTCTTTTTTTAAGTGGCGAAAAGAAAATTGTTCCAATGTCAATTCGAAGTTTTTCCAAAAAACTGTATTCACTTTATGCAATAGACTCCCAGGCAATCAAAAAACTTATCTCCCAGCGGATTGGTCAGAAAAATCTTCTTCCCATAGTTCTTCCTGATGCTACCTTCATTCCTGTAAAGACGAGAAAAGCAGTTGTGAAAACAGACCCCATATTTGGTTATGTGAACATGAGCCAGATATTTAGAATTGATGATAAAGACGACCACTTTGAGATGCTTTTGCGCTGCGGAGCTGTATTGAACTGTCTTGGTTCTGCAAAGTACTTTAAAAAGAGGATAACTCTTGCTTCTGTCATAACAGACTATCTGCAGGGTATCTGGTTGCAGGGTGCACTTAAAATAAAAGAAGAGTGTGAGCTTGAGAATGTGTTCGGATTGGAGTAAAATAATGTAGCAGGCAAATTGCAATTTTTAAAGGGGAAGAAATGAAAATATGCAGCAAAACATTCAGGGCATGGTAAGTGATATAATCTACAAGAATATGGAAAATAATTATACAGTGTTTGAGATAATATGTGACGATGAGGTGTTCACAGCAGTAGGGATAGTTCCAGACATTGCAATTGGTGAAAAGGTAAGCGTATACGGTGAGTTTTATGTTCATCCGGTATATGGTCAGCAACTTAAAGTAAGTTACCTTGAGAAGCTATTGCCACAGACAAAGGATGAGATTTATCTTTATCTTTCCTCTGGGGTGATAAAAGGTATCGGTCAAAAGACTGCAAAAAAAATTGTTGATACCTTTGGGGATGACACAGCAAGGATTTTGCAACAAGAGCCTGAAAAGCTTTTGAGTATTCGCGGCATGACACCTGAAAAGGTTGAGCGGATAAAGAATATGTTCGCATTCCAGAAATTTTTGAAAGATATCATGTCAATCTTTTCACAGTACGGGCTTTCACAAAACCACGCAATGAGACTTTTTAAGCTTTATGGATTTTCTGCTCTATCACTTTTACAGGAAAATCCATATTTTCTTTTAGATGTATTCCCTGAGCTTGACTTTAAAAAAGTTGACAGGCTTGCGCTTGAAATGGGAGTTATGCCAGACGACAAGAGAAGGATATCTGCAAAAATACTCAATCTTTTAACGCTGGCAGCAAACAACGAAGGGCACACATGCCTGCCAGAAAATAGGCTCAAACAGCTCTGTATCAGAACACTTGACCTTCCAGTTGAAAAAATAGAAGAGGCACTTGAAGCTCTTTCTCAAGAAAGAAGAATTGTGAAAGATGAAGTTGACTCTCAAGAGATGGTGTTTTTGTACGGCTACTATGAGTGTGAGAGGTATATAGCAGATAAAATCCTGTCAATGCTAAAAGAATATGATGACATTGATAATATAGATAGAAAAATTTCTTCTTTTGAAGAAAAAAACGGTATTGCATTTTCGCCAAATCAGAAAAAAGCTATCAAAATGGCGCTGACACAAGGTGTTAGCATCATAACAGGCGGTCCTGGAACAGGAAAAACTACAATCATAAAATGCATTATTCAGATTTTCGAGGGTGAAGGCAAAAAGGTTTTTCTTTGCGCGCCGACGGGAAGGGCTGCAAAGAGGATGCAGGCAGCATGTGAAAGAGAATCAAAGACAATCCATAGACTATTAGAAATGACAGTATTAGACACACATGTTATTTTTCAGAAAGGACCAAATAATCCCTTAAAATGCGATGTTATTGTGGTTGATGAAATGAGCATGGTAGACAGTTTTCTTATGAACTATCTTCTTGCTGCAACAAAGCCGTCAACCAGAATTGTCCTTGTTGGAGACAAAGACCAGCTTCCATCTGTTGGTGCAGGAAATGTCTTAAAAGACCTTATAAAAAGCCAGATTGTGCCCTGCACTACTTTGACAGAGGTGTATCGCCAGAGCGAAAATAGTTTTATAGTTCTCAACGCTCACAGAATAAACAGAGGTGAGTTTCCACATCTTCAAAAAGAGAGCGATTTTTATTTTATTCAGAAAAATTCTCAGCAAGAGATTTTAAAAACTATAATTGATCTTGTGACCAAAAAACTTCCAAACTATCTTTCGTGCGACCCGATGACAGACATACAAGTTTTGTGCCCTTCCAAAAAGGGAATTGTGGGAATGTACAATCTAAACCGCGTGCTACAGCAGTATCTCAACCCGCCTCATCCATCTAAGAAGGAGTATGCTTACAAAGAAAACTTGTTCAGGGTTGGGGACAAAGTCATGCAGGTGAAAAACAACTATTCGCTGGAATATGAGATTGTACAAGGAGAGGAGAAGGGCAGGGTCTCAACAGGGATATTCAACGGCGACATTGGAGTTGTAAGGGATATCGACAGGGCTCAAGGTACTTTGGAGATTTTGTTTGACGATGAAAAGCTTGTATATTATGACTTTTCGCTGCTTGACGACTTAGAGCTTGCGTATGCCATGACTGTTCACAAATCTCAAGGGTCTGAGTTTAGGTGCATAGTGATGCCCATTGTTGAGACCTACCCCATTTTGATGACAAGAAACCTCCTTTACACAGCTGTTACACGAGCAAAAGAACTTGTTGTGCTGGTGGGTAAAAAAAGCGCTTTAGAGTACATGATAGCAAACCAGAAAGAGGCTATGCGATATTCAGCGCTTTGCGACTTTTTATTGCGCGGGCAATCAAATATGCAATTGCAAGTTTTATGATGTCGGGGATTATAAATGGCAGAACACCTGCTGCAAAAGCTTGTTTGAGTGTCATATGCGCAGCCCACGACAGATACAAAAATCCAATGATATAGATAATTGCAAGTCCTAAGATGAGTGCCAAGATAGAGTTTGCTATTTCATTTTTTAATGGCTTTTTGGTATTTATGTAGCTTATAACAAAAGCTGCGATTGGGAATGCTATCAAATACCCGCCAGTGGGTCCTATAAATTTAGAAAGTCCACCGGAAAAGCCAGCAAACACAGGCACGCCGACAGCCCCTAAAAGGTCATACACAAGAAGACTCAAAAAAGCGTATTTTGGTGGAAGAATCAAGCTTGCCAAAAAGATTGCAAAAACCTGCAGTGTAAATGGCACAGGTCCAATTTGAAATGAAATTTGTGCACACACAGCAACAATTGCCGCAAAAAGCGCAGACAAAATAAGCATTTTTGTAGTATTTGTGCTCTTTGCATTTTCCATGTTTTTTACCTCCTTAATGTAAACCAATAATTTAAAATGGTTTACTAAAAATATAACAGCAAAAAATAAGCTTGTCAAGAATAATTGTTCAAATAAGAAAGGGGCTTAAGCAAAAGAATTTTACTTAAGCCCCTAATATCAAGAATAATTTTCGATTATAGAATTATCTGAGCAACTTCATATTTCCTGTCAAGAGTAAATTTTGATTTTTTATCTTTGAAAGATACTTCATATTCGCCCATAAAACCTGATACTCTCACAAAACCATCGTGGTCTGTGACAAGGGTTTGTGTGCCTGTCCACCAATCATTTTTAATGAGATTATAAAGAGCATCATAGATTGGTTTTATCCTTCCGTCTTTTGTAATAAAGCCTGCTGGTGCGCCAAGCCAAGCAAAAGTATCAATGAAATTCCACCAGGTAATTGCTTCAACAAGCGGATGTGAAAAGAGTATTTTGTAAAACAGCGTTGCTTCCATTGCCTGTCTTTCTTCGCACTCTATGGTTGATGGCCAACTTTCAGGTTTATAGTCGTTGAGGTCTTTTATATATGGAGGCATAAGCTTTCCTGAAATTAATGTGACTTCTGTAAAGTGAAGTGGCAAACCAAAACGTGAAAATCTTTCAAGCACCTCTTGAGTCTTCTCAACTCCCCAGAAACCCTGGTGCATATGTGACTGTATTCCTATTGCATCAATCTTCACGCCTTTGTCAAGCAACGCCTCAATTAAAATTTCATATGCATCTGATACAATATAGTCGTTGATTAGCAAAGTAGCTTTTGGATTTGCTTCTCTTGCTGCGTCAAACACCATTTTAACAAGACCCATCCTGCCAAATTGTTTGCAAATTCTAGTAATTCCATTGTCATATTTGTTAAAGTTTGGCATTATTACAACCTCGTTTATTACATCCCACATATCGATAAGACCGGCAAAATCGCTTACCTCGCGTTTTATACGCATAAGTTGTGCTTCTAAAATCTGGTCGTTAGTAAGTTCCAAAAGCCAGTCAGCAGTGACTGTGTGCCAGCAAAGTGGATGACCTTTGAGAACAAATCCGGCATTTTTAAGCCATTGAGCAGCGTTTTTAAGTCGCTGAGTATCTGGCTTTCCTCTAACAGGTTCGAATCTGCCCCAGTAAAAAGGAAGGGTTGCGAAATTAAAAAGTTCAACAAATTTTTCAAAAGCCATTTCAGCTTTTTCTTTAAAGTCACCAGAAAACTCACCGTTTACAAAAGGGACAACTGAAAATTCTGCACATCCAAATAAAAACTTGTGTTTGATTTGACGAACTGCAATTTCAGCATTTTTCAAGGGTTTACCATCAGCTGTGGTAATTTTCAATAACATCTGGCTTTTTCGATGATTGTATCTATCCAAAACAAAAACCTCCCAAAAAATTTTTTAAATTATTTAAGAACTACAATCTGACCACCGCTTACCTCAACAACATTGCCATTAACCAAAAGCCATACTGAAATAGCTGAAGGATTATAAACAACATTTTTTTCTACAGAAAACTCAAGCATCTTCAGTGCCTTGATGTATCTTACAATTTCTATATTTGTTGCAAACCAGACAGAACTTGATTTTGCAACCATCTTGCAAAACTCTTTAATTAAATCCCAGTTGTTTTCCCGTTCAAATTCAAAACTGTGTCCCCACACATACAAAAGCTGAAGTTGATTTTTGTATTCTATTTCCAAAAATCTCTTTGTAATTTCAAGCAGATTTTGTTTGTGATGGCAGGTTGGATTCCAAACAATAAAGTTTGCTGGCATGTTAAAGTTATAAGTAGAATTTACTGTTCTTGAATACTCAATGCCGAGTGATGGCAAAATTTTTACCACATCTTCATTGTAAACGCCATATGGGTATGACATTCCTTTGACAGGATATCCAACCAGAGTCTCTAAGTATTTCCTGTCTTCAATAATCTCTTCGATTATACCTTCAAGGGGAATAGAATCTAAAAAAGGGTGGGTTTTCGCATGTATGCCAACTTCATGCCCTTTGTAAAGAGTTGCAACTTCATCAGGTTGGATAAAGATGTCTTTGCCAAGAGTTTCAGAGTTTAAAAAGAAGGTTCCTTTAATCCCATATTCGTTAAATATGCTGACAAGTTTTCTGTCATATACCTGTCCGTCATCATAGCTTACTGTAAGAGCCTTGGACCTGCCATTAGGAAACAGATAGCTTACTTTCATCTATAATCACCCCATTTAACAAGATTTTTAAATCTCATCTTCGGTTGTAAAAGGTGATGCAGGCAATCCTTCTTTGTTATAAAGATTTGCGCCTTCTGGATTGTCAGCCCAAGCGTATCGCACGTAAACAGGATTTTTAATACTATCGTTCCAAACAATAACTTTGTTACCTTCAATAACAGCATTTGCCCAAATAAATCTTTTATCTTTTTCAGCAATTGCAAAATGTTTAAGTATACTATCACCTTTTGCAATAAGTCCACTTCCGACTTCTGAAAATTCCAAAATAATTTTATTTCCTTCAATTTTCATAGACTTGTATAAAGGCCCGGATGCAACCAAATCCTTTTCACCGTATGCAACTTTTTGCGCAAGTAAAGCAAGTCTTTCACCCACATCTTTTTTGTTCGATGGATGAAGGTCGTTCCACTCACCAAGGTCAATTGCAACTGCCATTCCCACATTGTCAAGATACAAAAGTGCTCTTCTTTGTTCTTCCCTCAACCTTGCCCAGTTGCTATCACATGGCTGCGGTTTTGGTTCCATAAAGTTCGCAAGCTGGACGTATAAAAAAGGCAGACTGCTATCACCCCATTTCTTTCTCCAATCTTCAACAAGATCACACAGTTTTTTGCAGTAACCCTCAGGCCTGTCTGTATTGGATTCACCTTGATACCATATTATACCTTTTATACTGTAATTTAATAGTGGTGCAATCATTCCATTAAAAAGACCTGTAGGTTTGTACTGCCAAAAAGTTTGTTGCGGCGAAGGTTCTGGGCTTTTAACACCCACCTTGCACAGCCACTGACCTTTGAGGTCTATCTTGCAATCTTCTGTAAATATTTTATATTCTTTTCCTTTTATAAACTCTCCATTTCCATCATTGCTTATTACTCTTACAACAATTGTGTTTTTTCCTTCTTTTAAAAGTCCGGGGGGTATATTATATTTTCTTGGCGGATACCGGTATGAAGTTGAACCAACAAGTTTTCCGTTGACATATGTAAAATCGCTGTCAACTATTGTCCCAAGATATAATTTTGCTGGTTTTCCAACCATGCAAGAAGGTATTTTTATTTCTTTTTTGAACCATACAACACCTATTGTTGAATCAAGCCCCATCTCTTTCCATGTAGCTGGTATGGTTATAGCTTTCCAGTCAGATGTAGAAGAATTTTCATCAAAAAATGGAGGATTGCTATTAAGACCAGCATCGTTTGCGTTTAAATAATCAAACCAAGCTCTTATTTTAGCTTCCTCTTCTTTAGATACAGCTTCTATATAACTGTCATCTTTGAGTTTTTCAAGTTCATCGGGATTTTCAAGAAATTTGTATACTATATCACTGCTCATCCACGCCTCAATTGGTGTTCCACCAACACATGATTTAATCAATCCAATTGGTATATTGTATTTTTTATAGAGCGCTTTTGCAAAAAAGTATCCTACAGCAGAAAACTTAAGAAGTGTTTCTTTGCTGAGAACATCCCAAAAACCACCTTCTAACTCTTCCTGAGGACCTTTAAAATTGTATTTTTCAGGGACTGTAAACTGTCTGATAAACGGAATATTGCAGTCATCAAGCTCTTTGGGGTACAAATCGATGACTCTCTCCATCGGCAAAACCATGTTTGACTGTCCAGAACATACCCATACATCACCAATAAGAATATCTTTGATTTGAACAGTATCATGCTGACATTTTATTTCCATAGTATACGGACCGCCGGCATTCATTGGTGGCAAGATAACTTTCCATTTTCCTAAATGGTCTGCTACTGCCGTGTATGACTTTCCCAGGAAATTTACTGTTACCATCTTGCCCGCTTCAGCCCAGCCCCAGATGTTTATTTGTTTGTTTCTTTGAAGAACCATACTATCGCTAATCAAATAGGGAAGCTTTATTGACATACTTAATCACCCTGGCTTTAAATATTTGGAATAGGAAAACGATTTCAATTATTAAACTTATTAAACAAATCAAATATAACAAAAAAATTATATCATTTTTATAATAAAATAAAAATATTCTCACTGTTTTAATTACCTTAATCACAAATTAATTAACATCTTGATTTTCATAATTTATCATGAACTTCAATTTTTTAGTTTAATCATAAGTTTCATTCATTGTTCCAACTCCTTATATAAAACTTCTATGAGATTTGATTCTTCTTTGTGAATTAATTTTAAAAGTGTAGAGTATACGGTGTGAGATCTTTAAATGGTGACCACGTTTCATCTGTATGCTTCACACCTTTCTTTTGTGAGAACAGCCAAAAGTTTCCTGGTTCTTTCTATTTTTGTTTTTGTCTTCATCGTTGTTTTTGAGTTTTCAATGTTAATTAAGTATATTTGTAAATTTACCCATCAGTGCGTTATGTAATTAGTTCTAAATTTGAAATTCTATTTGTTTTTTAAAGTTTTCCATTATCCTTTTAATAGCTAACTCTACATAAGAAGAATCTATCTCAACACCTATTCCCTGCCTTCCTTCTTCAAGAGCAGCAATCAGAGTAGAACCACTTCCTAAAAATGGGTCAAGCACTGTATCTTCTTCAAAACTGAAAAGTTTTATGCATCTTCTTGGCAACTCAACAGGGAAAGGTGCAGGATGTCCAATCTTCTTTCTATTCTCTCCATTAAAAGTCCATACCCCATTTGTCCATTCTATGAATTGTTCCTTTTCAATTGTAGATGTACCTTTACTCTTTCTCTTCCATTGATGCTTGTATAAAAGTACAATAGTCTCTACTGGAGCAATTACATAAGGTGCAGAAGCTGATAACCACGAACCCCAAGCTGTTCGTCGGGAAATATTTTGTTCATTCCAGATAATAGTACTTTGGTATTTAAATCCTACTTCTTTTGCAATTGTAACTATGTCAGCATACACACTTCTTAACCCATTTTTGTTTTTGTCAAGAGGAATGTTCAAGCACATTCTTCCATCATCTGCAAGTAAATCATAAGCTTTAGTAAGCCATTTCCTACTAAACTCAAGATAATCTTCATAACTGCTTGAATCATCATGGCTGTTATAATCAATTCCTACATTATAAGGTGGTGAAGTTACAATTAAGTTGATTTTTCCTCTCCATGGGCTTAAATCTACAGTTAAAAAATCATTTTCAAATATCTTGATTTTATTTTCAAAGTCAAATTTTAAATTAGGTTCTTCAGCATAAAATTCATTAAGAGACGGGAAAATTTCATTATTTTTCAAATACTCTTCTAAGATTTTGTTCACAATAAGACTAAAACTCTCACCTTTTTTTAAGGCTAAATTTTCTATTGCACGTATTATTTTTTCATCCAGTCTAATTCTTTTTTCTAAAGCATTTTCTTTCTTTAAATATTTCACCGTAATCTTCCTCCTATTTTTTATAGCCATAAAAAATATGGCAATGATTTGGTGCAAATTTTATTATACCATGTTAATAGCAAAAACAGAAGGAGGAACAGGAAATGTACGAAAAGGATGAGAATATAAAAAGAAGACAGTCCTATGTGAGCAAAGAGGGTGAAAAGTATGAAGATTTTGTAAAGCAAATTCTTGAAAGTGATAATTATATCAGAAAGAATGCCTTGATTGTTAGAGGACCAAAAGGCGAAAAATATAAAAAAGAAGAAGACTTCCCAATAGATATTGAACCGTTGAAAATTGAATACAATTCAAATGGTATAACAGGCAGCTATTTCTTGGATAGTGATCTCATAGTATATAGCAAGAGAAAAAACGCCATAGTTTGTGTAATTTCAGTGAAGAAATCTTTTCGCGAAAGAGGTGGTGAGACAGCATATTGGATGGTAAAGAAAAATGAAAGCAAAAAAGCTTTTAAGTATATCCTGGTTACTCCAGATAATGACGAAGAGTTATTTAAACCCAATAATCCTGAAAAAAGAAATAAATGGAGAAGTATATTAACTGCTGAAATGGACGGTGTATTTGTTGTTAAGGAAGAGGAAGAAAAAGATATAGCCTACAACTATGAGGAAGAATTTTTTAAAGTAGGGAGAAAATATCTTGTTGATTTTATCAAAAAAGTTGTTTGATATGTTATAACTTTGTCAATTTAGGATAATTTTCAAACTATCAAAAAATAAAAAATTAAAATAAAAGTGACAATTAAAATTTGAAGTATGTTGTTAGAACTTCTCATTTATATATACTTTTAAGCGCAGTAACTCAGAATAGCTTCAATATGCTACCAATTATTGAAAGAATGACTACTGATAATACAAAAGCTGTTAATATTGAATCTTAAGATAATGTATATGATGCAGTTATAAAAAACTGAGGATACATTTTATTCAAAAAATCATTAAGAGAACTCAAAATAGATAAGTTTTAACAAAAGAGAATAATACAAGAAGTAAAATAAAATTTTTGTAGAAAAAGTGGGCAAAAAAATTATATTTTCCTTCATTGTAAACAGTGTTATACTATTTAATAAAAGTAATATCAAAATAATATCAAAATAAAATAGGAAAAAGGCGCATTATTGTATTTTAAACTTTTGTGCAAGAAAGGAATGGATTGCTTTTTGATGTGACTGTTCAAAAAAAGGATATTTTATAAATATAAGTTTTAAAAGAAGGGGAAAGAAGAAAGTGATTCCACTAAAAGATACTATTCCAAGCAGGGAAAAGCCTTTTATGACATGGTTTATAATAATTGCAAATGTGCTTGTTTTTTTATTTCAAGTATCACTTCCACCTGAGGCAGCACAGGAATTTGTTTACAGGTACGGATTTATTCCGGAAAAGTTTTCAAGGGCTTTATCTTATGGACTTATAACAGGAATTAGCTATTCTATATGGCCAATAATATGTTCAATGTTTATGCACGGAAGCTGGATGCACCTTATATCCAATATGTGGTCGCTCTGGCTTTTTGGCGACAATGTTGAAGACAGAGTAGGACATTTTAGGTTTTTAATATTCTATCTTCTGAGCGGATTTTCTGCAGCTTATACCCACTGGTTTTTCAATGCAAACTCTCTTGTTGCGGTTGTTGGAGCATCTGGTGCAATCGCTGGTGTGATGGGTGCATACTTTCTAATGTTTCCTCTTTCAAGCATTGTTACACTTATACCGATTGGGTTTATTCCACTTTTTGTAAACATCCCGGCTGTATTTTATCTTGGTTTGTGGTTTTTATCGCAGGTATCGTCTGGAATTTTAGAACTTTTTGGACCTGTATTTGGAAGCGGAATAGCTTGGTGGGCTCATATAGGCGGTTTTTTATTTGGTATGTTGGCAATTAATTTTTTTAAAAAGAAATATCGAAGATACAATAATTTCTTTGATGATGAAATTTTTTACTACAGGTATTATTAAATTTCTGGCAAAGGAAGTGTTTGGTTATGAGTTTTTGGGATTTGCTTGTATTTTTCATAATAGCAAGTTCTCTTCAGCCTGTTATGAAACAAAGGATGCTTGAGTCTGCAAGGCAAAAGCTAATTGCTAAAATAGAGAAAAAAAGAGGTTCAAGGGTGATACTACTTGTTCACAGGCAAGAAACTATGAGTTTTTTGGGTTTTCCAATTTACAAATATATCGATATAAACGATTCGGAAGAAGTAATAAGAGCAATAAACATGACAGACCCGTCAATACCACTTGACATAATTCTTCACACTCCGGGCGGTCTTGTTTTAGCTGCAACACAGATTGCAAGAGCTATAAAACGTCACAAAGGCAAAGTTACTGTTCATGTTCCGCACTATGCAATGTCAGGCGGTACACTCATTGCACTTGCAGCAGATGAAATAGTTATGTCAGAGGATGCGATTTTGGGACCTGTTGACCCACAGATTGGCGAATTTCCTGCTGTATCAATTTTAGAGGTTGTAAAACAAAAAGCTATCAATGAAATTGACGACAAAACATTGATTTTAGCAGACATTGCAAGAAAAGCTATCAGACAAACAAAAGAAATAGTTTTGGAACTTTTGTCTGACAACTATTCTGAGGATGTTGCTCAAAAAATAGCAAATGAGCTTGTTGAGGGTAAATACACACATGATTTTCCAATAACATATGAAAAGGCAAAAGAGCTTGGTTTAAAGGTAAACTGTTGTATAGACAAAGAAATAAAACAGCTGATGTGCCTTTATCCTCAGCCTGTTGTAAAAAAATCTTCGGTTGACTACCTATGGATACCAAGGAAATAATCAATATGGAAAGCTTTTTGAATGCAAAACTATGGATCTGCCGTGAAATATTCCCCTATGGTTACCAGGCTGCCTGCAAAAACTGCAGACAGCCTATTGTTAGTTTTCATTTACAACATTCACAAAAGCATCCCATATTCTACTCATTTCTTCTATGTTTTCATTCTTTATTCTGTCAATATACTTTTTAATTTCCCTCTCTCTTATCTTTGGATATCTTTTCTTCCAGTTTTCTTCAAGTTTTTCGACAATTCTTTTAACCTTGTTTACGTCAACCTCACCGATGACAATAAGAGAACCAAATTCTTCGACAAACCATTTTATGCCATTATATTCAATTATTTCTGTTGGCTGATTTATGTCAACTGGGAGTTCTGGATTTTTTGCTGTTGAGAGAATTGAGAATCTGTAGACAAGGCACAGACCTTTTTTTGAAGGAATTATTCTAAAGTATCTTTTGCATGCCATCAAAGCTTTGAACACAAGCCTTGCGCGTTTTATTGATTTGACAAGCTCAAACAGTGTAGTGTAATAATCTTCAATTGGCATTCTAAAATCCCACCAGGAGTTTAAACCTTCTTCTTGCAAAACGTATTGGCGAACTCTTATTGAGGAGAACTTTTCAAGAAGTGATTTTAGCTGCATGCTTATCATCTCCCTTTAAATTTTTTGCTGCAAGCAGCAACAAAGTTATTTTAACTGAGTTTTATCCTCTTTGAAAAGACAAATTTTTATGCGAAGTTGATTTTTGATTAAAGTTAAAACTGTGATTTTCTCAGTTGTGCAGTAATTTTCTGAGAATAAAATATTTGAGATTATGTTGTTTATGGCAAAAATTCATGGTGAAATAAATTTTTAATCTCACCTGATAAATTTGATCTTTAAACTTCGCATAAATTTTGGAGTTGATCAAAAATATGGCTGGTTATAAACTGTATGTGAGAAATAAAGTGTGATGAGGGTATAAGAAAAATAGAGTTATTAAAGCTTAGATGAAAAATGTTTTACCTTAAGAGGTGGCAAAAGATGGGATAGTGTTTGCCGTCATTATCTTGATTATCCTTGCTCCAATCCTCCTGCCGCTAATACTCATTTCGCTTGGAATTTTATATTTAATGTTTAAATTTATCTTAGGAATTATTAAAGGCTTTTTTAGAATATAAAGAATCAAGGTGGTGATAGGTTTGAGTTATTTTTATATCGATGAAGATGGTGTGATAAAACTTCATGAATCTTATTATGAACAAACTTTGATTGATTATGTTGGAGAAAGTTTGAGAACATTTGCAAGTTTGAGAGAACTATTAAAAGATGAAATTGGCAATTTCAAAAGGCCAAAAGAGTATTTGCAGGCAAAAAAGTGTCCTGGTTGGGTTGGACTTTGCCCTAATAACAAAGAAGAAAAAGACTCAAGCTGCAATCCTGACCAGTGCTGGAATACAAAAATAAAAACTATAAAAGACAAAATAGATAAGAAAGATCACTTTAAGTATGATAACATTCTAATAAAAGTTTTGTCCCCTTCAATATGTTCTGAATGCGGAAGTAGTGAGATGAAAATTGAATGGGGCAAAAGAGTCAATGTCAAAGTGGCAGGATACACCCTGAATTTTGAAAATGTTGCATATATGGTTTGCAAAAAATGTGGCATTGTCTACATGTCAACAGTAGATAAAAAAGCAATTGAAGTAATAAAGGAAAAGATAAGAGATTATGATCCTTATGAAGAAGCTATTGAGCAAGCTGGAATTGATAATGAAGCTGGTTTAGATTCTGGTGATTCAATATCACAATTTAAAATTCCCCCAGTTAAAACAATTATTCTTGATAAAGACAAGATAGGACTTGAAATGTTAATAGAAGATTTGGAAAAAGGGAACATTTCTCTTACAATGGCACTTTTTCCGATTAGCTCACCAGTATCATCAGTTGATGTTACAACATTTAACATATGCCACTATGCAGATCCTGAGGATATGTATCCAGAAGGATTAGAAGATGAAGGAGAGGATATAATAGAGGAATGATTTCAATTTAAAACTGGATATAAAAGATGCCGGGGAGTTGTTTCTTTATCCCTGGCATCTTTTTATTCTCCCAGAAGTTAAAAAATTTTAACATACAATCCATTTCAACTATTTAAGAAGAGTCTTCATTTTCTTCCTCTCAAATCCCAAAGGCAATGTTCTATTTCAATCTCCATAGGGAAGGCTACAAACTATATCAAACTCAACGGCAGACTGGTGTTATATGCGTTTCAATCTCCAAAGAGGAGGCTACAAACCCCCCTCTTCCTCAATCTCCAACGGGGAGGCTACAAACCCCCTCCTCCTCAATCCCCAAAGGGAAGGCTACGAACACGAACCTGTCATAATGCAGAGTGAGAAAGGAACAGAGTTTCAATCCCCAAAGGGAAGGCTACGAACCAAGGTCGATATGGACAGGGAAAATCATGGTAGCCCGTTTCAATCCCCAAAGGGAAGGCTACGAACAAACATTAATAAAGACGATACTTTGTTGAGACTTTTGTTTCAATCCCCAAAGGGAAGGCTACGAACCTACAACCATTTAAAGCAACTATATATTGAAAACCCGTTTCAATCCCCAAAGGGAAGGCTACGAACAAACATTAATAAAGACGATACTTTGTTGAGACTTTTGTTTCAATCCCCAAAGGGAAGGCTACGAACCTTACATGCAGTAAATGTTGATTACAGTTAATATTAGTTTCAATCCCCAAAGGGAAGGCTACGAACGGTTATAAGGTGGGTGAGAGTGTTGATCTTGTATGGTTTCAATCCCCAAAGGGAAGGCTACGAACCCGTAGAAGGCTTGAAAAATGCCACAAGGAACAAATGGTTAAGTTTTCAAGCTGCAGTATGTTATTTCTATTATACTCCACAAACTTTTGAAAGTCAACACATACCAGAAATTACCTTTTGCTGTCGATCCCCGGGGGTTTTTAGGGGGATTGCAGGTCGACGGCAATTGGTAAGTACAAAAGCTAATTATGCCTTATATTTCAAAATACATACAACAATATGGAATAAAATGTATAAACAAAAATACAATATACAGGAATAGATACAAATAATATATCATTTCGCTCCTTTTTTTAATTTGAATCGCATGCGTCCGATAGATTTGGATAAGGATAAAAAAGAGAATATATATAACTGAAGAATAATTAATGCAAGCTACAAAGAAGAATTAAATTAGCATAAAATGGCGTGAACTTCAGAAAAATCAAAAACACAATAGAAATCTAACTGAAACTGTGTTATAATATTTATAAACTTCAAAATTATTAACTTTAGAGTTAGTAACTCTGAAGTTAGTAATTTTAAAGCAGGTGATTTTATGTTTATTGGAAGAAAATATGAACTTGAAACATTAAACAGGCTTTATAACGAAGACAAATTTCACTTTGTTGTTGTGTATGGAAGAAGGCGTGTTGGAAAAACTACTCTGCTTACTGAGTTTTGCAAAAATAAACCCTCAATATTCTTTGTTGCTGAGGAATACAATGATAAAATTAACCTTGAATCTTTTTCAAATAAGGTACTGTCTTATTTTAACCTTGGAGGATTGATAAGCCAATTTGAGTCATGGGAGAAGGCATTCATATTTTTAGCACAGCAAGCAAAGGATAAAAGATTAGTTGTCGTAATTGACGAATTTCCTTATATAGTTAATTCAAACAAAAGTATACCATCACTTCTGCAAAATTTGATTGACCATCATTTAAAGAACACAAAACTTTTTTTGATTGTCTGTGGTTCTTCTGTAAGTTTCATTGAAAAGGAAGTTTTAAGCTACAAAAGCCCTTTGTATGGACGAAGAACTGCTCAGTTAATAGTGGAACCATTTGATTTTTTTGAAAGTAGAGAATTTTTCCCTAATTATAATTTTGAAGAACAGGTAATTGCATATGGGGTTTTGGGAGGAATTCCTCAATATTTAATTATCTTTGACAGCACAAAAGACATATACGAAAACATCAAGACAAAAATATTGGACAAGTCATCATATCTTTATGAAGAACCAAAACTGCTTTTAAGGCAAGAAGTAAGAGAACCAGCTTTGTATAATTCGATAATAGAAGCTATTGCAACAGGCAGCAGCAAATTAAATGAGATAGCTACAAAAGTAGGAGTTGAAGTTGATAAATGTGCAAAATATATTTCTGTACTTATAGATTTAAAAATTCTTGAGAGAGTAACTCCTATTTTCTCGGAGGCAAAGAGCAGAAAAAGCATTTACAGAATTAAGGATAATTTTTTTAGATTCTGGTATCGATTTGTTTTTACCAACAAGACTTTAATTGAACAGGGATTGATTGATGAAGTTGTTGAGAATAAAATAAAACCTTCCATGAATGAGTTTATTGGGGAGGTTTTTGAACAGATATGTATGGATTACCTTAAAATTTTAAACAAGGAAAAAAGATTGCCTTTCATTTTTGAAAATATAGGTAAATGGTGGGGGAATAATCCTTATAAAAAGCGTGAAGAAGAAATTGATATAGTAGCATTTGATAACAATAACATACTATTTGGTGAATGCAAATGGAGAAACCAAAAGGTTGACATGTCTGTTTTAAATAATCTAATCGAAAAAAGCATGATTTTTAATTACAGTAAAAAATTCTACGTGTTATTTTCAAAAAGTGGTTTTACAGATGAGGTAATAAGTTTTGCTAAACAAAATCCTCATGTGTTGTTAATTAGTGAATTTGACATTTAGAAAAGATAGTTCTGATATTTGTGAACATTCTAATAAAAGTTTTGTCCCCTTCAATATGTTCTGAATGCGGAAGTAGTGAGATGAAAATTGAATGGGGCAAAAGAGTCAATGTCAAAGTGGCAGGATACACCCTGAATTTTGAAAATGTTGCATATATGGTTTGCAAAAAATGTGACATTGTCTATATGTCAATAGTAGATAAAAAAGCAATTGAAGTAATAAAGGAAAAGATAAGAGATTATGATCCTTATGAAGAAGCTATTGAGCAAGCTGGAATTGATAATGAAGCTGGTTTAGATTCTGGTGATTCAATATCACAATTTAAAATTCCCCCAGTTAAAACAATTATTCTTGATAAAGACAAGATAGGGCTTGAAATGTTAATAGAAGATTTGGAAAAAGGGAACATTTCTCTTACAATGGCACTTTTTCCGATTAGCTCACCAGTATCATCAGTTGATGTTACAACATTTAACATATGCCACTATGCAGATCCTGAGGATATGTATCCAGAAGGATTAGAAGATGAAGGAGAGGATATAATAGAGGAATGATTTCAATTTAAAACTGGATATAAAAGATGCCGGGGAGTTGTTTCTTTATCCCTGGCATCTTTTTATTCTCCCAGAAGTTAAAAAATTTTAACATACAATCCATTTCAACTATTTAAGAAGAGTCTTCATTTTCTTCCTCTCAAATCCCAAAGGCAATGTTCTACCTCAATCTCCATAAGGAAGGCTACAAACTATATCAAACTCAACGGCAGACTGGTGTTATATGCGTTTCAACCCCCAACGGGGAGGCTACAAACCTTATCTGAAATGGAAGGATGAACAAAAAAAGACTTGTTTCAATCCCCAAAGGGAAGGCTACGAACGCTCATCACCAAACGCACCTTCATAATAACACGTGGTTTCAATCCCCAAAGGGAAGGCTGCGAACCTACACCAGCACTTATTGCTTGATATTCAGCTTCTGCGTTTCAATCCCCAAAGGGAAGGCTACGAACGGACTCTGAGCATTGGCTCAGAGTCTATAGGACAGAGTTTCAATCCCCAAAGGGAAGGCTACGAACCCATAACGGAAATACTTTTACATCGCCGACGCCTGGTTTCAATCCCCAAAGGGAAGGCTACGAACTTGCAAGACGACTTTGCTACTCTTGCTCTCATGAAAGTTTCAATCCCCAAAGGGAAGGCTACGAACCGAGTACGAGTGCATTTGCGAAAATTGTGCGCGTCGTTTCAATCCCCAAAGGGAAGGCTACGAACCGTAGAAGGCTTGAAAAATGCCACAAGGAACAAATGGTTAAGTTTTCAAGCTGCAGTATGTTATTTCTATTATACTCCACAAACTCTTGAAAGTCAACACATACCAGAAATTACCTTTTGCTGTCGATCCCCGGGGGTTTTTAGGGGGATTGCAGGTCGACAGCAATTGGTAAATACAAAAGCTAATTTAAGTCTTATTTTTCAAGATACATGGAGCCATTTATAACAAAATAAACAAACATAAAAGTAAATACCAGGGCAAAATGATAGTAAAAGTATTATTTTGCTTTGTTATAATTTTTGACACATATCTTTTTATTTTAGAACGCTAATATAATGAATAATGACTATACAGGTTACATACTGACTAAATAATTGCTATCATTATTAAAAGTTCGCATATTTTTTGAACTTTTCAACTGCCAAAAAAAGTTATAAAATAAATTTTGAAATGATTAAACTTACAACAGAAACTAAAAAATTGCCAGATCTAAAAATAGAAGAGAAGAAGGGGAGTGTAAAATGGGAACAGTTACCTGTTCTGTACTTGTTGGCGTCTCACACATGAACCATGGCGGGATTATTCCAGACTATATGTTAAATCTCTGGGAGAATGACAAGTCTGCATGGGTGCTAAGAAAAATTTTATATGATAGTCACATAGAAAATGGCAGAAAGAATGCCACAGATAATCCAATTGTTTGGATTCCCACCCTATGATGACATAGAAGAAGAAAACCTGAAACAACTTTATGAGGCTTTCAGAATGATAAAAGCAAATTACAAGATCATTGTAAGTATTCTGGAAGATTCATCAATTACAAGAGAAAAATTGAGATGTTTACAAAGTTATTCTATAGATTTTGAGGTTTTAAAGACAGTTTATAAAAGAGAATTCAGTGTGTGGACTAATAGCAAAGAAAAAATGGGAAGCCTTGATGATTTGTAATGTCAAATTTCAACAGAAAGGAGTAAAAACATGATTTTAGATCCACATTTAGCAAAATATCTATCGCAAACCTCAGTGGTTGAGGAGATTGAAATCACTGACCAAATTGAAGGAGTATTTTTGCAAGCCAAAGAATGTAACCTTCCGCTTATAAACTATCCTTTCAGACTTATAGGCAGAGATAAAGCAACGGGTGAGATATTGTTTTCTATCAACTTTGAAAAGTCCTTTACCGGTTTTAACTTTATAGGGGCTCATGTTAAAAATGGGCATATTAATTTTGGTTTAGCAGATGAAATATACAGCTACAATGATTTCAAGGAAA
This sequence comes from Caldicellulosiruptor kronotskyensis 2002, assembly GCF_000166775.1. Classification (NCBI taxonomy): domain Bacteria; kingdom Bacillati; phylum Bacillota; order Caldicellulosiruptorales; family Caldicellulosiruptoraceae; genus Caldicellulosiruptor; species Caldicellulosiruptor kronotskyensis. The sequence goes on along the minus strand of NC_014720.1, from coordinate 2,787,496 downwards.
AAGCTCTTGATTTTGCAAAGATAATTATTGAAAACAACTTGTTTGAGCTAAAGTTGAATTTTTAATAAGTAAATCTTTCCTTTTAAGAGATTTTGTTTTATAATGGAATAAAGTGTATTTTAACTACTTAATCTGTCGAACTACACAATAAAAAAGAAGGTGGGCAATAAAGATGATTTTTTACAATGCTCATCAAACAGAAGATAAAATTTTGGATTACAACATTTTTCTTGGCGCTATTTTACATGACATTGGCAAGTTTTATATGAGAACCGAAAATTCTGAGGCTAAAACAACAATATCGAGAGAATACGATGTATTTTTTAAAGAAGCCGGAAAGCATGCTCCTCGGCATGAGGATTGGGGGGCATATTATGTGCAGCAAATATTGCCAGAAAGATTTAAAAAAGAAATTTTGAAAGATGTAACAAATCTTGTTCTTCATCATCACAAACCGTCATCATACAGTCAATATCTAATAAGCGTTGCGGACAAGATTTCAGCAAGTGTTGACAGAAAAGACATCGAAGAAGATGATACATCTGCTGACAAATCAAAGTATCTTATTTCAATTCTTTCTCAGATATGTCTTGACAAAAATGAAAAAAATAGTCGAAAAACTTACTACAAAAATTTAACAAAAAGGTATGAAATTAAGTATCCCACTGACAGTTTTAATTCAAACGCAAGAAATGACTATCAAAATCTCTGGGAAGACTTTTCTAAAAAAGCCTTAATACTAAAAAATAAGTTTGAAAAATCCTTGAATGGAATACATTTTGATTTAGAAGAATATGTATCAGCAATTTACAACTTAATCAGAATTTACACATACAATATTCCATCAGCTTTTTATTATTCCAAACCGGACATATCACTGTGGGCGCACAGCAAATCAACTGCTGCTATTGCATTTTGTCTTGACAGGCAGCTTAAAAAAGAGTTTTCACAGGAAAATGAAAGAGTTAGAGTTTTAGAGTCAATCAATACAAAAATCCTATCCGGTAGAGGTTCTTCAATTAAAAAAGGAGAATTTCCGTACTTTTGTCTTGTTAAGGGTGATATTTCTGGCATTCAAGATTTTGTTTTTGACACAAAGATGGATGGGGCGCTGAAAGCTCTTAAGGCAAAGTCGTTTTACATATCATTTTTGCTTGATACAGTTGCGAGGTTCATTCTGAAAAAAGAAAATATGCCTATTTGCAACCTAATATTTAACGGTGGTGGACATTTTTATCTTCTGATGCCTGCATATTTTGCAGAAAAAGTGGAAGATTATCAGAAAGAAATTGACAAGCTTTTATTTAAAGCACACCGAGGCTCAATCAGTATACTTCTTGAGACAGATATAGTTGACCTTTATGATTTTTCAGGCAATTTTGGAGATTGTTTTGATAGAGTTTCGTCAAAAATCTACAGGAAAAAGATTTCGAAATTTAGAAACGTTATTGAAAATCAAGAGTTGAAATTCTTTGAACCATACGAGGACTATGAACAAAAATGTCCTCACTGCCACAGAGCGCTGAGACCCAAAGAAGATGACCCTGATTTTTGTCCGTTTTGCGAGAGTTTTGTCGAATTTGGTGAAAAACTTATGAAAAGTGATTTTATCAAAGAATCATGGGGCGAACAAATCGAGTTTTCGGATTTTAAAAACATAGAAGATATTTTTGAAGCCTTTGGAAGAAAGATTGAATTTTCAAACTACTCTGAAAAGGTTATAAACCCAGTGAATAATACAATTGTTATTGACAGAAATCGATTGGAGAAATTGTTAGAAAAAAATAATAATCTTGAAAATAGAAAAAAATCAGACGATAAATTTGAGATTGATTTTTATGAAGCACTGGATATTTCAACCCATGCACCATTTAAAGATGAAAACAATCTTAAAACAATAGATGAGATATCAAACTCATCAAAAGGAATCAAAACATGGGGAATTGTTCGCGGTGATGTTGATAATCTGGGGAAAATTTTCAAAGAAGGGCTTGGCAAAGACAGTTCAATTTCAAGAGTGATGACTCTATCTGAGGAGTTTTCACTATTTTTCGGCTACTATTTCAACAGGCTTGTAAGTGAGCAGCAGAGCAATATTGTTGTTATTTATGCAGGTGGAGATGACTTTTGCATACTTGGTCAGTGGGATGTGCTACCGCATACAGCACACAAAATTTATACAGAGTTTAGAAGCTTTTCATGCCACAATCCAGACATTACGCTTTCAATGGGCTTTGAAATAGCACCAGATAAAAAATATCCAATTTACAGGGTTGCTATTGTGTGTGGAGAACATTTAGACAAAGCCAAAGAGTACCAAAGAGAAGATGGGCGAAAAAAAGACTGTTTTGCGTTTGGGGGTAATTTTGTTGGCTGGGAAGATTATGAGGATGTGGAAAAGCTAAAAGAGGCAATTACAGATTTAATTGGTAGCAAGAACGTTTCAAAAGCGCTTATAAACGGCATCTATGCCGTTTGCAATCTTAAAAAGATGACTCAGACTCAAGAAGAAATTTTCAAGTCGTGGCGATTTGTGTATTTCATGGCAAGGCTGAAAGAGAGGTATAAGAAGTATTCAAAAGATCTTGAAGATGTTTTGCAAAAAATTATTGATAAAAAATCAAATTCTTTGTACAAGCACTCTTACCTTGCAGCACGCTGGGCTGAGCTTGAGCTGAGAAGGTAAAAATAATTTATTTGAGAGGAGGAACGAAAGGTGCAAAAACAAAAAGCTAATCAATATAATGATGAACAAAACAATAGAGAAAATAAAATATGGGGTGACTTTGTAATTGAAAAAATGAACTTACTGTTAGATAAAGAAAAAGATAGAGATGGATTGTTATTTTATGAAACTGCTGAAGAAATTGGCAAAATGCTTGTTGGAAAAATTACGATGACTCAAATAAGAAAAGTTTTTTCTGAAATTCAGAAAAAAAGCAAGATAAAGAATAAAATTAATCCAAAGCAAGAAGTAAAAAGAATAGAAATGATAATGGCTTATACTGTTGGAAGATTTAGAAGTGATAAAAATAAAAATGATTGGCAATCTTTTTTCAAAGTTGTTAAGAAAGCTGGCGATATGGTTATCCAGAATAAATGGACATTTGATGATTACAAAAACTTTTTTGAGGCAATTATAGCATATTACAGGTATCATGGTGGAAGAGAACAATAATCTCAAAAGGGGGAGACTATTGCCATGGATGTAATCTTGAAAGGAAAGTACATCATAAAGTGTAAGATAGAAGCTCAAACAGGTCTTCACATTGGTGAGGGCAACAACAGCCTTGAGATAGGTGGAATTGACAATGCAGTTGTAAAAGATGCAAAAGGCAGGCCTTACATTCCAGGTTCATCTCTCAAAGGCAAGATGAGGGCTTTAATGGAGTTTGCTGAAGGAAAGGTAAGAGATAATTTGCTTGTTGTGTCGGTCAAAAGGGAAGGCAGGCCAGAGATATGCCTTCATATGTGTGATGATTTGAATTGTCCTGTATGCGGACTTTTTGGCAGAAACCATGGTTCTCATGATTTAAAAAGTGGTGAGAAAATAGATCTTACAGATGCAGTCATCCCCACAAGGCTAATTGTTCGCGATGCAAAGCTGATAGAAACTTCTATCACGGAAGAGATGAAGGAGAACCTTGACCTTGACTGGACAGAAGTAAAGTTTGAGAATAATATAGATAGAATAACATCAAAAGCACATCCAAGACAGAGTGAAAGAGTTCCTGCGGGCGCACAGTTTTCAGCAGAGTTTGTCGTAAACAGGTTTGAAGTTGACAGCAAAGATGACCAGAAATACTACCTTGAAAAGTTTATCAAAGCAATGAAGCTGTTAGAAGATGATTACCTTGGCGGGCAGGGTTCAAGAGGAAATGGAAAAGTAAAATTTGTTGATATAGAGATATTCTACAAGGATTCAAGCGATTATGAAAAGGATTCAAGCAAACTTCAGCCAATAGCGACGGCAAAAAGCCTTGATGAGCTAAAGCTTTCTTAACAAATCTGTTTTTTAAAAGGTGATAAAAATGGTCAAAAACAAAATTTGCAGAGCTGTGATGAGCTTTAAAGCACCTGTGCACATTGGCGAAAAAGAAAAAATATACAACATTACCAGAGTATTTGCACATTCAGACACGCTTATGTCTGGCATAATAAATGCATATTCGCTGCTTTACGGCAAAGATGAAACTGAAAAGTTGATTAGTGAATTCATAAACGGCACACCACCATTTGAGATTTCATCTACAATGCCGTATGTTAACTTTCAGTATTTTGTGCCTGTTCCTCTTGGCATGGACATGGAGGAGTATAAGAATAATGGAATAATAAATGCCGAAAATCAAAAAGAGCTCAAGAAAATAAAGTTTGTAAGAGAAAAGGATTTGTTTGAAGGTTTTCCATTCAAATACAAGCCGACAGGAAGTTTTCTAATACCACAAAATGAATTTGAAAAAGATAAAGAAAGGGTTTCTCTTGGCAGAATAAAAGAAAGGGCAAGAGTTTCTATCGACAGGCAAACATCATCTTCTAACATATATTACTTTTCTCATTTTGAATTTGAAAAAGAGGCTGGGCTGTGGTTCTATTTAAAGATTAACAATGAAAAATTTGAAAATAAAGTAAAAGCTGCAATAAGGCTTTTGGGCGATGAAGGGCTTGGCGGTGATAGAACCTGCGGGCTTGGAAATTTTGAAGTTGATTTTAAAGATGATGTACCGCAGTTTAAAAGCGATAAATCAAAATATTACATGAGTTTGTCCTTAGTTAATCCGAAAGATGAAGATGAGATAAAAAGCGTTGTGTTTTATGAGATTTTGACGCGAAGCGGATATGTCTACTCCAAAGCAGGGCTTGGGATAAAGAGAAAAACTGTCAGTGTGTTTGGCGAGGGTGCGGTGTTTTCCAGTAAAATATATGGCAGAGTGGTAGATGTCACACCTGATAAGTTTACAGAGCACAGGGTATACTGTTTTGGACTTGCCTTTTTGGTTCCTCTGCCGGAAGGGGTGATGCTGTTTGGTAGCAGATAGTTTTGAAAGCAAAACATACGAGATTGAAGTTCTGACTCCCACAATCATAGGCGGACAGGATAAAATTCAGAGTTTTGAGTTTGTAAGAGAAGGAGAGTACTTGTACTTTTTGAATTTTGATAAGCTCTTTGAGCAAAACCTTTTTAAAGATAGCTTCATTGAAGAGCTTTCACGAGGGCTTTCGTCAGGTGCAAGGGATTTTAATATAAAAGATATTCTGAAAAAATATAGCATAGATTTTAAAAAGGCGGTAAAGTACACTCTTAGACTTGAAGGTGTTACAAGCCCTTACAGAGAAGTAGTTGCATTTGTAAAAAGTGCAGGCAGGTTTTACATTCCGGGTTCATCCTTAAAAGGGGCAATGAGATCTTCTATGACAAAAGCTCTTTCGAAAAACCTTTTGCAGTTTTATGAGAGTGCGCTCTCAAATGCTTACCAGAAAGTTCTGAATCGAAACAGAGTTGATCCTAAGTTTGTAAGCCGTGATGCAGATGAGAAGATTTTTGGAACTCCTTATGAATCGCCGTTCAAATACCTAAGGGTAAGCGACAGCAGCTTTGTAGAGCAAGAGAGTGCAGGGATTTTTGAAATAAAAGTTTTGAACATATGTTCAAATCAGCCAAAATGGTTTTCGAGAAATGGCAATATTGATGACCCAAAGCAGGCAACTGCCATTGTTGCTGAAGGATTAAAACCTGGTGTAAAGCTTTATGGAAGTATAAAGGCTGAAAAAGATTTAATTGAAGGCAATGCCACAGTTAAAGGGTTAAAGGAGAAGCTTTTGACAAGCGGAGTATTATCTTCACCATATGAATTTGTTGCCCAAATTTTAAATTCTGTTGCAAAGGATTATATCCAGAAAGAAATGACCTTTTACTCTAAATATAATCAAAAGCAGATTGTTTCTGAGTATCAAAAACTTTTGAATATTTTAAATTCTCTTGACAAAAATCAATTTTTGCTCCAGATAGGATTTTCAACAGGATATCTTTCAAAAACTGTGGGAATATTTTTCAATAAGAGCCATTTTGAAAAACTTTCAAGGGTAGATACTCAGTCAAAAATCAATCCTGATATTTTTCCAAAGTCACGACGTCTTTTGTTTAAGGATGGACAGGTTTGGACAGTCCCCGGGTGGATAAAAGTAACCATTAGATGATGGGCTGTGATGAAAAAGTGGCAAAATATTTTACATTTCATTTTTGGGCAAGAGAGGATGGTATATTTTTGCCATCCTCTTATTACTCTAAGGCATATGAAGTTTTGAAAAGTCTTCTTGCTACAGAGCAGTTTACCATCTCACCCATTAGAACAAAAAACAAAAAAGAACTTGAGGATGGCGTATGGGTGTTTGAAGATTTTAGAATATATCTTACAACACCTTTTTTAGAGCTTGTTACACAGAACATATTAAAAGTTTATGAAAATTTAAATAGCTTGTTTGATGGTATTTACTTGAAGAGAATTTCATGCATGACGCAACAACCAAAGACAAGTGGAACTTTGCTAAGCGGTGTGTTTGTTCAAAAAGATGGTGTTTGCTTAGAATATGACAAGCAGCCAGAGATTTTTTCAGAAATGCTAAGAAGACAACTTTTGAGCATCCACTACCAAAGGTTTGGAGCATATCCAGAAGACCAGAGGTTTTTCTTTGTAATAAAAGATGGTCTGAAAAAACAGCATTTAATTGAATCGAGAATTGAATATTTTGGTAGATACGAAATATTTGCCTCAACAGAACTACTTGACATGTTTTGTCAGTTGTTTTGTGTAAGGTAGATTTTGCAAAAATCTGCTATTTCGGCTTATGCAGGCTGCAAACCAATTTTCTTTTCAGGAAAATTGACGTTTGTAAGATTTTCATAGAGGGTAAATTATAAGTAGTAGAAAAGTTAAACTTAAAGAGAAAGACCTGTTACCATGAAAAGAGGTTGTTTAAAGTTATATTTTACCAAATACAAATGCTCAAGTACAGAACAAGGAAGGGATTAGCTTTGATGGATGAAAAAACGGTAAAAGAGAGCTGGTGGGATAAAGAAAATTTACAAGATGCTACTGTGAGAGAGACAGATATTTTAAGCGAAAAAGAAAAATTAACCATTACAACATTTAGAAATTACAACATCGTAGAGGAACTACCAGCCAAAGGTGGAGAATGCGATGCTTACGTTATAGAAAATGATGGTAATAAGATGTTTTTAAAGCTATACAGAAAGGGTATTACCCCCAAAATTGAAGTATTAGAAAGATTAAAAAAGATTTCTTTTGAGCTAAAAGAACATGTTGTAACAATTTTTGAAGTAGGTAAAGATGAACAGACCGGCAGATATTTTGAGATAATGGAATATATTCAATATGGTAGTTTAAAAGATAACTTAGAGAAGGTAAAAGACAGAGTTGATATTGTAGTAAAAGAGATTGCAGAAGCTATTGAAGCACTGCATAAAAAGGGAATTGTTCACAGAGATTTAAAACCCTCTAATATTCTTATAAGAGATTTAAAATCATTAGACCTTGTGCTGATTGATTTTGGGATATCTTCTGCTATGTCTGAAGAAATGTCAAAGGTTTTCACTACATTCAAGGGGACATATTCTTATATGGCTCCAGAAGAGATTTCAAGTTATTTTGGCAAAGAAATTGATTGGTGGCATTTAGGAATAATAATATACGAAGTGTTAAAAGGTAAGAATCCCTTCGCTAATTTATCAGAAGCTGTTATTATAAATACTCTTGCTACCCAGGGAGTACAAATTCCAGAAGATATTCCTGAAAGATACAAAATTTTATTGAAAGGGCTTCTTACGAGGAACTACAAAAAAAGATGGGGATATGAACAGGTCAAGCAGTGGTTAAATAATGTGAAAAACATACCAGTGTTCTATGAAGAGTATAATGAAGGAAGCAAAAATTATGATGTTAAAGAATGGAATAAAGTTGGATTTTCTTCTGACTCAGCGTGGGTAAAGGCAGGCATTGAAATAAACCTCAGTCCGCAAGAGGCAAAAACTTTTTGGGAAGCTGGATTTTCTGCAAAAGACATGAAAGAATGGGTCTCAGCTGGTTTTAGAAAGGGCAATATTGCATTGGAATGGTATAATTATGGTTTTAGCCCAAAAGAATCTGCTATATTTGACAACCTTGGACTCAGCCCCAAAAATGCTTACGAGTGGCAAAGAAAGGGGATTACTGCTTTTGATATACTTGAATTGTTAGAAAAAGGCATAGATAAGAATAAGATATTTGATTTTATTGAAAAGGGTATTTTTCATTATATAATGAATGGTTTTTCAGAAATAGATGCTCAAAAATGGAAGAAATACGGATTTGATATTAATGAAGCAAAGAACTGGGCTGAAAAAGGATTTAGTGCTGACGAAGCCGATGAATGGAGAAAAAATAATGTTAATGTAATTGAGGCTGTCAGGTGGAAAACAATAGATGTAAAGCCAACATTAGCATTAAAATTTACAAATTTGGGATTCAGCATTGATGAAGTTGAAGAAATGGTTTTTAAAGGAGCAAAAGATAGTAAGATTTTAGAAAGAATAGCAGATGAAATAATTGAATGGTGTAAGGCAGAATTTTCAGTGCCTGAAGCAGTCGATTGGATAATAAAAGGTTATAAATTACATCAAGCAGTCCGTAGAAAAAAGCTTTTAAGAGATATTAAAAAAACATTAAAAAGTATTTATAAAGTAGCTGTATTTTACCTTGTGGGTTTGATAGCTACAAGGTTGATATTATATTTCACAACAGAACAGTATTTTTACGATGTCATAACCAAAAGATATTTTGATAACAATAGAAATTATAATATGTTTGTATTGATTGTTATATCATTATTCTCATATTATTTATATAAAAAATTTTTTCACTTTACCAAGATTAAAATTGCAGGATTATCAATTTTGTACGTTTGTGCTATTATGTTCTATTTTTCTTACATTTCATCATATGAATATTTCATTAATGGCACAGCAAACAAGATTTTAATTAACTCAGTGTATTTTTATTTTTCTTATCTGTTATTTCAGTATTATTCAAAATCTTAAGACGTTATGATGATTAAACATAAATTTAAAAATTAAGAGGATGATAGCATGAGTAGCTTTACTTATTGTTGGACCTTTGTAGGCAATAAGAATTTGACTGAAACTCTCAGAGAAAATAAAGAGTTTTTTAAAAACCAAATAGATAATTCTATTGGCCATATAAAAGACATGCTAAAAAATATTGATTCATACTTTTTAGGTGAGGATTTAATAGAAAATCTTGAGAAATGCAAGAAAGATTTTTTGGAAAAATACACAATGGAAATTTTATTAAGTGAAAACCATACTCAGTGGGTTGACGCGCAAATTGCAAAACTGCAAGATATTGTTCGAAAAACGAAGGAGTATATTATTTTTGTTAAAACAGAACTGACAGATAATTTAGATATCCAAACACTAAAAGCTTTTATAGATGTATTACCAGATGGTGCTCTGAAGACCAAAAAAAAGATACAAAAGATTATAGAATTGTTTGAAAATTTAGAGAAAGAATTTAAAAATCCCAATGCAAATGTAAAGGTTATAAAGCAGTATCTAAATAATTTCCCAAAAGATTTATTTAATATAAAATATTATAAAAAGATGCAACAATATGCTGAAATTCTAAACACTATAGAAAAGTGTACATTTGATAATCCTTCAGATATTGAAATACTAAAGAAGTATTTAAAAGAAGTACCAAGTGAGTATCATGGTATTATAAAAAAGATAAAACAAAAATTGCTTGAGCAAAAAACTTTTGAAGTAAAAAAGCAAATTGAAGTAGAACAAATTTTTAAAGAAGATAACCTCAAGGTTATAAAAAAGGAAGAGATATTAGAAAAGATTGAAGCTATATTTGGTAAGCTAAAAAATATAAATCTCCAGTTGGCAGAAGAAAAAAAGCAGTTAATACAAGAGGCAAAAGAAACAGATGATATACTGAGAGTAGAACTGATTCTTGAAGACCTCAAGTTCAGTTACGTAAAGGCGAGGACAATATATATTCAAACTGAAGTTTTAAAAAATGATTTAAAAATGTACGAAACACTTGCAGAAGAGGTAGGAATGAAAAGTGAATTTAATGATTTAATGCAAATGGAAATATTGCATAAAGAAGTAGTTGATGACTTTATAAAAATACTACTTGACAGGAAAAGGCAAATTATGGAACAGGAAATCAGAAAGGTTTCAGTGGATAAGTTTATTAGAAAAATAAGAGAGTTAGGTTATTCTGTTGTAGAAGAAGGGTTAATGGAAAGATTATCAAAGGGTGAAATAGTAGAAATTAGAACACCTTTTGGAGAGGATTATATGTTGAGGATAAAATATGAAAATGACGGAATAAAAATTATGTTTGTAAGGTATGTTGAAGATGAAGGGAGTTTAAGTGAATATGAAAAACATAAGGATATATCTATAGCAAAAAAATGGTGTTCTGATTATGACAAAATTAAACAACTTTTAAGTCAGGAAGGGATATTGATTGAAGACAAACAGAGAATCGAACCTGAAATGAGATTTTATTACCTGAAAAAAGAGAAAATGGAATATGCCAAAAGACATCAAAATATCAAAAGCAATGATATGCAACATAGACAAAGGAGTGTGTAAAGTATGGCAAACGAAATAATACCTGAAAAAATCAAAGGCATACCAAAGTTTGCAAAAGAGCTTCTAAGGTTTTGTTCTATAACATCTCAGTTTATTCTTTTTGGGAATATTTATGACCTATTTCCATTTCCACAGGGTGAAAAATATATACCCATGAATATAACTCAATTTATTGCTCATTTGCTTACTACATATGACAACTACAAAATTGTAATAGAGTATGTTCCTCTTGAAGGATTTAGACTATTAAAGGGAGATGAAGGAATATTTACAAACCTTACTGGAAGAAAAATTGGTGATAAAGTTGTGTCTTTGATTGATGTGTATGAAACTATAGAAAAATTTATTACAGGAGATGAAAAGACAGCTGTTGTTATTAACTTTTCATCGAGATTGCCAGAGATTTCCTGCAGCAAAGATTTACCAGATTTTCTTTACCATACATTCAAGCTCTCTATTAACATAAACCAAAAAGGTAATCCACCTTCTTTTAATCCAATAATTTTCCTTGTAGAGAAAGAAAATGATTTACCGCCGTGGTATACTGTAGAAAATCCAAGAATAAGAACAATTCCTATTCCAAAACCTGATTTTGAGATAAGAAGATGGATAGCACAGGCTCTTTTACCGCGAATGGATGAGTGGACAAGTTTACCTGACAGCAAAAAAGAAGAATTGATAAAAGATTTTGTAAATCTGACATCTGGCATGTTTGCAAGGGAAATGCTTTCTATAGTAGTTTTGTCAAAGAGAGAAAATCTGAGTGCAAGAGAAATTGGTGAAGCGACAAGGAGATACAAAGTTGGTGTCAGCGAAAATCCGTGGGCGAAAATAGATAAAGACAGGTTGAATAACGCAGAGGAATTTTTAAAAAGAAGAGTTATGGGGCAAGAAAAAGCTATAAAACAAGCAGCTACTATATTGAGAAGAGCTTTTTTCAATCTTTCGGGTTCACAGTTTTCAAGATATTCAAACAGACCTAAAGGCGTTTTGTTTTTTGCAGGACCAACCGGTGTAGGAAAAACTGAACTTGCAAAAGCTATAACAGAATTAATATTTGGAAGTGAACATCATTATATACGATTTGATATGTCAGAGTTTTCACATGAACATTCTGACCAAAGACTCATTGGTGCGCCGCCCGGATATGTGGGGTATGATGTTGGTGGAGAATTAACAAATGCTGTAAAACAAAATCCTTTTTCAGTAATCCTCTTTGATGAGATAGAAAAAGCTCATCCAAAAATACTTGATATTTTCTTACAAATACTTGACGATGGTAGGCTTACCTCTGGCAGAGGAGAAACTGTATACTTTTCTGAAAGTCTAATAATATTTACATCTAATCTTGGTGTTTTTGAAGTGACGTCGGATGGTAAAAAAATACAGCGTATCTCACCAGAAATGAGTTATGATGAAATTGAGAAGATTTTGAATGAAGCCATAAAAGAATATTTTACATTCAAGATTGCAAGACCTGAAATTTTGAATCGTATAGGAGAAAACATCATTGTATTTGATTTTATACGCAGTGAAAATGTAAAAAGAATATTGGATAAAATGCTGAATAATGTTAAGATAAAACTTGAAGAAGATAAGGGGGTAAAGCTTGAAATATCAGATAATGTGCAGCAAAAGATATATGAAGAAATTGTAAAAGACCTGTCTATGGGTGGAAGAGGAATAGGCAACAAACTTGAACTATTATTTATAAATCCTCTTTCAGAGCTTCTGTTTAAGTTGTTTCCTCAAGCAGAAAGTACTGTGGTGATTAATGAATTACTCAAAAAAGATGACAGGTGGGAACTTAATGGAAGAGTTATTAGTTAATATTATACATTATCCTGTTTATACACTTGGACCTGGTAAAAGAGTTGGTATTTGGCTGCAGGGATGTTCAATAAGATGTAAAGGATGCATGTCTTCGCATACATGGGAATTTGATAAAAGCAGAGCAATTAAAATAGAACAGGTTGCTAATGTCCTGAAGAGTTTTGGTTGCAAAAGACTAACAATAAGTGGTGGAGAGCCATTTGACCAGCATGTACCACTGCTGATTCTTTTAAGTTCTATAAGAGACTTTTTTGATGACATTCTTGTTTATACTGGATACACATATGAATACCTTTTGAATAAACATAAAGATATCTTGAAACTAATAGATGCAATAGTAGATTCCCCTTTTATAAAAGGGCTTGAAAGTGAATTGATTTGGAAAGGCTCAGAAAATCAGCGATTTTTCCTTTTTAATAAGTCTTTGGGTAATGATTATTTACTCTGGATAAAAAAGAAAAAAGAAAGAGTTCTTCAGATTATTAATCAAAAAGATAAAATAGTTATAATAGGCATACCATACCAAAAAGATGCTGAGGTGTTCATAAATGGAGAGATATAAGATATGTCCGAACTGTAATTGGCAAAATCCCCCTGATGAAATAATATGCGTCAAATGCATGGCAGATATCATAAATGTGCCTGTAACTGAGGACAATGCAGTCAGAGAAGCTAAGAAGACTGAAGGGATAGAAAGAAATGAATCTTTTAAAAAAGAGTCTTGCGATGATAGAACAATGGTTGAAGTTTCCAAAATTATTTTGAGAGGGAAAGATTTTGTGTTAGAGGTTTTTAGTGGCGATGTGGTAGGCAGACATGAAAAAGGGAAAGAATATTTGGGGGAATATAAAACTGTTTCAAGAAGACATGCAAGATTTTTCAAACAGGCAGGTATCTGGTATGTTGAGGATTTAAATAGCACAAATGGAGTTTATATAAATGGCATGAAGATAAAGGATAAAGATGTAATCAAAAAGGGCGACAGAATATCTCTTTCGTTATCCTTAGAACTTACAGTAGATGAATTACAATAATAAACACAGATAGGAGTTGAAAACATGTTTAAAGTTTTTTATTTTACAAATAAAGGAAATTTGAGAGATACAAACGAAGACGCCTTGTTAGTTTCTGAAAGAATTATAAGTAGTACAAATATGGAAAAATGTGAGAGTATAGATATTGATGGTAAAAATATTTTTCTTGCTGTTGCAGATGGTATAGGAGGACACACCAAAGGTGACTTAGCATCAAAGATGGTTTTAGAAATTTTGAAAAGTTATAAAGATGATATCATCGAAAAAAAGCTTTCTATTGAAGATGCAATTAAAATTGCAAGAGATGAATTAGAAAATTACGCGCGGACAAATCCAAACAGTTTTGGAATGGGATGCACAGTAGCTGGAGTCTTGATTGTTGGCAGCAAAGTTCAGGTTTTCAATGTAGGCGATTGCAGAGTGTATAGATTACTTGGAAAAAGAGCAATTAGATTAACAAAAGACCATACTGTGGTTGAAGAACTTATCTCAAGTGGCTACATAACTGTGGATGAGGCAAAGACTCATTCTAAAAAGCATGCTCTAACTTCTGCAGTAATAGCAGATAATTATCGAACAGAGGTCCAAATTTATAGAAATGAGACAGAAATTATTGATGAAGATAGATTCATCATCTGCAGCGATGGATTCTGGGATAAATTTGAGAAAGAAATGCCAGAAATTTCTTCTTCTGATGATTTTTGTATTGAATTTCAGAAAAGATTTCATCTTGGAAATTTCAATGACAATATTTCTTTTATTTTGGTAACATAACTTTTGAGAAGGATTAAGATGAGTTTGTTGAAAAAAAGAAGACTATATCCACTAATCCTGTTGAGCTTCAATATTAAGCTCAGTATGTCTTTCACTTGCAAAATGCTTTCTACTTGGTTTAAGTCAATCCAATGTGTACTCAAGATCAATTACGCAATTAATGTAAAAGATAATCTCTTTCTCTTTTAAACTTACTTTATAAAGGATGTCACTTTGCAGTTCAGAGAAGTCTGGCAAAACATAACTTTTGTCAATTCTTTCAAGCCGGTCTTCTGTAAGATTTTTAAATACCACAATTTTATCAAATCTCTTTAAAAACTTAATAAAGATACTTTTGTTATAGAATATGTATTTTTACTCCAGATCATTTATGTTGTAAGGAAGCTGGTTATTCATTATTTTCACCTGAAGGGTTTTTTAAGAAACATTATAACAAAGTTAAAAGATAATATCAAACATATTTTCTTATCCAAGATGAAAGGTAAAATACCTGCGTTTCAACCCCTAAATGGGAGGCTACAAACTATGATTTCGCTTCTTACTTTGTTCTCTAACTCTTTGTTTCAATCCCCAAAGGGGAGGCTACAAACGGTGCTTAGACTTGCAAGATACATAGAGTGAGGTGTGTTTCAATCCCCAAAGGGGAGGCTACAAACCCGTGGATAGGTTGAAAAATGCGACAAGGGACAAATGGTTAAGTTTTCAAGCTGCAGTATGTTATTTCTATTATACACCTCAAAAGCATGAAAGTCAACACATACCAGAAATTACCTTTTGCTGTCAACCCCCGTGGTTTTGGGGGTACTGCAGTTCGACAGCAATTGGAAAATACAAAATTCATAATTTATTTTAGAAAACCAGATACAAAAGCCAAAAAGGGATAATTTGCATTTGCATTAATCTTTTTGCAAGCTCAATTGTGGTTTCAATTTTGCCTTTTTGAGTTTGCCTTCAAGTTTATCTGCAATTAAATAAATACTATAATGTTATTTGCAATTATAAGCAACGCTGTAGAATTATATAACACAAAATAAAAAATTTTTTTGACTAAATCACTGTTATGAGGTATAATTAAATTGAAAAGTGAAAAAGTAAATAATAAGCAGGTTTTAACCTGCATTCAGGAAATAGCGCCACTGATATCCGAAACCCTCACCAAGCGTGAGGCGCATCCTCATAAAGAGGATAGGACTCAGGGCGCTATTTCGTTTTATATATCTTCTTTGATTTTTTGAAATCACAATACCAGATATGAAAGTGCATACTATAATCTTTTCTATGGCAAAATTTCAAAGTTTCTAATCCAGCTTTTTGGGCTATATACAAAGCTAATTCTTTTTTAGCTGGGCTTGCATCTTCTTTTTTATCCATGTCATTCCAATGAAAACCTATTGCACCTGTCAAAATATCAGTAGCTTGTATTAAGTCTACTTCATGAGATTTTCTCGCCTCAATATTTCTTACTATATCTATATCTATTTTATGCTTTTTTCTAAGTCCTCTGTTGAGTATAATTTGTAAACTTTGTAGTCTGTATTTATAAGAGTTTTTTCTGTCATCTGGATAGATTATATAACGGTAATTAGGATAAATATAATGTAACAACAGCTGATAATACATTTTATAAAAACCTAATTCTTCATCACCTTTATTATACTTTCTGTTATCCATTTGCGACGAATCTACAACTATACACCGATAAGCCATTTTCTTTTCTCCTATAAATTTGAAGATTATATCCACAAGCTTTTTGTATTCATCTAATTTTCCTTGAGAGACTTTGCCCCATTTAAGTTCACTATACATATTATGTTGTATTCTATACTGCTCAAAACTTTCTTCTATTTCTTCTAAATTCTCATACAAAACCCATAGTCCACCAATAATCATGTATCTATTTTTATTTTGTGAACTTTCATCACAATAGATGTGTATCAAAGGTTGTTTTTCTTTTTTCATTGTATAGTTCCTTTCGACGATAAAGATACACCAAAAAATTTATAGTATCCATTTTCTAAGCTATCATAGAGGTCTAAATATACTTCTGATGAAGTAATTTTTTTTTATTCAAAGAATTCAGATTCAATTCTCAAACAACGTATTTGGATTGTTAGGAGTTAATTTCCACCTTTATTTATTGGCACTAATGATTTTCTTAGAACTGTCAGAGTTGCTTTTCTTGATTAACTTCTTGGCCAATCGCTTTATTTCACCATTGGAGTATATTTTATTTTGCTATTCAATGCAGCAACACCAAATTTCAATCACTAAAGGAAATTACTAAACACCCTTTCTTGGTCAATTCCCAACGGGAAGGCTACAACCCCCCTTCCTCCTCAATCCCCAAAGGGGAGGCTACAAACCTATGCCTGAGAGTGAAGGCGGATCGAAATCAATTAGTTTCAATCCCCAAAGGGGAGGCTACAAACTGATGCCATAGATAAAAACGAGTATATCCAACAAGAGGTTTCAATCCCCAAAGGGGAGGCTACAAACCAACTGTTAAAGATACTGTGGACACATATATTCCAGTTTCAATCCCCAAAGGGGAGGCTACAAACTTAAAGTTTGTGAGATTTTAGGGCTGGATTATGAGTTTCAATCCCCAAAGGGGAGGCTACAAACACGCATACAGCGGAGCTCCATTTTACATGTTTCTATGTTTCAATCCCCAAAGGGGAGGCTACAAACGGTAAGGCGGTAAGGAATGTTTTAAATACAGATATATGTTTCAATCCCCAAAGGGGAGGCTACAAACCTTGTTGAAATTAGTATTGAGCGTGGATTGTATGGGTTTCAATCCCCAAAGGGGAGGCTACAAACTGATTACAAAAGACCTTTATGTTCCTGCAAAATTTGGTTTCAATCCCCAAAGGGGAGGCTACAAACTGTTTGTAATACAAATCTATTAGATGATTGTATGTGTTTCAATCCCCAAAGGGGAGGCTACAAACTGTTTGTAATACAAATCTATTAGATGATTGTATGTGTTTCAATCCCCAAAGGGGAGGCTACAAACGGGTAACAAAATGGTATGGTGAAAAGATGAAAATGAGTTTCAATCCCCAAAGGGGAGGCTACAAACGGCAAGAAAAAACTCAGTAAAATTCGAATCCTCAAGTTTCAATCCCCAAAGGGGAGGCTACAAACATTCAAATACGTCTTTATACTTCTCAATTATTATCTGTTTCAATCCCCAAAGGGGAGGCTACAAACTTGAAGACTTGAAAGCTGCATTGGAGGGTGAAAGAGTTTCAATCCCCAAAGGGGAGGCTACAAACTCTGAATACCTAATTAATATTTTTTCATCTACTGGTTTCAATCCCCAAAGGGGAGGCTACAAACCAGGTTAGCTACAATTCAGACGGTATGCTTGTGTGTTTCAATCCCCAAAGGGGAGGCTACAAACAGAATAGAACAGCAAAAAAAGAATTGTTTCTAACTTGTTTCAATCCCCAAAGGGGAGGCTACAAACCCATATGTAATTGTAGACAAGACCGCTTTAAATGAGTTTCAATCCCCAAAGGGGAGGCTACAAACCCGTGGATAGGTTGAAAAATGCCACAAGGAACAAATGGTTAAGTTTTCAAGCTGCAGTATGTTATTTCTATTATACACCTCAAAAGCATGAAAGTCAACACATACCAGAAATTACCTTTTGCTGTCGACCCCCGGGGGTTTTTGGGGGGATTTCAGGTCGACAGCAATTGGTAAATACAAAAGTCAAAATTTATTTCAAAAAACTAAATACAGAAGCCCAAAAGGAATAAAATGCAATAACAATAATGCAAAATAATACCAATTATTATCTAAAAATCAAAGATAAAACTAATAAAAAATCAATTTTTCTGAAAATTGCATTAAAATAGAAGATTATGTCAATATGTGTCGAATGATATTATATAAAAGTGTTTTATGTAAATAAATATCACACTCAATGAGGGTATAAACTATTAAAAAGATAAATCAAAATTGAAAGGTATGATTGCCCATGTCCAAGCTCTCTCAGATGTATGGATACTGGAAAGATTCTATAAAAACCTCAATGAAAAGATATGATGAGAACTTGGAGAAAAGTTTAACGCACCTGCAAGACTTTTACAATACAGTATTAAAAGACTACATAATTGACTGGAGTAAATATTTTGAAAACCAAGCTTTTCGGCACAGCCTCAGGAAAAAGATAGAGAGCTTTTTTGGGAAAAGTGAGATAAACTTTGTTGCAATAGATGGAACATGCATTAAAGATGAGGGCAGCAACTTTATAACCTTCTTTGCAGGAGCTTATGGAGCAAGAGGAAAAATAATAATCAAGCATGAGGGTGAAAAAATCAAATATGAGCGATGGGATTTTGCTCGGGATGTAACTATGATGGCGCAGATTCCAGTTCACCGCGACTGGGAAGATCAAGAGAAAGAGCCTTTGGACGATGCAACAAAGATAAGATGCCTTGCTATTCCGACAAATATTGAGATTATAATCGACAACAAACAAAGTATTTCGATAGGGATAGGGTCAAATCTTCCCATGGTTGGTGCAGAGGCGTTCTTGCTTGATGAGGAGTTGACAAATCGTATGAGGTATGGGGAAATTAAAGAGTTTGGATTTTCAAATGAAAATGTTATTGACCAGAAAAAACTTATTGATATCTTCAACAGACCAAACGACAAAGTACTTATAATGTTACAGTCGCATGACCCGGATGAGCTGAGAAATCTTGCATATCAGATTGGCATGGCAATTTTTGAAGACAGGCGCAGAAGCGGCAAGATTGACCCTGTTGTAAGTTTCATATTTGACGAGGCTGATGAGTTCATTCCACAGGATGCAAAGGATTCATAGGAGAGTTCAAGCGAGGTTGTAATGCACTTAGCAAGGCGAGGAAGAAAATTTGGCTTGGGGATAGGTATTGCAACCCAGAGGATTAATTACCTTAACACCAATATTATGGCACAGCCGCATACATACTTTGTCAGCAAGTTCCCGAGAAAGTCTGACAAGGAGAGAATGACAGATGCTTTTGGTATTAGTGAAGATATGTTCAAGCAGACATTCAAGTTCAAAAAAGGATGCTGGTTACTTGTAAGCTATGATGCAATTGGCTTGGAAGCAGTGCCGTTGCCTATCTATGTCCAAAATGCAAACGACGCTGTGCTTGAATTTCTGAGAACTCTTTAATATAATTAATCAAGGCAGTGGAAATACATTTTAATCAATTCTAAACAGACTCAAAAACTATCGGCATTTATGTCATACATCTCTAAAAAATATTTTTGACAAGTGAAAAGAAAAGAACAAAATTGTTTAATAAAGAAAAAACAAAGATGATATGATATTGAAAATATTCTTCGCGCCGATGCAAAAATATACTTTAAATTATAATAAAATAGAGTATAATAAACATGAGGTGATTTTATTATGAAAAGATTTATAAATCGCAGCAAAGAACTTGAGTTTTTAGAGAAACAGTATCGAGAGCAAAATTCATCGCTTGTTGTTATTTACGGAAGGAGGCGAATTGGCAAGACTGCACTTATTAAAAAATTTATTCAACACAAGTCCGCTATTTATTTTTTGGCTTCAGAAGAGCCAGAGAATCAAAACATAGAGTATTTTAAAAAAGCTATAAGCAATTTTTTAAAAAATCCTTTGATTGAAAGATTATCTGGTGTAGGTTGGGATGATATTTTTGATGTTATAGTAAATTCAAAAATTGATAAAAAAATAGTGATAGTATTTGATGAATTTCAAAACTTGTGCAAAACAAACCCAGCTTTTGCTTCAATTGTTCAAAGAATCTGGGATGAAAAGCTAAAAAACCACAATTTCATGCTTATTTTAAGTGGTTCTTTGGTGGGAATGATGCAAGAACATGCTCTTTCTTATTCAAGTCCTTTGTATGGCAGGAGGACAGGGCAAATAAAGCTAAAGCAGTTTTCTTTCAAAGAAGCAAAAGAATTTTTTCCTGAAGTGCCAGAGCACCAATTTATATGGATATATTCCATCGTTGGTGGTGTTCCAAAATATTTAGAGATGTTCAAGTTTGAAGGCGATATTTACAAGGCAATTGAAGAAAATATTCTAAGCAGACAGAGCTTCTTATATGAAGAGCCTGTATTTTTGCTTGAAAAGGAAGTTCATGAGGTAGGAAGCTATTTTTCGATAATTAAAAGCATTGCGCTTGGAAACCATAAACTCAGCCAAATTGCCCAAAGCCTTTCTGTAGCGCAAACAAAACTTACAAAGTATTTGAATACTTTGATGGACCTTGATATTGTAAGAAGGGAAGTTCCAGTAACAGAGGAGCATCCAGAAAAGAGCAAAAGAGGGTTATATTTTATAAACGATAATTTCATAGATTTCTGGTTTAAGTTTGTATATCCATACAGAGAACAGTTAGAACTTGACAATACTAAATATGTAGTTGAAAATATCAAGTCAAAAATTGTGATAAATCACATAAGTTTTGTTTATGAAGAAATTTGCAGGCAAATTTTAATGGATTTAATAAAAACAAAAGAGATTGATATTAAGTTAGACAGAGTAGGCAAGTGGTGGGATTCAAAGTCAGAGATTGATATAGTAGGAATTAATAAAAATACGGGACATGTTGTTTTTGGTGAATGCAAATATTCGCAAAGTGTGGTTGATATTGATGTATTTTTTAATTTAAAGAAAAAAGCAGAAAATGTAAAGGTATTTCCTGATCAAAAAGAGCTTTATATTCTCTTTAGCAGAATGGGATTTTCAGAAAGGCTTTTGGAGTTTGCAAAAGAGACAAAAAATTTGATATTGATAAAGTTTCCATAGATATAGCACAGATATCAAAGATAAAATATAATACCAAAACAAAGTGATAATATAGATTTTGTCAGCGATCTGGAAAACTTTCAAAAAAACAAAAAATGCAATAGAAATCTAACTGAAAATATGCTATAATATTTATCAACTTCAAAGTAATTAACTTTAAAGTAAGTAACTCAGAAGTTAGTAACTTTAAAGTAGGTAATTTTATGTTTGTTGGAAGAAAATATGAACTTGAAACATTAAACAGGCTTTATAACGAAGACAAATTTCACTTTGTTGTTGTGTATGGAAGAAGGCGTGTTGGAAAAACCACTTTGCTTACGGAGTTTTGTAAAAACAAACCCTCAATATTCTTTATTGCTGAAGAGTAAAATGATAAAATTAACCTTTAATCTTTTTCAGATAAGATACTCTCTTATTTTAACCTTGTAGGCAACAAACTTGATGAAAAGCATGATTTTATTATATCAACTTTATGCACCTCTGTTAATGTTTTTATTTTAATATATCCCCTCAAAAATCAACACAAACTAAGGTATATCAAGGGAAGAAGCCTTTCAATTCTTTCGGTCTATCCAGCGGCTGCCAGCAATCTATTAAAACCTGTGTCCCGCATGCATGAAACCAAATACAAACCAATCAATAAAAATTTTGCACCTGAATTTGACGGATATGACTTATGGTCAAAATGAATATATATTCGTAAAATTAACGTATTATGTGAATAATCGTAAAATAAGCGCACGTTGTTTTTTCAGAAAAAGGAAATTTATTTAAATTACACCTGTAGAAATATTTGGATATTATATTGTTAACAATAATAACCAATTATAACTATATTATTAAAAAACAAAATTTAATTTTTTGCAGGTATTATCAAAGCAAAAAGCAAGAGCTTTTAAAAAAGGAAAAATTGGTTTATAATTTTGTTTAAATGAATAGCTAAAACAAGGGGGCTTTTAAAGGTGGATGTACACAAAGCCTCGAATATCCTAATTTCGGTAATAGGCAAAGGTCGACTTAAAAAGGACCAAACAGTAGGTTATGAACAAACTGAATACGTTTTTAATCCTGACAAAGAAAAGAATAATAGATATACAGCCTCAAAGACAGCTTTTTTTGGTATTGCATTATATGAATATCTTACGAATGTTGAATGTATTCAAATTGACAAGTTTATCATAATTGGAACTGATAAATCTGCATGGTCAGAACTTTACCAAATTCTCCCCCATTATATACAAAACTCAGAAGACATAGCAGAAATGTGCTTGAAAGTGTATGAAGAAGAAAAGAAAGGTATTTCAGAGCAAACGCTCTCAGAGTGGGAAAGTACTTTGAAAAAATACGTACCAAGCCTTAAGTTTTATAAAATAGAGCCAGTTGAGCTTGGTAAAGGCATTGACATACTTTTAGAAGAGCTTGAGAAAGATGTTGATAACAATGTGATCTTTGATATGACACATGCCTTTAGGAACATTCCTATTGTTTTTTCCTATGGTATAATGCTTTTGAAATATTTGAGAAAAATAAACAAGATAAGAATATTCTATGGTGCACATGAGATGAGAGAATACTTTTCAGGGCTTGTGGATGGACAATCTCCTGTAATTGAAATTTCTTTTATAGACAAACTGGTCAAAATGATTGAGGCGATGGCTACCTTTGAGAATTCTGGCTACTTTGTGCCCATTTTGAGTCAACTTGGTTTTGGCAACAGAGAGAAGACATATTTCAAGCTGGAGATGAACCGCCAGCCACGAAGAGAGATTGAAGAGATGATAAAAGGGCTTGAGGATAAACTAAATACAGCTGAGCATGTTTATGAAAGAGAAATAGTTGAGATAATGTACGAAGAATTTTCTGAAATGAACAGGCAAGAAAAACTCTTTCAGAGAATGTACAAAAGATCTCAGTTTTTCTATGAAAGAAAACAGTACCTCAAGGCTTTGATTCTTCTTTATGAAGCAATAATTGTTCTTTGTGCAGATGTATACAACAAAAATAATATGAATTATGAGGGGCGAGAAAAAGCAAGAAAAATATTAAAAGAGATAGAATGCAAAAATGTTTACTTCTACCCCGAAAACAATAAGCTCATAAAAGATCCAGACGAAGTAGAGATAATAAAAGAGTTAGAATATGTAAGAAATGCCGCAGTACATGGTTCATCATCAATAGGTAATCAAAACTATTTAGAAGATATAGAGTCGTTCAAAGTTCTATTTAACTCTGCATTAAATGTATTTGAAAAGATGTTACAAAGAAGAAACCAGATTAAAAAAGGTTAGAGATTTCTGAATATTCCCTTTAGTATGCCTATAATAAAACGTCATATGAAGTATGTTAAAAGCAGTGCAGTAAACAAAAGAGGAATTAAAATTGGTGCAAGAAGAACATGAATGATAATTTTTCAAATATTACCTCATGCCAAACACCATCTTTTATGTGTCAGTATTCTGTCTTCAGTATTATTCTTACACTTTAAAAGCCCTGTAAATTAGAAGCGGTGGGAGAAAGCAGAAAGTTAGAAACTCAGGTAGCTTTCTCCCTTTTGTTCTAAAACCTGTAATCAGGTCATAAATAAAATATTACTTCCAATACTATGATGACCCAAGTCTTAAATTTGGTGCTGCACATTCAGATTTCAGAATTGACTTTTCTGATATATCTGAAGACTTGAGAAAATATTTTGAGATATGGGACGAATACAGAAGTGCTCAACTTGTTTTATTTAAAAATGATTAAGTAGGAGATGATGCAGTTGATTATAAGTGCAAGCAGAAGAACAGATATCCCAGCATTTTTTGGTGACTGGTTTATAAACAGAATAAAAGAAGGTTTTGCGATGTACCGAAACCCGATTCGACCATCTCAGGTTTTTGCAGTATCGCTATTGCCTGAGGATGTTGATGCTATAGTCTTCTGGACAAAAAATCCCAAAAACTTTTTGGACAAGCTAAAATACCTTGAAGATTATATATATTATTTTCAGTTTACAATTACACCCTATGGCAAAGATATAGAACCTAACATTCCTCAAAAGGATGAGGTTGTTCAAACTTTCATAGAACTTTCAAATTTGATAGGGAAAAAAAGAGTTATCTGGCGATATGACCCAATAATTATATCAGATAAGATGCCACTTGACTACCACAAGGAAGAGTTTGAAAAGCTCTGTGAAAAGCTGTCTTTATACACTCAAAAGTGCATAATTAGTTATGTAGATTTTTACAGCAAAGCAGAAGAAAATCTCAGTAAAATAAAAGCCAGAAAGCTTGAGGATAAAGAACTTTTAAACCTTTTTGATGAACTGGCAAGTATTGCAAGAAAATATAATCTTAGCATAGAGATGTGTGCAGAAGATATAGAAGCTTGTCATCTTGGAATTACAAAGGCACACTGTGTAGATGGAAAACTGATAAATGAACTGAGAAAAGAAAAAGGTTTTTGTGATGTAAGAGAATATAAGAAAGATAGCAATCAAAGAAAAGCGTGTGGATGTGTTCAGAGCATAGATATAGGAATATTTAACACTTGCAAACACTTTTGTACTTATTGTTATGCAAATTTTAGTAAAAACTCAATTTTGAAAAACATACAAAAATATGGTATAAATTCTCCACTTTTGTGCAGTTTTGTTGACCCCAAAAAAGATGAAATAATGATAAAAGAAAAGAATGGTTCAAGAAAACTTAGTCTAAATGGTATTTTGGGGGAAGAATTAGACAACAGTAAAAAAATAGAGCAGCCAACTTTCTGTGGGGCAAATGAATTTTATAATAACTGGCTTGAAGAAAAAGTATCAAGTTATATTAAAAATTCCAGTAAAGTGTAGTATAATAAATTTAATAATGTTTGGAAGAATGAAGGGAGAAAGTTTTGGATGAAAGTAATATATCAGGTAGGAAGGCTTGATGATCCCAAGAAATCTACTCAAGAATTTTGTATAAAGAACTTTCTGGGCGAAAAGGTAAATGAAAGCGGCAGAGCTGAACTTTCGTCGTTTGTTTTGAGAGATTTTTTTCGAAAAAGAGGAGATGAGGCAAAAACTGTAATTGTGTATCCTGCAAGCATAGTTTTTAATAAATTTCTTCAAAACTACATACAACCGGAAGAACTGAAAAATGAGCTTTTGGATATTTTTACAAACCCTTCAAGTTATTTTAAAAACCCCTATGAATTTTTAGACAGAATACAGCTTGAGACAAGTAAGGATGAAAAGATTATTGTACACTCTCTTGGGGAGTATTTGGGATGGAACTTTGATGCAAACTATGATGATATTGTGCTTGAGATTCTGCTTGATATGATAGAAAGATACTTAAATGGTGAATTAGAAGAGCTATACCTTGACATATCAAGCGGGCACAATATTTATATTTCTGCAATTTTAGAGGCAGCAAGACACTTTGCTGTATTTTCTAATCTTATGGAGTGGATGGATGTGCACAAATTGCCAAAGATTTTTTTAGTATTTTCTGACCCGATTATAGGCAGTTCTGCAAACAATTTCGAAATACATATTCAACAACAAAATTTTACAGCATTTTTTTCTTCGCCAGTTAAACGAAAAGAGGCTGCAGAGTTCAACTTTTCATTTTTGAGAAATATTTATCCCGACCCAGAAAATAAGCAAATAAAAGGGCAAGAAGCAGTAAAGGTCAAGCAGCAGGTAAGAGAAAAAAGAAAAAAGCTCAGGGAAAAGATAGAGATGTTTTGTCTTTTGTTTTCGGCTATAAAAAACAACGTGCCACTTTATCTTTACTATCAGCACTACCACAGTGTAAATGAAATTAAAGATGAAATTTTACAACTTATCGAAAATGCCAAAGAAAAGCTCAGTAGCGACTACCAAAAATCACCAAATCTTAACAAAAGGGCTTATATAGATGCCATTTTGAGTTTAGGGTTTTACATAGGAATTGTAAATGTGCTTGAAAAATATAATATCACTATGTTCTGCCAGGACACAGGAATTGATCTTGATTTGATTAAGAGAAACTTTTTTGAGATTTATACAATATTTAGGCTTCCGACAAACTATGTGATGTTGAGCAATGAAATATCAAATACACAAAAGATGTTAGAACAAATTGGTGACATAGATAACTGGACAGGTCTTTATAAAATAATTGACCCTCAAAAGTTGCCAGGCGAACCTATTGACAGGAATTACTTTGCACACAGCGGATTTGAAAGAAATGTTACAGAGATAAGAACAGATGGAAAAAATACATTTGTAAGATATGCGTTTAATACAAATTTAAACGTAATTAACTGCTGGCTGAAAGACAGGATAGAGTAGCAACGGGGGAATATTTATTAAAAATTTCTTTGGTATAATCTGGGTTCAAGTTCGCACAATTTTTGGTCTGAAAAATTAAAAAGGAAGTATTATATAATAAGAGGAGAATATATTTTGGTGGGGTGATGAGATATGTCAATTGGCAGTTTGCTTGGTGCATCTATTATGTTAAATGGTATAGTTGGCGGCTTTAAGATATTTGCTACAGTTTTATGCCTTTCGATTCTAATAAAGGGAATTTTAAATGGGTTTAAAAAAGGGTTACAAAAATCTTGGTAGAGTTAGTCTATGAATTATGTTTGAATGTATCTGAAATTATGATGCAGGGAATAACTTTCTTTATCTGCCTCAACAAATCATATCTACTTTGTAATGTTCATCCTCTAAAAGTTTAAAATTTCCGATTGTGGCTGTATCAGAGTCAGATGAGATGCAAAGAAGTATGTATCTTGCTTCAATAAATTTTTGTAATTTTTCCTTGCCGTCACTGTTTGTTTCAAAAACAGCACGTCATGCAAGTTTTCTGTAATACTCAGGAATTAGCTCCTCAAGGTTGCTTTCATCAACAAAATTGGAATTAATATCAATCTGTTTTATGTAATTGAATTTTAATTCCTTATCATCTTTCTCTGCTTTAACAATACAAGGCTTAAATAAACCAAAAACAACAGTTATCATAACAGCAACCATAGCAAATTTAACCACTATCCTTACTCTTTTCCCAAGATTAACCTTTAAAAATTGATTCATGCAACTATGCACCTCCAGACTTAATATTAGTTGCTTGTACTAAATATATAAACATGCACACACAGGGTTACTATACTAATATTAGTAACCCTGTGTGCCACATTATTTCTCAAAAGCACTACCTAAAATTGAACCAAAATATTTGGCTTTCTTTAGAATTATATCCTGTGTAATTGATTGTTTCTTTGCTACTTCTATTTCTTTTTTTGTAATCGAATAACCTGGTTTAACTATTATACCAACAGTTTCTAAATCTTTACCTTGCTCTATATCTGACTTCACCGCCAAATTAGACCACCACCATCTCGGTATTAACTCTATCCAATCTTTTGCTATCTTACCATCTGATAATGGTATTGTTGGTTTATTATTAAATGTTACTCCATCGACTATTATAGACTCTACTGCAAAATATGGGTATGTTGTTTTGTCTTTATTTACAAACTCTGGGAAAAATCTAAAGATTATTGGAAATGTACTAATTAAAGCACCAGAATCCTGTGATCTAAACTTAAATGGCTTGCCGTTATTATCAAGCTCTGGATATCTGCTAGAAATAACCATTACATTGTATAAATGTGGCATTGCTGCTGGTACTAAATTCTTATAATCTTTTGTGGAATTTGCTTCAACAAAAATCGGTATTGTAAAATATTCTATATTATAATATTTGCTTAATATTGACTTGTCAGCAATCTTTTTATTCATTGCTTCTATTAATGTATAATATTCTGGTGCATAATAATAACCTTTTCCTATATGCTTACCTACTTGATCCTCAAAATTGTATCCTGCAAATCCAACCTTCCCTATAGGCACTTTTCCTGCTACAAATACTGGATAAAGATCCTGTGATATTTTATGATCTAGTAGATTTATTGGATCAAATGTTTTCTGATCTGGTGTATTGTAAACTGCACTAGCATATTTAGCTCCTAAATTCCATGCAGACTTAAAATCATCTAAATAGTCCATCTTGTTTAAAATATCATAGAATATATCTACAATATACTTTCTCTTATAGCTTAAACAAGCTGCCCTGAATGTCGAAGTTGATGTTGTAACTACATATAATGGCTGCTTTGATTTGCCTAAATTTAAATAGGAGTCTCCCAACTTGGATGCATTTTTAAAATATTCATTAGACTGCCCACTTGTTAGTTTTGCTCTCTTTAAAAATTCAAAATACCCTTTTGCGCTTATCTTACCGCTTCCTATTGCCTTATAAATTTTGCCTAGTTCTGTTAATAATGGTCTTAAATCCTGCTTGGAATATAGTTCTGTTATACTGTATACTTTCTCAAATGAGATTGTATATGGTTCAAGTTGAACTTTATATATTAAATACCCACTATTAGATTTTACTTTTGGTATTTTTGCTTTGGTCGGTTTTATATCAAGCGTAGGTTTAATATACATAAACTTTAAACTTATTGTAAATTGCTGTCCTGAATAATATTTTCCTTGCTTGAGAGGCATGCTTGACATTTTTACAGACACAAATGCATCTTTACCCAGCGACATTTTATATTTTTTAATTATAGAAGCCAATTTATTATAAACTTTTATATCAAAATCCTTGAGAAATCTTACAGAAAGATAAGTGTATGCTCTTGTCATGTCAAAATACTTCCAAGGTAGTAATTCAGCCTTAACATTGCTTTCACTAAATGATCCTACCTTTGATAGCTGTAAATAATCAGGGAATCTATCTTGTGCTCTATTTAAATCTGGCTCTACCTCCAAAACCAAATCACATTTCATATAAAATTCTCTTCTATTTTTGCTTATATACTGATTGTCATACAGATAAGTTGTATTTAATGTGTTACAATTAAGCTTAATAGGTGTAATTGCTGAAAACCAATTATAACGATAATTATACCACGATGCTACCAATCTCTCCATAAAAGAATTTTTAACTTTATAATCTATACTTGAATAGCTGCCTATATCATAAAACGGCTGTCCTATTCTGCGATAAAGTAAACCCCATCCAATTATTGGTTTATCCATAGTCGGATAATCCTTATCAATATCATATTTGGATTCTGCATCATCTAGTTCCATCTCATACAATATCCTGCAATATTTAGCCAGAGTTTCTACAGAAATATCATTTAACCTATACAACTTACCGTTCTTCTGATATATTACTGGATTAATCTCTCCTGGCTGCCATACTGGAACCATATATGGTGCTTCATCAACTACCTCATTATCTATATTACCATCGCTGTTGCTATTTGTATTATCTGCATATGCTTTAAATATATTCATCCAGTTGAACAACTTATCTGTATCAAAAGTCGATTTTTCTGTTTGGGTATTACTATCTGTAGGTTGCTGGCTGGTAATATCCTGCTTAACGCTTGACTTTTGGCTACAATTATAAAATACAGGACTTAATAAAGTCACTATAACAAATGTCACCACTACTGCCAATGATACAATTAACTTTGTCTTTAATTTAATCTTCATAATATCAACTCCCCTATTTTTTACTTTTATTTGATTTTAATATTTATATTAAGTTATTTCAATCCCCAAAGGGGAGGTACAAACCCTTAAAATCTATAAGAGCATAAGTTTGAATTAACAAAGATAATAATCTTGCTTTTACATCTAAAGCGTCTTCTTTTTTCAAGGTAATTATATCGTTCAAGTTTAATTTTTTCGGATTCAGTAAATTATTAAGTCTACCATCTACATCAAAACTAAAATTATTATTTTTGAATACATATACACCAAGTTTTCATTAACAAACCATAATGCACTATCTGGTTCATATGCAAATTTGGTTCTATAATTTAACTTAACTATGTTATAGTGTAAATGTCAATATCAAAATGAACAAAAAATCGAAAATAAAAATGTACAAAAAATAAACTTAACTTTGCTGGTTTGTATTGCTAAAATATGCTGTTTTTGACTGTAACCTGTATGAAGGACCTTTTATAAAAATCACGTAAGAATGATGCAGTAGCCTATCTAAAATTGCATTTGCTATTGTCGCTCCACCAAATATCTCTCCCCATTCTGAGAATACAACATTAGTTGTTATTATTGTACTGCTCTTCTCATATCTGCTCGATATCAGCTGGAAAAATAAATTTGCTCCATCATTGTCTATTGGCAAATAACCTATCTCATCTATTATTAAAACTTTATATTTTGAAAAATGTTTAAGCCTGTATTCTAATCTGTTCTCTATCAGTGCTTTTTTTAGCTGAGCTATTAACTCTTGAAAATGTATAAAATACGTTGAATACCTTCGTTTTGCACACTCTATACCTATTGCTGTGGCTAGATGCGTTTTCCCTACCCCTGGTGTTCCGACAAATAGTATATTTTCATTACCTTCTAAAAATCTCAAACTCATTAAGTCCATTATCTGTTGCTTGTTTATACTTGGCTGAAATGAAAAATCAAAATCTTCTATACCTTTTATAAATGGGAAATTTGCCACCCTCACACATCCTAATATCGCCCTTTCTTCTTTGGCTTTTATCTCTAAATTACTAAGTTCATATAATGCATCTGTCATACTTTTTTCTCCGCTTGCCACTAAATCTAAGTATTTGTCAAGGTTATTCTTTATGTTGTGAAGACCTAACTCTTCTAAGTTGTTAAGTAGTTTCACATAGTTGCTCATTTTTAGATTTTCTCCTTTCTTTAGGTTTTCAACAGATTATCAAATTTCTTTAGGTTTTCCTCACATATCTTGTTAAGCTCTTCTCTTTGACCAACTCTCATTAGCATTAGCTGTTTGTAATCTTCATCGTGATAATTGATATTTTTTTCATCAATAACATGTATCCTTAACAGGTTTGTGTTATAATAAATATAAATTTTGTTTTCCACCTCCTTTACTTGGACTGTCTTTCCTATGTATTCGGGTGGAACAGAGTATTTACTTCCCTTGTAGTAAATCAGAGAGTCCTTTTGGACTTTAACTGACTTGTCGGAATTTAGGTAACTGTCTATTAACCTTTTGTCTGGCAAGGGTTGTAAATACTCTTTTTCTTTTTGAAACAGAAGAGCAGGTGGAACTTGAGTTGTTTGATTTGGCTGCATATTGACCTTTGCGTTTATCTCTTTTATTATCCTTACTAAGTCCTCTTCTGTTTCAAATTCACCCTGATATGGCAGTATCCAATCTATGAACTTGTTTGCTGCTTCAACTTTTCCTTTTGTGTACGAATGTCTTGGTTTGCACAGTTTCACTTCAAACCCAAAGTCTTTTGCAAAACTTTTAAATCTTGAATTTACTTTAATTTTCTCACCTGTTATATCAACAACTGCTGCTGTATTGTCAAATAAAATCTCTCTCGGTACTCCGCCTATATCTTTGAATATTCTTACTTAGAGTTTCTATTAATTCTTCTTGAGTTTTTGTCCTGTTTATCTCAAAGCAGCAATATCTTGAATAACCTAATTTAAAATCAAGAACATTAATGATAAACTCCTCTCCATTTCTTGAGACAAGCTTTATATTCTCTTTCCAATCAACTTGCGCTTGCTCACCTGGATCTGTCTCAAATCTTGGGTGACCTTTTATTTTCTTCTCTGGCTTTAATCCTTTTTTCTTAACATACTTATTGAAGTTTGAATATGTTCCTATTGTCTCATCTTTTGATTTTAAATACTCATAAACACCCTTGACTGTAACTCCTTTGATAGCAAGCTTTGATTTTATCTCATCATAGTATTTGTCCAATTTACTTGGTTTATTTCTATTCTTAGGTTTTCCTTCATAACCCTCATAATATTTTTTAACTGTTCTTCTATCCATCCCATATATTCTTGCAAGTTCTGAAAAGTTAGGTTTCATTTTCATCGCCCTTATCATGTTTAAATGTGCTGTTAAGTTCTGCATTTGATATCCCTCCTCACTATGAGAAAGGATATCATATCAATGTACAATTTTGTACATCATTATATTCCACTTTCAGTACATTTTTATTTTATCATTAACAGTTATAGCCATTTTTAACTTTGTACATAAGTATCTTTGTTTATACTTATTGCCACACTAAATGGTACATCTCTAAGGTTTATGGTACCGCCATTTGTATTATCTTTATAAAAACTTGGGTCTATGTAATATTTTTATATACTCTTTTGCTAATCAAATTAACAATTAACTTGAACATATAGTATAAAACCTCCTATAATACTTATAAGTCCTTATATAGTCAAGCAGAGCATTAGGATACCAATATCCCTAATGCTCTGCTAATTTTAGTTGATTGATTATAATGCTTGTTAACTCATTTTTATACTTTGTCAAATAATCATTATATCCTTTTAATATCTCCAACAAAGCCTCTTTATCTGCTGTGATAGCATTGCTATCTTTGTTGATATATACTATTTGTATAGTATTTAGTATCTTAAATAAATTGACTAAAAACGTTTTTGTTATCTTTCCTTTTATAACTGGACTTATACTCATATTTATATCTGCTATATCGTTTAATTATTATTTGAACTTTCTTTTTTTATTCTCCTAATTTGTATACTGGATTTACTACGGTAACTTCTGTTATAGTTACTGTTTTTCTTATTTATTAGTAACTACCAGTTAACGTTAATATTATTTGCAACATCATTTTGTCCAGAAGGTGCTTTAACAACAGGATACTCTTTGCGAATTGTTAGTTTATCTATAGAATCTAATCAAGTTGTTGAATAAATAATTATGCCATTAATGTTATTATATAGAACTATAAATTACTCCACGTGTATTTAAAAGAAAATTTACAGTTTTCAATTTTTTGAATATAGACCTCTATCAAATAAGTAATCATTATTCCCCTCTACATGCCTCTTATATGTTCTAAAACCTCTTAACCTTACTTGTTCTAAATTGTATTCTCCTTTTAACTTCCCAAATAATCTTTCAATTTTTGTCCTTTGCTTATATAACCTTTGTCCTTCCTCACTTATTAAAAATTCCATATTTTTTACCCTCAAAATATTTTTTACATTACTAAAATCCTTACTATTTCTCTTATTTACCGCCGCTACAAACTTTATCCCAAGTCTATCTGCCACCTCAAACCACTTCGCACAATCATAACCTGCATCTGCTAATATCACATCAAGCCAAATATCTTAGATCAATACAAAAGTTCTACTACTCCTACTGTCATGGACATTTGCACGTGTCAACCACCATACTATTGGTATAACCTCATCTCCAACTGTTGCTATTACATGTAATTTATATCCATCGTAAAAACCTAAACTAATACATACTCCTATTCCTGCCTCTTTGTCACCCCTCGAACTTCTCAAAGGGGTAGAATCTATAGCACAAACTTTTGTCTGCGGAGCTATTTCTCTTACTAAAATTCTTGCTATTCCTTCTATATATTCTTCTTCAATTACTTTTGCCCATTTCGAAAAATATGTATGATCAGGGCTCTTTTCTATCCCTATAGCCTTTTTAAATTCTTCATCTTCGTTTATCTTGTATTCTAATTCCCTGAAGCTGTTTATCTTGTTTTTGACTTTGTAAACAAAACAAGCTATTATATGGCTTAACTTAATAAACTTCTTTGGTCTTCCTCTTCTATTGCTTTTTATCTTTAATCCTAAAGCTTTTATTACTTTCTCAATTTTCATAAGTATCTTTAAAAATTTTTGATTTTGTGTTTTAATAAAATCAGTCATTGCCATCCTCCTTTGTTAGGTGTTTTTAATAGCCTTTTGCAGAAACGCTCAAGATGAGCGTTATCAAGCTTTACATAGAATCAAAAAAGTCTGGTCACCCTCCTCATAATTGTAGTAAAATATGATTATATAAAACAAATCTTCTACTATGAGGAGGGTTCCAAAATGTTCAACACCAAACCTAAACAACTTTCATTTTTAGATTTATTCTCCCACCTAAAGGCTTTGGCTTTCTACAAGCCTGAAAGCCTCTTGGGCTTGTTCAATAAATTCATCGACTTGTCAAACTACATACCTTCTTCTTTCTACAATGCTTACTATAAACACTTTGGCAAGCATAGATACTTCTCCTTAGAATCTATGCTTCTGTGCTTCCTTGTCCAAAAATTACTCAAACTAAATACCCTTACACAGCTTCGCGCTGTTCTTCTTAACTCTTATGAACTCCGTTTATTTTGTAACTTAAATGGCAATGTCCCCTCTATTTCTACTTTCTCTCGCTTCAGAAAACTATTTAACAGTGAAATCCATAAACTCTTTCAAAATATCTCTATCCATGCACACAATATTTCTCTCCAACAATGCCCCCAAGATTCTTCAATCTTAATCTTCGACACAACTGGTATTGTCCCAAAGGTCCGTGAAAACAATCCTAAATTCATTCAATCCCTTTTGAAAAATACATCAAAAGC
Organism: Caldicellulosiruptor kronotskyensis 2002; assembly: GCF_000166775.1. Classification (NCBI taxonomy): domain Bacteria; kingdom Bacillati; phylum Bacillota; order Caldicellulosiruptorales; family Caldicellulosiruptoraceae; genus Caldicellulosiruptor; species Caldicellulosiruptor kronotskyensis. The sequence continues at coordinate 2,752,932 of NC_014720.1, read as the reverse complement.
TAATCCTGAACTGTCTTCCGATAAAATCTACTCTCTTGTTTATTCTTCTTTGCCTAAAAGTGCTAACGCTAATCCTAACATCCGCCTTATGTTCGTAAATGGCCATTTCTGCTGGGCTTTGAAATTTGCTGTCATTACAAATGCTCTTGGTATCCCTTTAGCTTTGGTACCTCTGTTTAACTATGATTCCCCTTCCTCTGACCCACAAGAAGCAAAAGCTATCTCCGAGGGAGTTAAAATAAAATTGTGTCCACTGTATAATTAGTATTGAAATAATCATCAAAGGGGGTCATTGAGAATGAATAAAAACGAAATTTATTGAGCCTGCTAAAAACATGGCGCAAGAAGCAAGTATTAAATATGTATTGCTCCAAAGATGATCCTAACCGCCCAGCTCTAAAGCAACTCTTAGAAAACTTGCTCGATTGCTTTATGTTATCGGAAAGATCAGTCTACCTTGCTAAAAATGACAATGACAAAGGCAATGGTTTTTATTGAAGTAAAACTTGCAACACCTGCCTAACGTCTTGAAATCTCTGTCCCTCGCACACGCCCTTAGAATTTCCCACCTTCTATCCTCTTCTTTCCGCTACAAAAGAGTTGATAGTTCAACTACTTCCCTTCTTATGTCGCAACTACGTCAATGGTTATTCTTGAGCTTTCCCTTGTCCAGACTTTGAAAGCTTTGAATCTTCCATATTCCGAAAATGAAATACTAAAAATCAAAGAAGACCTTAAAAATGAGATTCAATTATTCAAACAAAGAGAATTGCCCACAAGTGCTTTTGCTCTCATCATCGACGGTTATTCAAAAGTGAAGTTAAGGACAATTCTAAAGTTAAACAAGCTACTTGTTATGTTGTCCTTGGTATCGACTCAAGAAAGGTAAAAAAGATATCTTTGGTATTCTGCCCTTTCTTCGGCAAAGAAAATAAGGCTGATTGGATGAAAGTTTTTGACGATTTAATTACAAGAGGTCTTAAAGAAGTTTTAATTGTCATAAGTGATGATTTCCCTGGTATTATAGATGCTGTCAAACTTGCTTATCCTCTTGCTGACCATCAACTGTGTTTTGTTCACCTCCAACGTAATGTCAGAAAACATATGACAATAGATTTAGCTTTCAGCTTTTAACAAGAGTTTGGACAAAATCAAAATCTCTTCTTCTGATTTCGATGAAGCTGTACTGAAATTTAAAGAACTTTGCGATGGATACCTTTCAAAATATCCACGATTTATTAAAGCAATATCAGAAAAAGCAGAGTTTTATCTTGCCCATATGAAATACCCTGAGGAATTAAGGAAGCATATTTATACCACAAACGCCGTTGAAAGTGTAAACAGCATGATTGAAAAGACAAGAAGTAAATTCAGGTGGATACTTTCAGACTGCCAAAGTCTTAGAAATTAATATTTACTTAACAAGAAGAGAACTTACGCCGTACAAAATGGAAAAATGGAGCTTTTCAGTATTAGAAAATGCATCAATAACATAACCCAACTTTACAACTTACGTTATAAATTGGAAACACAAAATTCTTGACAAGTCTCTATCTCCGACTCTAAAGGTTTAATTCCTTCGCTCAAAACTCTATTCTCCTACATCCCAAAAAATTTCTCTACCATCAATCGCCGACAGTGCTTTGGATTCCCACAACATATACTCCACTTTAAAAAATACTTTTAACTTCTCCAAAATCGTTATTCTTCTTAATACAAGAGCTTCTAAAAATACTACACCTACATCAAGCCCTAATATCGTTATTTCTGAAGATGGTGCTTCTTCTTGTAAAAAGTTCAATCAACCTTTTAAACCCGAAGGCAAATATCAGGGTAAAAATCGCTCTTTGCGCCTTAAATGGACTTGCCCTATGTCACAATACAAAGATGGCAAACGTGTCTGCTCTTGCCCTCAACCTTGTACTACCTCTAAATCAGGGGCAATAGTTTACACTTACCCTGACGATTTTCGCTCTTTCCCAGGTATAAACAGAAATTCTCAAGAGTTTTTAGACCTCTACAAAAAACGTGTCGCTGTAGAGCAGACTATTTACCACTTAAAATCCTACATGGGTTCTGATACTATTCTATCCTTATGACCATATTTCTATTTTCTCTGATTTCTTGCTATCTGCCATTACTTTTTCGCTCTTATTTATCCTCGCTCACAACATTAAGCTTTATTGCTTCTTTATTGACTATCAAAAAGCTTAACAAACTCAAAAAACTTATCGCTTAAAACCACTATTTTTTTGAATCTATTTCTTACAAAAAATTTATGGTTTTGTTTTTTATTTAGCCTTCTAAAATCAAGAAGTTTAGAAGGTTTAGGGTACTATTGTCTTTTTTAAAGTTGTTAATTTTCGTCATATGTTTGTTGCTGATTAATTTTGTTGGCATTGATAATATTTGGTTATCATTTTGCTTTTCTTTTTGTATCTTGATTGTATTCAATGTTAGTATTGGCATCTCTTACCTTCAATCACCACCCATTTTGCAAACGCCTATAGGTGTTTTAATCTTCTCTTCCTATAATTTTACATCAAGGAGGATGGCTTTTTATATATCTATTTATTATCTTTTATGTTAATTTCTTTTATTCAACAACCTATATAGAATCTAATTTATTATAAGTCAAATTGCTGCCTGTAGTAGTAATTTCCTTAAATGAATTGTGAATTTTGCTGTTATCTTTATGATAATTGTTAGTCAAATTATCAGGCAATTTTAATACATTATATAAAATTACCATTTAAACCACTACAATCATAACGCAACATATAATATAAACAATTCTTTCTATTTTGCTGCTTAAAAATGATTTTATCAAAGTATGACACCTCCACATTATTTTACCTCAATAATGCACTCACTCTTACTTCCATTGCTATTTATAATAGTCAATTTAACTGTGCCTTTTGACTTTATTTTT
>NC_014720.1:997500-1170000 GCF_000166775.1 Caldicellulosiruptor kronotskyensis 2002 | reverse complement strand
TATACCACCTTTTATTGTTTCAATCAATCTTTATTTTCGACTATTTTTGATGGTTAGAGCTTATTTTTTGATTTCAGCTTCAATTTTCTTAATTTTTCATCAAAATTCTCTTTTTTTCGCCAATGTTTGTTGTAGCCCTTTACAAGAGAGGATGTTCATGTCTTGCTTTCAGTCTTTCCCATCTTCTATCAACTTCTGCTTGGAATTCTTCGACGATGTGTTTGTACTCTGGTCGTGTAAGGTGTTTAGTTCTTCCCATCATTGAAAGCCATTCAATAACAGGGATTTTCTTCCCCTTTTTCTCCGGATCATATGTTATAGTGGTTTTGCCATGATCAATCTCATAAAGCGGGTGGAAACAACAATCAACAGCTGCCTGAATAACTCTTCTCTCCTTTGATGGTTCATCACCCCAGTTAAGCGGGCAAGCTGACAGCGCCTTGATATATACAAGTCCCTCTTCTCTCATAATTTTCTGAGCTTTTTTGGCTTTTTTGACAAAATCAATAGGGTCAGACTCTGCCACTGTAGCAACGTATGGAATATTTGTTGCCGCCATTATCTGAGGAGTGTCTTTATGGAAGGTCGATTTTCCAAACTGAGCCTTCCCGACATGTGAAGTTGATGTAGACGCTCCGTAAGGCGTGGTATACGAAAGCTGGTACCCTGTATTCATGTAGCCTCCATTGTCGTACTCAAATATAATCATCTTGTGGTTTCTCAGCGCAGCACCAATTGTAGGACCCATACCTATGTCGTTACCGCCATCACCTGTCACAAGGATAAATGTCAGGTCCCTGTCAGGAATTTCTCCTCTCTTCCTTCTCTGGTTGTACATCTCAACAAGTCCAGAAAGTGTTGCTGCACCGTTTTGGAAAAGGTTGTGTATATATGTTACCCTAAAAGCTGTTTGAGGATAAGCTGTGGTTACAACCATGCCACACCCTGTATGGAAAAGAAGCACCACATCACCTTCAATTCCTTTCAAAAGAAGATTCAAGTTAGGGAATATACCACAGCCAGGACATGCACCATGGCCAGGAACAATTCGTTTTGGCATTGCTGTCAAATCACGCGTGTTCAGTTGAATGTTCTTAGTCCATTCTGCTTTTATAGGTTTCATATACCTTTTAGGAACATAATTTTCATCTCCCGGGTATGCTCCAATATAATCAAAATCTGGTATTTCTTTTTTGCCTTCAAGTACAAGGTTCATATCTTCAAAGAGAGTCAGAGCCTCTTCCAGGAAAAAGTCCTTGCCACCAAGCCCATATATTCTGCTGACTACTTTTGGACCTTTTTCAAGTTCTTGAAGTGTTGCTTTGATTTCAATTGTCATATTGCCACCTTTTGCACCGTAGCTTTCTTGCCTATCTAACACTGCAAGAATCTTTACATTTTTCAAAAGCTCCTGGATTTCTCTTTTTGGCCATGGTCGCAATACGTTTGTTGTTGCAACGCCAACTTTTATACCTTTCTGTCTTAAAATGTCAACAGCTTCACATACGGTATCATAAGTGGAATTCAAGGCAAATATAGCTATCTGTGCATCTTCCATTCTATATCCTTCAACCAACTCATATTTTCTACCGCTAATCTTACAAAATTCCTCGAATACTTGTGGAATTATCTCATACGCTTTATCCATTGCCTTGCTGAGTTGATATTTGTTGTTTATAAGGTCGGGTTCATTCATATAAGGTCCAATTGTAACAGGGTTTTCAGGATCTATTGCAACCACTCGCTTTGGCGGGAGCTTTCCAACAAACTCCTGAACATCTTCTTTATTCTTAAAATAGCTCACAACCCTCTTTTGATGGCTTGTAAAAAATCCATCATATGCAACAATTACGGGAAGATTTACATCAGGATGTTCACCTATCTTTACTGCCATTATATTCATGTCATAGACTCTTTGCGGGTCTTTGGCAAGAAGTATTATCCAGCCGGTATTTAGTGTGAACATCAAATCGCTATGGTCACCTTTTATATCAAGAGGTCCAGAAATTGAACGCGTAACAAGATTTAATACCATTGGAAATCTTGTTCCCGATTGGACAGGAAGCTGTTCTAATGCATACATAAGTCCATTTGCACTTGTTGCATTAAAAACTCTGCCACCGCCCAAAGAGGCACCGTAACATATGCCTGCTGCACCATGTTCACCATCTGCCGCAATCAGTAAAATATCATGAAGTCCATCTGCTCGCATCTGGTCAAGTTCTTCAGCAATCTGGGTAGAAGGTGTTATGGGATAGTATCCCATAATATGATAATTTATTTGCGATGCAGCTAAAGCCGCCATTTCATTCCCACTTTCAAAGATTGTCTCTTGTGGTTTTATCATCTCTTCTCACCATCCTCATACCATTTTTCGTATATATCAAAATCATGTTTTGCAGATATTTTTTCTATGTCATATTCCCTTTCAATACCTTCAACAAGTGCACCTGTAGGACAAATGTCAACACATCTAAGACATCCTTTACAATACTGATAATCAGGCCCTAAATTAAACATTTTTGACTTACCATTTTCTACCTTTCTATCCCAAACAAAGACATAATCAGGGCATGTTGTTTCACAAAGCCCACAGTTGATGCATTTTTCTTTTATAAATACAGGAATTTTCCCAATCCTGCTGGTTATATTGTTTTTTGTTATTGTGTTTGCAAACTCTACAATAGTTCCTCCAATCGGAGCGTTCTTGTATCCCATAGGTCTTCTTTCTTCCTGGTACTCTACGTACTGATATTTACCATCATATTCAAAAAACTTAGATTCTACATAGTTATATCCAGCTTCAAGACCTGCCATGTTGGACGCAATTGTCTGCGGATATTTTTTCTCAAAAGTTTGTTTAACAATCTCTTTTACACTATCTAAGCTAATAAATCCAAGCATTCTTACAATTGCCCCAAGCATAACCATGTTAATCCTTGTTTTAACTTCAAGAGCAATCCTTATCGCATCCACTGTTGCCACCGTGCCACTTGCAAGTTTTAAAAAGTCACGAGCCTCATCCACGCTCTTGTTTGTGTTTAGGATAACTATTCCATCTTTTCTAAGTCCTTGTGTGACAGGGTTTGTATTTACCATATTCTCGTGAAATATAGCAACCAAATGAGGCTGAACAACAGGCGAATTAATTCTTATATGCTTTTCCTTTGGAGCAAATCTTATATATGACTTTACAGGCGAACCTTTCTTTTCAGAGCCATAACTTGCAAAATTTAAGGCATTCAGTCCACTTCCAACAACACCTGCTTCAGCCAAAATTTTGCCTGCAACATTCGCACCAAGTCCACCAATACTTTCAAGCCGAATTTCGTAGTACCCAAGTTCGTTTGTAGTAGGTAACATTTGCTCATCTCCTCGTTTAAAAATTCTGTTTATTAATTTTTACCCTGCTGAAGATACAAATTAACATAGTTCAATATTTCGTCTTTGCTATTTTTCTCGGGATTTTCCAAAACATATTCATATACAGTGTTTAAAACCTTTCCTATCATTTCTCCCCTTAAACCTAAAACCAATAAATCCTTCCCACTGAGTTGAACATCTTTTTTGTGGATGAGCTTATTTTCTCTTTTCAAATCATTGAATGTTTGTAAAATTCTATGGTCTGATTTTAAAATAGAAATGGTTGTCAGAATTTCTTCAACTTCTTTTTCCTCCTCGAAAAAAATCTTTTTGACAAGTTTATCTTGAGAGCATTCCATGGTCAAATAATTGCAAAGTTTTACAGCAAAATTAATTTTCTTTTTTTCAAACTTCAAATCTCTCATTAGTTTTTCCACTAATATTCCATCTTTCAAGCAGGCAAAAAAGGCAGGAACTTTGAATTTTGTAGGAATAAAATCAAAGTCTACTTGGCTCAAATACAGGTATATTTGCGAATACTCAGGAATTATAATACTGCCCACACTGCTTTCATAAAGAAGTTCAAGCCCATAAGAAGAATTTTTGCTTTCTAAAGTCTTTGATAGTTCTATATTTATTCTTTCCTTGGAGATTTTTTTTAAAAGATGTTTTAGGCTTTTTAGTGCCTCAAAAGTTTTATTTTCTATGACAAAACTTAGCTGCGTTGCAAACCTTATACACCTCAAGATTCTCAGTGCATCTTCAAAAAACCTTTCGTGTGGATTGCCAACACATCTAACAATTTTATTCTTCAAGTCCTCAATTCCACCAAAATAATCTATAAGTCCTTCATCCGGATGATATGCCATAGCATTTATTGTAAAATCCCTTCTTCTGAGGTCCTCAAAAAGACTGTTTGTAAACTCTACTTTTGGCCATCTGTGGTTTTCATATTCTTTTTCCACCCTAAAAGTTGTTACTTCTATCTTGACTCCATTTATAATCACTGTTACCGTTCCATGTTTTATACCTGTTGGAATGGTCTTTTCAAAAAGATGAATTACATCTTCAGGTTTTGCATCTGTTGCAATGTCAAAATCTTGAGGTTCTTTCGACAGCAGGTAGTCTCTCAGACATCCACCAACTAAATATGCTTTAAATCCATGCTGATTAAGTAGCTTAATTACCTTCATCGGTTCGTTTTTGAGCTGAATCATAAAAATCACCCTTTTTAACAATTGCTAATGTCAATAAAATATCATACAATTTGATTGTATGCAAAAAACTCTTTTTAAAGGAGATGACTTGCTATGTTTGACTACCACATTCACTCTAACTTTTCATCAGACTCAAATATGAATATGGAAGATGCTGTAAAAAAGGCTATAGAACTCAACCTTGAAGAGATAGCTTTTACAGACCATATGGACCTTTTATACCCGCCAGTTTCATATCCTGTTTGGGATATTAACTATGAAGATTACATGAATGAGTTTTATGCTATCAAAAAAAAATACAGCAGCAAGATAAAAATAAAACTTGGCAGTGAAGTTGGACTGCAACCACATTCTATAGAAAAAAGTTTAGAGATTCTAAACAGTTATTCCTTTGACTTTGTAATTGCCTCAACCCATGTTGTAGACTTTCAAGATTTGGCAGATGGTGTTTTCTATCAGGGAAAAACAAAACAGCAGGCTTATATAAGATACTTTGAAGAGACTCTGAACCTCATCAAAAGCTTTGACAAATTTTGTGTATATGGCCATCTTGACATTGTCAAACGATATGGAGATTATGAGAACAAAGATTTAGATAAAGAAGAATATTGGGATTTAATAGATGAGATATTAAAATTGCTTATTTTTAAAGGAAAAGGAATTGAAGTTAATACCTCTGGTTTTAGATATGGTCTTGGAATGCCACATCCAGAATATAAAATCATAAAACGATTTTATGAATTGGGTGGAGAAATAATTACGCTTGGATCAGATGCGCACTCTACAGAATACATTGCATACATGTTCAATTATACTGTTGACATGCTAAAGAGCATTGGTTTTAAATATTTAACAAAATTTGAAAATCTTGAGCCAATATTTGTAAAAATATAAGCCCTCATCAGAGGGCTTTTTCTATTATTCCGCCGCCAACAACAATATCGCCGCTATAGAACACAACAGACTGCCCTGGTGTTATGGCACGCTGTTTTTCACAAAACTTGACAAGTACTTTATTATTCTGCGCAGGTATAACTTTTGCCTTTGCCTCTTTTGCAGTATATCGTATCTTTGCTGTCACTTCTAACTCAGATTCCAATTTATCAAACGGTATAAAGTTCAAATCATAAGCAATCAGTCCATCCGAAAATATTTTGTCTTCTTCTCCCAAAACAACTTTGTTCTCCTCAGGTTTTATATCAACTACATACATCCTTTTCCCAGTAGAAATGCCAAGTCCTTTTCTCTGACCGATGGTGTAATTGTAATACGCTTTGCTCTTGCCAAGTATATTTCCCTCAGTATCAACATACACCCCTTCATCATTTATTCCTGTCTCTTTTTCAATAAAACTTCCATAGTCATTGTCCGGGATAAAACAAATCTCCTGTGAGTCAGGTTTTCTTGCAACAGGAAGATTAAATTTCTCAGCAAGTTTTCGAACTTCATCCTTAGAGAACCTACCAAGAGGAAAAAGTGTTTTTGAAAGCATTTCCTGGGTCATGTTGTAAAGCACATAAGTTTGGTCTTTTTCTCTTGCTTTTGACCTTTTCAAGAGATATCTACATAGACTTTTATCGTATTCTATTATGGCGTAATGACCTGTTGCAATGTAATCCATGCCAAGCACCATCGCCTTTTTTAAAAAAAGCTCAAACTTGATTTTCCTGTTGCACATAATGCAAGGATTTGGTGTTCTGCCTTTTATATATTCGTCGACAAAGTAGTTTATGACCTCTTTTTTAAAATCATCTTTCATATTAAAGACATAATATGGTATGTCAAGAATATGAGCTACCCTTCGTGCATCGTCAACAGCAGTAAGAGAACAACAGCTCTTTTCGCGAATTAACTCATCTTCAGTTTCGGTTTGCCAAATCTGCATTGTTGCTCCATACACTTCATACCCTTCTTCTTTCAAGATTGCAGCTGCAACAGAAGAATCTACACCTCCACTCATAGCAACCAGGACTTTTTTCTTCAAAAAATCTCACCCTTTTAAAGTAAGTTTAGTTGGTATTTTTGCTTTTTTGCTTGCTAAGATAGTCTTCAATTGCGGCTTTAATTGCCTCTTCGGCTAAAACCGAACAGTGGAGCTTGTTTGCTGGAAGACCGTCTAAAGCTTCTGCAACAGCTTTGTTAGTAATCTGCAAAGCTTCTTCTATTGTTTTTCCTTTCACCATCTCTGTTGCCATTGAACTTGTTGCAACAGCAGCACCACAGCCAAATGTTTTAAACTTTGCATCAACTATTATACCATTTTCTATTTTAAGATACATCTTCATTATATCCCCACACTTCGGGTTGCCAACCTGAGCAACACCGTCTGCATTCTCAATCTCACCAACATTTCGCGGGTTCATAAAATGGTCTAAAACCTTTTCGCTATACATCCTCAATTACCCCCTTTTTTTACGCTTTCATAAAGTGGACTCATTTCTCTTAATCTTGAAACAATTTCAGGCAAAACTTCTAATAGATAATCTATATCTTCTTCGGTGTTATCTTCACCAAGTGTTATTCTCAAAGACCCATGAGCAACCTCGTGTTCAAGCCCAATTGCCAGAAGCACATGTGAAGGGTCCAAAGACCCTGATGTACATGCTGACCCGCTTGAAGCTGCAATTCCTTTCATGTCAAGCATCAAAAGCAGGCTTTCACCTTCTATAAACTCAAATGAGAAGTTTGCATTGTTAGGAAGTCTCTGATGTCTATCACCATTTAGTCGAACATAATCAATTTTGCTTAAGACCCCGTCAATGAGCTTATCTCTCAGTTTTTGAAGCTTTGCGGCATACTCAGAAAGATTCTGAGTTGCAAGCTCTATAGCCTTGCCAAGGCCAACAATTCCTGCTACATTCTCTGTTCCAGCACGCCTATTTCTCTCCTGTGCACCTCCATGCGAAAATGGATGAATCTTTGTCCCTTTTCTGATATAAAGTGCACCAACACCTTTTGGCCCATAGAATTTATGAGCAGAAAGTGATAAAAGGTCTACACCTAAATCTTTTACATCAACAGGAATTTGCCCAACTGCTTGAACAGCATCTGTATGAACAATTATTCCCTTTTCCTTTGCTATCTTTGCTATCTCTTTGACAGGCTGGATTGTCCCAATTTCGTTATTTGCAAGCATGACAGAAATCAAAATAGTGTCATTTCTTATTGCTTCTTTTATTCTGTGAGGGTCAACAATGCCATTTGGCTCAACAGGAACATATGTGACTTCAAATCCTAAGCTTTCAAGATATTTCAGAGGATGCAAAACCGCATGGTGCTCGATTGTTGTTGTTATAATATGCTTGCCTTTATCTTTATTTGCAAAAGCAACTCCTTTTAATGCCCAGTTATCTGATTCTGTTCCACCGGAGGTAAAGTAAATTTCTTGAATATCAGCATTTAAGGCCTTTGCAACTCTTTCTCTTGCAAGTTCAACTGCTTTTTTTGCTTCTCTTCCAAGCTTGTAAATTGTTGAAGGATTGCCGTACTGATCTGTCAAATAAGGCATCATTTCATCTAATACTTCCTTTTTAAGAGGGGTTGTGGCTGCATGGTCAAAATAAATAATCTTTCCTTCCATATATATCATCTCCCATTATTTTTATCATTTTAGTAGGGTTTCTATAACTATTATACCCCATTTTTTAGATATAAAACATGTATGACTCATCTGCTGTCATCTTTTTATAATCATCAACCAAATCCTGGAGTGTCACAGAGTCCACAACCTTTTCTATTGCTTCTTTTACCTTTTCCCAAACTTTTCTTGTCACACAAAACTCTGCTCTTGGACAGTCAACTCTGTCTAAATCATCTATACATTCAGAAGGCGAAAGTGAACCTTCAAGAGCTCTTAATATCTCACCTATGGTAATTTTGGAAGGATCTCTTGAAAGCATATAGCCACCCTGAGCACCCCTTATACTCTTGACAAGTCCTGCTTTTTTCAAGGCTGCAATAAGCTGCTCTAAATAATGCTCTGAAATCTCCTGACGCTCTGCTATGCTCTTGAGTGACACAAGCCCTTCATCATAGTGAAGTGCTAAATCAAACATTGCCCTGACACCATATCTTCCCTTTGTAGATAACCTGAACATCTTATATCTCTCCAATTCCGACTTGTATACTCGGTTTTTATATTATAATAACATCTTAAAGTTATTTTTGTCAATAGTTTGGGAAAATAAAAAAAGACCATTCATTCTACATGGTCTTTCCTTGTCATCTATTATTGCTTTTCGCTTTTTGTAAAGAGGTTTATTACAAAAAAATATTCTCAAAAAACCATGCTTATTGAGTTTTACTGCGAATTTAGATGCAATATCTTCTTTACTTCCTCTATTTCTATTCCTTCCCCTTTAGAAATCTCATCTTTTGCCAATTCTATTTGTTGGATTTCTTCATCTGTTAATTCTTCATCTGAAGTGACTATCCTCCTAACTAAGTGTAAAAGGCTAATAACATCTTCAGTTGTTAGCTTGTCAATCAGTGAATAAAGTTCATCTCGGGGATTTCTCATTTATATACATCTCCTCTATATCCGATTGTCAAAATATGTACTTCATTATCTTTAACCATAAATATTACTCTCATATTCCTTACACGTAGCCTCAACTCTTCTCGAGCCTTTAAAACTTTAATATCTCCCTTGAAAGGCTTTTCACTCAAATTATTTTCAATCGCATCAATAATTCTTTTAGCTGTTTTAGCATCTTGTAGACTTAAAAATTTAAGAGCCTGTTTAGAAAAAATAATCTTCATCTATTTTCGGCTCCAAATAACTTAATTTATTGTGTAAACTATAGTGTAAACTATTGCTTGTGTAATTTTATTATATCACAAAAATAAAGCTACTTCCACTAAAATTAACAAGAAAATCTCGAATAGGTGTAAAAAATATTTAATACAACGTAAGAATGCACGAAGTGCCTATTAAAAAATCTATCTCTCTAATTTTTTGTGAGAAACAGCTTTCTTTATGCTTCCTTAATTAATTCAATTAATTATCTTTTAATTTCTATTGTTGTAAGAGGAATAAAAATAGCTACAACATACTGAACATTTTTGAGGAGGTACTCATTTATATAGCTGGTATTAATTTATATTTTTTATCTTTTATAAACATAACAAAATCGTCTGCCCTCTTTTGTCCTCGAAATTTTGAGAGCAGACGAATTGCTTTTTATTTAGTTGGTAGCCCTAAGGGGATTCGAACCCCTGTCTCCGCCGTGAGAGGGCGGTGTCCTGGGCCTCTAGACGATAGGGCCACTTTTTTGGCTGCGGGACTAGGACTCGAACCTAGACAAGCTGATCCAGAGTCAGCTGTGCTACCATTACACCATCCCGCAGCGTTTTTGCAACAATCAAAAAGCACTAATTATATTAGCACACACAATTAATTTTGTAAATAGCAAATCTTTGTTCTAATGTAAAGATGGTAGATCAAAAGCAAAAAGGCCAAAGAGGAAAATACCTCTTTGACCCTACACAAGCTCTATATAAACCATCATAGCACCGTCGCCTTTGCGTGGTCCAACCTTTATTATTCTTGTATAACCACCATTTCTACCTTGATATCTGGGAGCTATCTTCTGGAACAAGTCATATGCAACATCTTCTTCATACAAATAGCTTAAAACTCTTCTATATGATGCAAGATCACCTTTTTTAGCTATGGTTATAAGCTTTTCAGCTATTCTTCTCAAATCCTTTGCCTTTGCTTCTGTTGTCATTATTCTACCATGCTTGAACAAAGATGTTGCCAAGTTTCTCATAAGTGCCTGTCTGTGGTCTGTATCTCGTTTGAGTTTTCTTAATTTGTTCATTTCTCTTCTTCCTCCTCCTTCGGCGTGCTATCACTCTTTTTGAGGCTAAGTCCCAAACTGTGAAGTTTTTGGATAACCTCTTCTAAGGATTTTTTGCCCAAGTTCCTTACCTTCATCATCTCTTCTTCAGTCTTGTTGACAAGGTCCTCAACTGTGTTTATCCCCGCTCTTTTAAGACAGTTGTATGACCTTACTGAAAGCTCAAGCTCTTCTATGGTCATATCTAAAAGTTTATTTCTCTTCGGCGGCTCTTGTTTTACAACTGTCTCAATCTTTGTAGGAATATTAGAAAGATCAGTAAACAGATTAAAATGCTCTATTAAAATCTTTGCGGCAACGGTTAGCGCCTCATCTGGACGAATAGTTCCGTTTGTCCATATCTCCATAGTCAACTTATCATAGTCGGTTACCTGACCAACTCTTGTATTTTCAACCTTGTAGTTGACTTTTACAACAGGCGTATAAATTGAATCAACAGGGATAACACCTATCGGTTGGTTTGGCTGTTTGTTTCTTTCAGCTGGAACATAACCTTTCCCTTGACTTACTGTTATCTCCATAAAAAGTCTTGCATCAGAGTTAAGAGTAGCAATATGATGGTCTGGATTGCAAATCTCTATATCAGCATCTGCCTTTATATCTTTTGCTTTTACTTCACACTCACCCTGAGCCTCAATGTACATTACCTTTGGCCCTGGGGATGACATCTTTATAGCCAAACCTTTCAAATTGAGAATTATTTCTGGTACATCTTCTAAGACCCCTGGAATTGTTGAAAACTCATGTAAAACCCCATCAATCTTAACTGCTGTAACTGCTGCACCAGGTAGCGACGACAAAAGTGTTCTCCTGAGTGCATTGCCAACTGTTATACCATAACCTCTTTCCAGGGGCTCAATAACATATCGCCCGTATTTATTGTCTGGGCTCAGCTCTTCACACCTTATTGTTGGTTTTTGAAATTCTATCAACTTGATATACCCTCCTTAAAAATAATACACCATACACGCATCTTGTGAGGGCATTTATTACTTGGAATAAAGCTCTACTATCAGGTGCTCTCTAATTGGCATGTCAATATCTTCTCTTGTTGGAAGAGCTATTACCTTTCCTACAAGGTTCTCAGCGTCCTTATCAAGCCACTTTGGAGAAGGCTTTTTTGCATACTTTTCTTTTATCTCAACAAATCTTGTCTTAGATTTGCTTCTCTCGTCAACCTCTATTACATCTCCAACCTTTACAAGATAAGATGGAATATTCACAGTTCTCCCATTTACCTTAAAATGAGCATGTGATACTAAAAGTCTTGCCTCGCCACGTGAAGAAGCAAATCCAAGTCTGTAAACGACATTATCAAGTCTTCTTTCAAGTAATGACAAAAGATTTTCACCTGCGATACCTTTCATCTTTTCAGCCATTTCGAAATATCTTCTGAACTGTGTCTCTAAAACACCATAAATTCTTTTTACTTTCTGTTTTTCTCTCAGCTGCATACCGTATTCAGAAAGCTTCTTTCTTTCCTGACCATGCTGACCTGGTGGGTATGGTCTTCTTGCAAACGCACACTTTTCGGTATAACATCTATCACCTTTTAAGAATAATTTCATTCCTTCTCTTCTGCACAGTCTGCAGTCTGGTCCAATGTATTTTGACAAGACAAAGCACCTCCTCTAAAATTTTATACTCTTCTTCTCTTTGGCGGTCTGCAACCGTTGTGCGGAATTGGAGTAACATCCTTTATAAGTGTTACTTCAAGCCCTGCTGCCTGAAGAGCTCGTATTGCAGCTTCTCTGCCTGCACCCGGTCCTTTTACATAAACTTCAACAGTTCTCATACCGTGGTCCATTGCCATCTTTGCTGCCTTTTCAGCCGCAAGCTGAGCAGCAAACGGTGTGCCCTTTTTAGTTCCTGAAAAGCCACATGTTCCTGCACTTGCCCATGCAATTGCATTGCCCGATGGATCAGTAATTGTAACAATTGTATTATTGAATGTTGAATGAATGTGTGCAATACCTTTTTCAACATTCTTTCTCTCTGAACGTCTGACAGTTCTTCTCGCTGGTCTTGCCATATCAACTTACTCCTCCTTCTTATGATTTCTTTCTCATGACACCAACAGTTTTTCTTGGACCTTTTCTTGTTCTTGCATTTGTTCTTGTCCTCTGACCACGAACAGGAAGACCTCTTAAATGTCTCAAACCTCTGTAACATCTTATATCAATTAATCTCTTTATGTTTCTTGCAATTTCAGCCCTCAGTTCACCTTCAACCTTGAAATTCTTGTCTATATAGTCTCTGATTTTAGCTACCTCATCGTCAGTGAGGTCTTTTACTCTTTTGTTTGGATCAACCCCAGTATCCCTTAAAATCTGTTTTGACCTTGAAAGACCAATCCCGAATATATATGTCAGAGCTATCTCCACTCTCTTTTCTCTTGGTAAATCTACACCTGCAATTCGTGCCATTCTAAAAATTCACCTCCCAATAAATTAACCTTGTCTTTGTTTGTGCTTTGGATTTTCGCAGATTATTCTTATCTTACCTTTTCTTTTGATAACCTTGCACTTTTCACATATTGGTTTCACAGATGGTCTGACCTTCATTTCTATTCTATTCCTCCTTTTTCAAAGAGAATTTATTTTGACCTCCACACAATTCTACCTCGTGTCAAATCATACGGTGATAGCTGAACAACTACCCTATCACCCGGAAGTATTCTTATAAAGTTCATTCTAAGTTTTCCTGACACATGGGCAAGGACTTTGTGCCCATTATCAAGCTGGACCTGAAACATTGCGTTTGGCAGTGCCTCAACCACAGTCCCTTCTAATTCAATTACATCCTCCTTGGACAAGGCTTATCAACCCCCTACTCTTTTCTATTCTCAAATTCCTCTATCACTTTTGCAACCTCTGCATCAGTAAGTTTTTTCTTGAGTATCTTTTCTTTTATCTCTTCTGAGACAAACTTTGTGGGTGCTATGTGTTTTATCTTTTTCTTCTTGGGCTTTTTAATCTTTCTCAATTTCCCATCTACAAGATACACATAACCATCGTCGGTTATGTCAAATATAATAAAGAACCTGTTTTTATCTCTTCCCATTTTGGACAGAACAATCTGCCCTATTTGAAGATCCATCTTTATTAACACCTCATAATGTAATTATCTCTGGCAAGCCCTCAGTTACGATTATGGTATTTTCATAATGAGCAGAGAGCTTACCATCGAGCGTCTTTACAGTCCAACCGTCCTTGTCAGTATACACCTTGTAACTTCCCTCATTTACCATAGGTTCAACCGCCAAGGTCATGTTCTTGATAAGCCTTATCCCAACTCCAGCCTTGCCAAAGTTAGGGACCTGAGGTGACTCATGAAATTTTCTACCTATTCCATGCCCCACCAAATCCCTCACAACACTGAAGCCACGGCTTTCAACATATCTTTGTATACTATTTGAAATATCTCCTACTCTCTTGCCAGCAACCGCGTTTTTAATACCTTCAAAAAAGCTTTCTTCTGTAACCTTTATCAAAAACCTTGCTGTATCGGAAATTTTTCCAACAGCAAAGGTCCTTGCAGCATCAGCATGAAGTCCGTCAACACAAACTCCTACGTCTATACTGATAATATCTCCATCTTCCAGCCTTCTCATACCTGGAATTCCATGAACTACCTCGTCATTGACTGAGGTACATATGGAGGCAGGATACCCATACAGTCCCTTAAATGATGGTATCCCGCCATTTTTAATTATATACTCTTCAGCAAATTCATCAAGTTCTTTTGTAGTAATACCTGGTTGTATTAATTTTTCTAATTCTTTTAAAACCATAGCAACAATTCTGCCAGCTGCTCTCATTGAGTCAAGCTCAGCTTCTGATTTTATTGTAATCATTTCTGGTCTTTGCTCCTTATTCTATGCCAAGCGCTTTTAAAACCTCTTTTGTTGTATCGGCTATTTCTTCCTGCCCGTAAGCCACAACAAGTAAGCCCTTTGCTTTATAATAATCAATCAGTGGCTGTGTCTGTGCATGATAAACTTCCAGTCTCTTTTTGACAGTTTCTTCTTTATCATCTTCTCTTTGATAAAGCTCTCCACCACATACATCACATACACCTTCTTTTTGTGGTGGCCTGTAAATGACATGAAAGCTTGCACCACAGTTTTTACAAATCCTTCGCCCAGACATTCTCTCTAAAATCTTTTCGTCTGGAACTTCAATGTTCAAAACCTTGTCAATCTTCTGTCCAAGCTCTTCTAATACCTTATCAAGGGCCTCTGCCTGGGCAATAGTGCGTGGAAAACCATCAAGCAAAAATCCATTTTTGCAGTCTTCTTTTGAAAGTCTGTCCTTAACAATCTCAATCACTATCTCGTCTGGAACCAAAAGGCCTTTGTCCATATATTCTTTTGCTTTTTTCCCAAGCTCTGTTTCATTCTTTACATTTTCTCTTAAAATGTCACCTGTTGAGATATGAGGTATTGAGAATCTCTTGCTCAAATATTCTGCCTGAGTACCCTTACCAGCACCCGGTGCACCTAAAAGTATAAGTCTCATGTTTACTATACCTCCACACTAACAATAATCTACTTTTTTTAGCTCAAGAAACCTTTGTAGTGACGCATTAGCATCTGAGCTTCCATCTGCCTTATTGTCTCAAGTGCAACACCAACAACAATCAGCAAGCTTGTTCCACCAAAGTATATGTTAAGTTGGTGCTTGAACATGATTCCAACCAAGGTTGGCAAAATGGCAATGAATGCTAAAAACAGCGCACCAGCAAACGTAACTTTTGAAAGCACTCTTGTTATAAAATCTACAGTTGGTTTGCCAGGTCTGATACCTGGGATGAACCCTCCGTTGTTTTTCAAATTGTTAGCAATCTCAACAGGATTGAATACAATTGCTGTGTAAAAATAAGTAAACCCTATTATGAACAGTGCATAGAAGAATGTATACCAGAACGAACCTGATGAAAAGTATGCTTTTACAAATTTATAAAACCCTGAATTTGGGAAAAATTGAGCAATTGTTGTTGGAAGCATAACAAGCGAAATTGCAAAGATTATAGGAATAACACCAGCAATATTGACCTTAATAGGAATATGTGTACTCTGCCCACCGTAAACTCTTCGTCCAACTACCCTCTTTGCATATTGTACAGGTATTCTTCTTTCACCTTCCTGAATAACAATGATGAACACAATAATTGCAAGTGCCATTACTATAAACAGAATTACGCCAATAATACTTGTGAGCGAAAACTCATTTAGCTTTGCAACATAGTTCCAAAGAGATACTGCTCCGTTTGGAATTCTTGAAATAATACCTGCAAATATCAAAAGCGAAATACCATTTCCTATACCATTTTCTGTTATCTGTTCACCAATCCACATCAAAAATACAGTTCCAGCAGTAAGAGCAATAGTTATGGTGATAAAACCTAAAAATCCCTGACCTTGAGCTGTAATAACAGGAACACCGCCAGTAAGCCCACTTGCATTTTTAAGCCCAAAATAGATACCAACCGCCTGAATAAACGCCAAGATAGCAGTTCCATATCGTGTCCACTCAGCAAGTTTTTTTCTACCTTCTTCGCCCTGTTTTGCAAGCTCTTCAAGTGCAGGTATAGCAATTGTCAAAAGCTGCATAATGATTGAAGAGTTAATGTATGGAGTTACACTCATCGCAAATATACTCATATTTTTAAATGTTCCACCTGCAACAACATCAAAAAAGCCAAGCATTGTAAGGTCGTTTATAACCTTTGCCAAAGCATCCCTATCAATATAGGGGACTGGGATAAACGCCCCCAGTCTGAAGACAAGTATCATGAAAAGTGTAAACAGAATCTTTCTTCGAAGGTCGGGCAGCCTCCACGCGTTCTTTATAGTTTCAAACACTTTAAATCACCTCTACCTTTCCTCCAGCAGCTTCTATCTTCTTCCTTGCACCCTCTGAAATTTTCTGCACTCTCACTATCAGTCTCTTTGTTAGCTCTCCTCTTCCAAGTATCTTTACCCCATCTTTTTCTATCTTGCTTATAACCCTTTCTTTTAAAAGAAGTTCAGGTGTGATTACAGTGTCATTGTCAAACCTCTCAAGCTTTTCTACATTAACTTCAGTATACACCTTTTTATTGATATTTTTAAAGCCCCTCTTAGGAATTCTTCTGGTAAGTGGCATCTGCCCGCCTTCAAAACCAGGTCTAACGCCACCGCCAGAACGTGCCCATTGCCCTTTGTGACCTCTTGTTGAAGTCTTACCGTGACCAGAGCTCTCTCCACGGCCTACTCTTTTTCTGCTTTTCTTAGAACCTGGTGCGGGTTTTAGTTCATAAAGTTTCATAGCAAAAAGTTCCCTCCTTTTTACTTGAGTATCTCTTCTAATGTCTTTCCTCTAATTCTTGCAACCTCTTCTGGACGTCTGAGCTGTTTTAATGCCTCAATTGTTGCATGAACAACATTCGCAGGATTATTAGAGCCAAGACTCTTTGTTCTTATATCTTTTATTCCAGCAAGCTCACATACAGCTCTCACAGCACCACCTGCAATAACACCAGTACCCTCTGGAGCAGGCTTAATTAAAACCTTTGACGCTCCAAAATCACCTATTGCTTCGTGCGGAATTGTAGTTCCAACTATTGGCACCTCAATCAGATGCTTCTTTGCATCCTCAATAGCTTTTCTGATAGCATCTGGAATTTCCGCAGCTTTCCCATGCCCTGCACCAACATGACCATTTTCATCACCAACAACTACAATAGCAGAAAACTTCAATCTCTTTCCACCCTTTACAACCTTTGCAACTCTGTTGATGTTTACAACTCTTTCTTTCAAATCCAATCCCTTTGGATCAATTCTCTTTTGCGCCAAGCCATATCCCTCCTTTAAAATTAGAACTCAAGACCGCCTTGCCTTGCCGCTTCAGCAAGCGCTTTTACTCTTCCATGATATGGATAACCACCTCTATCAAACACAACCTTTGTAATTCCCTTTTCTTTTGCCCTTTCAGCTATTACTTTACCTACATACTCAGCTGCCTCGATAGATTTTGTTGAAGATAGTCTTGACTTGATTTCAGGCTCAAGCGATGATGCTGCAACAAGTGTGTGACCTTTTTCATCGTCGATTATTTGAGCATAAATATATTTCAAGCTTTTGTAAACACAAAGACGAGGTCTTTCACTTGTACCAAAAACCTTTTTTCTAATTCTTTTGTGTCTTATAAGCCTCTTTTCATTTCTATTCACCTTTTTATACAAGCCCAATCACTCCCCTCTATTTCTTACCGCCTTTGCCGGCTTTTCCTTCTTTAAGTCTTAAAACTTCATCAGCATATTTAATGCCCTTTCCAAGATATGGATCAGGCTCTCTCACTTTTCTTATATTTGCAGCAAAGTTTCCAACCTGTTGTTTATCAATCCCTTTTACTATTATTCTGTTCTGATCCGGAACTTCAATAGTAATGCCAGCAGGCTCTTCAATCTCAACAGGGTGTGAATATCCAACATTGAGTACAAGTTTCTTGCCCTGTTTTTGAGCTCTGTAACCTATTCCGACAACTTCTAATACTTTTTCATAACCTTTTGTTACTCCTTCTACCATGTTTGCAATAAGTGTGCGAGTAAGACCATGCAGAGCTTTGTGGAACCTCTCATCAGAAGGTCTTTGAACAATTATCTGATTGTTTTCTATCTTAACAATCATTTCAGGATGTATTTCTCTTGTAAGTGTCCCTTTTGGTCCTTTTACTGTGATGACATTGCCATCTATCTTGACATCAACACCGCTGGGTATATCAATAGGTTTTCTACCTATTCTTGACATCATTTCACCTCCAACAAAAATAAAGTGTTATTACCACACATAGCAGAGAACCTCTCCGCCAACTCCTTCTTTTCTTGCCTTTTTATCTGTCATTATTCCTTTTGATGTAGAAATGATTGCAATACCAAGTCCACCTAACACTCTTGGAAGCTCATCTTTGCCAGCATATACTCTTCTTCCAGGCTTTGATATTCTCTTCAGCCCTGTTATTGCTCTTTCTTTATTAGGACCATATTTTAACCTAATTCTTATAATACCATTCTTGCCATCATCAATTATCTCATAATCTTTTATAAATCCTTCTTCTAACAGAATTTGGGCAATTGCTTTTTTCATTTTGGATGCTGGAATGTCTACTATTTCATGGCGAGCATTATTTGCATTTCTTATACGTGTAAGCATATCTGCAATCGGGTCTATTACGTACATCTTATTACCTCCTTCCGAATTAAAAAATTACCAGCTCGCTTTCTTAACACCCGGTATCTCTCCATTATGAGCAAGCTTTCTAAAGCACAGTCTGCAAACACCAAACTTTCTTAAATACGCTCTTGGTCTTCCGCATATCTTACACCTATTGTAATACCTTGTAGAGAACTTTTGAGGTCTTTGCTGTTTTATAATAAGAGCTTTCCTTGCCATTAATATACCTCCTCTTTCATTTCTTAACTTGCAAATGGCATTCCTAAAAGTCTCAAAAGCTCTTTAGCTTCTTCGTCAGTCTTTGCTGAGGTTACAATAGTAACTTCAAGTCCTCTTATCTTATCTACCTTGTCATAATCAATCTCAGGAAAAACAAGCTGTTCTTTAAACCCTATCGAATAATTTCCTCGACCATCAAAAGATTTATCTGACACACCTCTAAAGTCCCTCACTCTTGGAAGAGCAAGATTTATCATCTTATCTAAAAATTCATACATTCTATCGCCTCTTAACGTTACCATGCAACCTATTGGCATTCCTTTTCTGAGCTTGAAGTTTGCTATAGACTTTTTAGCACGTGTAACCACTGGTTTTTGCCCAGTAATTGCCATCAAATCATTTACCGCAGCTTCCAAAGCCTTAGGATTGTCTTTCCCTTCTCCAAGTCCAATATTTACAACAATCTTTGCAAGTCTTGGAACTTGCATAACATTTTTGTATCCAAACTTTTGCATCATAGCAGGAACAACTTCTTGAAAATACTTTTCTTTGAGTCTTGGTGCCATAAACAATTTACCTCCCTTCACTTTGCCAATTAGTCAATTATCTCACCGCATTTTTTGCATGTTCTGACTTTTCTTTCCTCTTCACCTTCTTGGATAAACCTGTGACCAATCCTTGTTGGTTTGCCACACTTTGGACATACAAGCATTACCTTGCACGCCCAAATAGGCGCTTCTTGAGTTATTATACCACCCTGTGGCATTTTGGGATTTGGTCTTACATGCTTTTTAACTATGTTAACACCTTCAACTACAACTTTTTTATCTTTTGGCAATACTGTAAGTACCCTGCCTTGTTTGCCTTTATATTTACCTGAGATAACTACAACAGTATCCCCTTTTTTTACATGAACCTTGTTTGGCATAACCTTCCCTCCTCAAAATAGCTTATAGAACTTCTGGTGCAAGAGATACTATCTTCATAAAATCCTTGTCACGAAGCTCTCTTGCAACAGGTCCAAAAATACGTGTTCCTCTTGGAGTTCCATCTTCTCTTATTAACACTGCAGCATTATCATCAAATCTTATATATGTCCCGTCCTCTCTTCTTACACCTTTGCGTGTCCTGACAATAACTGCTTTTACAACGTCACCTTTCTTTACAACGCCACCTGGTGTTGCATCTTTGACAGAACAAACTATTACATCTCCTATATTTGCAAACTTTCTATTAGAACCACCTAAAACTCTTATACACATTACTTCTTTTGCACCTGTGTTGTCAGCAACCTTCAGCCTTGACTGTGGTTGGATCATCTTTCATTTCCCCTCCTTTAAAAAGCTAAGCTGTATTTAATTATTATTTTGCCCTTTCCAAGATTTGAACAACTCTCCATCTTTTTTCTTTAGAAAGTGGTCTTGTCTCCATAATCAAAACCTTATCTCCAACTCTGCACTCATTGTTCTCATCATGAGCTTTGAACTTTGTTGTTCTCTTTATAGTCTTTTTATAAAGAGGATGCTGAACATGCCTCTCAACTGCAACTACTACTGTTTTGTCCATTTTGTCACTTACAACAACACCAACTCTTGTTTTTCTCATTCCTCTTTTTTGCTCCACTTACATTCCCTCCCCACTTAATTCTGCCTTATTTTACATTTTTATTTGCTCTTTCTTGTTCAAGTTCTCTTTCTCTCATTATTGTTTTTATTCTTGCAATTGTTCTTTTTACCTCTCGAATTCTCATTGGGTTTTCAAGTTGATTTGTTGCAAGCTGGAACCTCAAATTGAAAAGTTCCCTCTTTAACTTCTTAAGTTCATTATGAAGTTCTTGTGTTGTCATCTCTCTAATCTTAGACGCCTTCATTTGCCTCACCACCCACTTTAGCTTCTTCTCTTGAAACAATCTTGCATTTGATAGGCAGTTTGTGTATTGCAAGCCTCAAAGCCTCTTTTGCAACCTCTTCATCAACACCGCCAACTTCAAACATCACTCTGCCAGGCTTTACAACTGCAACCCAATACTCAGGCGAACCTTTACCAGAACCCATACGAGTTTCTGCGGGTTTTCTTGTAACAGGCTTATCAGGGAATATCTTTATCCACACTTTTCCGCCTCTTTTGATGTGCCTTGCTATTGCAACTCTGGCTGCCTCAATCTGGTTGCTTGTAATCCAGCCAGGTTCAAGTGCCATAATACCAAAATCACCATACGCAACAAAGTTACCTCTTGTAGCTTTCCCTTTCATTCTACCTCTTTGCTGTTTTCTCCACTTAACACGCTTTGGCATAAGCATTACTTATCTCCTCCTTTTTCAGAAGCTGCTGCTTTCTGTGGAAGAATATCACCTTTGTATATCCATGTCTTTACACCAATTCTACCATATGTTGTATGAGCTTCTGCAAAACCGTAGTCGATATCTGCTCTGAGAGTCTGAAGAGGAATTCTTCCTTCCTTGTACCACTCTGTTCTTGCAATGTCAGCACCGCCAAGTCGTCCAGATACCATTGTTTTGATACCTTTTGCGCCGCTTCTCAAAGCTCTTGCCATCGCCTGTTTCATAGCTTTTCTGAATGAAACTCTCTTTTCAAGCTGAGCAGCAATGTTTTCAGCAACAAGCTGAGCGTCAAGCTCTGGTACTTTAATCTCTTTTATATCAAGTGATATTGTCTTTCCACCTGTTAATTTTTCAAGCTCTTTTCTGAGAGCTTCTACACCAGAACCTGCTCTTCCAATAACGATACCTGGTTTTGCTGTGTGGATAATAACCTTTACTCTCTTTGCTGCCCTTTCTATCTCTATTCTCGAAATACCTGCATGGTAGAGCTTTTCTTTTATGTGACGTCTGATTTTATAGTCTTCAAGAACATATTTTTGAAAATCCTTGTCATTTGCAAACCATCTTGAATCCCAGTCTCTAATAATTCCAATCCTAAACCCCTTTGGATGAACTTTTTGACCCATTTATTTCCCTCCTTCTTAAAAGTTACTCTCTTTCTTTGAGGACAACTGTAATATGGCTTGTTCTTTTTCTTATTAAAAATGCCCTTCCCTGTGCTCTTGGTCTAATTCTTTTGAGCATTGGCCCACCATTTGCATAAATTTCTGCTATATAGAGCTTATCAACATTCATATTATGATTATTCTCTGCATTTGCAATTGCGCTTTTAACAAGCTTTTCTACTATTCTTGCTGCCCTTTTAGGTAAAAATTTTAAAATATTCAATGCTTCGTTCACAGGCTTATTTCTAATAAGGTCAATTACAACTCTAACCTTTCGTGGAGATATCATAGCATATCTCAATGTCGCTGTTGCCTTCTTTACCTCTGTATTTGTTGTCTTTTCCAATAGCTTCTCCTCCCTTCTAAATCACAATTAAACTGAGTTTTACATAAGCTTTTCAAGCTTTATTTCAAAGCTGTTGACCTTTCAGTGTGATGCCCATGCCCTTTGAAAGTTCTTGTCGGAGCAAACTCACCAAGTTTGTGTCCAACCATCTCTTCGGTTATATATACAGGAACATGCTTTCTGCCATCATATACAGCTATTGTATGCCCAACCATCTGTGGTAATATTGTTGACCTTCTTGACCATGTTTTAATAACCTTTTTTTCGTTGTTTTGGTTCATCTTTTCAATTTTCTTTAAGAGTTTTGGGTCACAGTATGGACCTTTCTTCAAAGACCTTCCCACACTCAATCCCTCCTCAAGCAATCTTTATATATTTAGAATCAAGCGCACATCTTATTTTCTTCTCTTGACAATAAACTTGTCTGAAGGTTTGTTTTTCTTTCTGGTCTTGTAACCAAGTGTTGGTTTACCCCATGGTGTAAGTGGTCCTGGATGACCAATCGGTGCTTTACCCTCACCACCACCATGCGGATGGTCAACTGGGTTCATTGCAGAACCTCTAACAGTTGGTCTGATACCCATCCATCTTTTGCGGCCTGCTTTTCCTATTCTGACATTTTCATGGTCCAAGTTACCAACCTGACCAATTGTAGCTCTGCATTCTTGGCTCACATACCTGAGCTCACCGGACGGAAGTTTTATCAGCGCATATTTCCCTTCTTTTGCCATAAGCTGAGCAACACTACCTGCTGAACGGCAAAGCTGTCCTCCTTTTCCCGGCATAAGCTCTATGTTGTGTATCATTGTACCAACAGGAATGTTTTTAAGCGGTAGTGCATTTCCCACCTTAATATCCGCATCTGGTCCAGACATAACAGTGTCGCCAACTTTTAAACCTTCAGGTGCTATGATATATCTTCTTTCACCATCAGCATAGCACAAAAGTGCCAGAAAAGCTGTTCTGTTTGGATCATATTCAATTGCCTCAACCTTCGCAGGGATTCCATCTTTATCTCTTTTGAAGTCTACAATTCTTATTTTCTTTTTATGACCGCCACCTCTGTGACGAACAGTTATTCTACCTTGGTTGTTTCTACCTGCCCATTTCTTTTCTGTAAACACTAATGATTTTTCAGGTTCGGTTTTGGTAATAATTTCTTTGTAGTTTAGAACCGATGCATTTCTTCGTCCTGGAGATGTAGGTTTATAGACTATTATACCCACCTTTGTTTCCCTCCTTAAACTCAGCATTTATATTAGTGTTAGATTAAGCTGTCGAAAAACTCTATTGTTTTGCTTCTATCTGTTAACTTTACAATCGCTTTTTTCCATGCCTTTGTTCTTCCTTCAAATCTTCCAACTCTTTTTCTCTTTGGTTTTACATTCATAGTCCATACTTTTTCAACCTCAACACCAAATAGCTGTTCAACAGCTTTCTTTATCTCAATCTTGTTTGCCCTTCTGTCAACCTCAAATGTGTATTTTTTCTGTGGAATCATGCTCATACTCTTTTCTGTAATTATAGGTCTTTTGATTATTTCTTCTGGCAACATGTTATGCGTACACCTCCTCAACTTTCTTCACAGCATCCTGGAGGATGACAAACTTGTCATATTTGAGTATGTCAAATACATTTAAGTTGCCAACCTGCAAAGTTTTTACCTCAGGAATATTCTTTGTTGATTTTTGCAAATACTCATTCTTCTCTGGAATGACAATTAGTGCTTTTTGGTTTTCAAGCCCTAAGTTCTTCAAAACTCTTAAAACCTCTTTTGTCTTGTACTGGTTCATATCCCATCTGTCAAGCACAATAAGATTGTTTTCTTTTACCTTTGACGACAGTGCACACTTGAGAGCAAGTCTCTTTACCTTCTTTGGCAATTCTATTGAGAAATCTCTTGGCTTTTTAGCAAATACAACCCCACCTTTTCTCCATGTTGGAGCTCTGATAGATCCTTGTCTTGCCCTACCTGTTCCTTTTTGTCTCCAAGGTTTTCTTCCACCACCGCGAACCTCAGCTCTTGTCTTTGCAGCAAATGTTCCTTGACGCCTATTCGCCAAGTGTGCAACAACAGCTTGGTGCAAAACATGATTATTTATCGGCACATTGAAGATTGAGTCATTTAGCTCAATCTCTCCAATCTGCTGTCCTTCTATATTGTAAACCGGCACCTTTGCCATTCTGTTTCCTCCTTCCTAAAACTTAAAGCTTATTTGCTTTTGACAGAATCTCTGATGATTAAAAGCGAATTCTTATTTCCTGGAACACTTCCTTTAACAAGAAGCAAGTTTCTGTCTGGGTCAACCTTTACAACCTGCAAATTCAAAACTGTAACCCTTTCACCGCCCATTCTACCAGGCATTTTCTTACCAGGGAATGTTCTTGCTGGGAATGTATTTGAACCCATTGAACCAACTCTTCTGTGATACATGGAACCATGGCTCATTGGACCTCTTTGCTGACCATGTCTTTTGATAACGCCCTGGAACCCTTTTGCCTTTGAAATACCTGTAACATCTACTCTTTCGCCCGGCTGGAAAATATCAACTCTTATCTCCTGACCAACTTCATACTTATCTGCGTCTTTAAGTCTCAGTTCTCTCAAAAATCTTTTTGGTTTTACCCCATGCTTTGCAAAATGACCTCTTAATGGTTTATTGAGCTTGCTTTCTTTTATATCCTCAAAACCAACTTGAATTGCAGAATAACCATCTTTTTCAACAGTTTTTTTCTGAACAACAACACATGGCCCTGCCTCAATCACAGTAACAGGTATTGCTCTTCCTGCTTCATCAAATATCTGGGTCATACCTATTTTCTTGCCAAGTATCCCTTTTGTCATTTACATTTACACCTCCTTCAGCTTGATCTCGATGTCTACACCTGCTGGAAGTTCAACACGCATTAGTGCGTCTACAGTTTTTTGTGTGGGCTTGATTATATCAATAAGTCTTTTGTGAGTTTTGATCTCAAACTGTTCACGTGAATCTTTGTACTTGTGCGGAGCTCTGATAATTGTAATTACCTCTCTGTCTGTCGGCAGCGGAACTGGACCCGATACCTCTGCCCCTGTGTTTTTAGCTGTCTCAACTATCTTTTTTGCTGACTGTTCTAACAGCTTGTAATCAAATGATTTCAGCTTAATTCGCATTCTCTGTGCTTTTGACATACATTCCCCTCCTCTAAAATAATGTGATTCTAAGATCTTTCAAGCAATTTGCGACAGGGGAACTTTGCAACTTGGCCGTGTGTGTCCACAACCTTTATATAAAAATACCCGGAGTTTTTCCTTTTCGGGCATAAAAACACCGGGCATGAAATATTCTTTCACACCTTCCCCGTGTCGCCCGTCTCAAAGGACAAGACATACTCAGCAAAAATTCCCTGCAAAGTGACTTTGCACCTTGCAGCAACCTTTTGCCTCATCGCAACATATGAACATTATTTTTCACCCACACAACGACTTTATAATTTTATAATAAAAAAAGGCGGTTTGCAAGAGAAATTTTAATAAGTTGCCCCGCCTTCTTGATAGATTTTTTTTATTAGCTCAACATCAACTTCATCCGCCCTAACAAAATGGTTTGGTTCAGCACCACAGTATGGACACGGGGAATTTAAATCTACAATCTCATAGCCGCAAATACCGCACACATATTTTTCTTGCATACTAAATTTCCCTCCTCAGTATATTGTACTTCTTTTGTTATTTATTTAATACCCACAAATCAAAACTTTCTATCAAGATAATCTTTTAACAATTTTATGTGTTTCTCCTCATCCAAAATTATCCTTTCAAGCAGCTTTTTGATGTACCTATCATCTATCATTTCAATGTGTCTCTTGTAATTCTTGATAGCCTCTTTCTCGGATTGGATATCAATCTTTATCATATCTTTTAAATCTTTATCGTAGTTTACAAAGTATCCGTTCCAGTACTGTCCATAGGTTGTGTAAGAGCCTCTGTATTTTGGCAGTGCACCAAGCAGATAAATTGTGGTGCCAAGAAGGTCCAAGTGTTTCATTTCAACCTGGGCAATACCAATTATGAGGTCTGCAAAATCTCTGTGTTTTACGTCGCTTATAAAATGCTGATACGAATATAGAGCGATTGCGGTAAACTCACTTGCGTATCCTGCATAGTCATCAAGCAGAATCTCTGCATAGTGCCTGTTGGGCTCTTCTACCTTAGGTTCTGGATAAGGCGCATCATATGCAAACTTTGTTAAGTCCATTTTAACTTTATTCCCTCCTTTATACCCCAGTTTGTGCTTTTAATACATTATATTGTTCAAAGAGATTTTTGCTACCCAAATTACTTTTCAGTTGTACAAAGTCTTATATAAAAAATGAAGTAGAGATTTTAAAAACTTTGTCAAAAAATTTTTTAGCTTTTGAGTTATAATAAGGTTACGAAAGACAGTGCTTTTTAAAAAGGTGGTTGATTTTTCCTATGAAGATTAGTGTTGGAAATCTTCTTTCAGCTATTTCACATCTTATCGATATAGCTCAAGGAAGAAGAGAACATGCGCCAAAAGTTACATATATCTCTTTGCAGCTTTCAAACCTTTTAGGACTTAAACCTGTTGAAAAAAAGAAGATATACTATGCAGCTTTTTTTCACGACATAGGAATAACAGTTGCCGATAAAAAATTCATTACATCCCATATTGACCCAAACCTTGCCAAAAACCACTGTCTACTTGGCTATGAATTTTTGCAAAAACTTCCTTTAGATAAAGATATTGCTGAGTTTATAAAATATCATCATGAGTTTTATAACGGATCTGGTGCATTTGGATATGACCACTTGGTCACACCATTTGCTTCTCAGATTATAAATCTTGCTGACCAGATTGATATCACCTTAGATTTTTCAAAACCATATTATCAACAGATTGAGGAGATAACAAATTGGGTGTTGAAAAAGAAAGGTGTGCTTTTTAATCCTATCATTGTTGAAGCTTTTTTAGAAATTGCTCAAACAGATAAATTCTGGTTGGACCTTTATAACCCTCACTTGAGGCACATTGTCATGGCTTTATCACCTGAAGACGAGGTTTATTTTGATATAGAGCAGATGCTAAAGTTCTCTGAAGCAATATCTTTGCTTATTGACAACAAAAGCTTCTTTACTCATATTCATTCCCAAGGAGTTTCACAAACGGTTTATACAATTGCTAAAACAATGGAACTGGATAGTGAGATGTCAAATAAACTTAAAATCGCAGGTTACCTTCATGATATTGGCAAAATGGTTGTTCCAAATGAAATTCTCAACAAAGAAGGAAAGCTTACAAAAGAGGAGTTTTATATTATAAAATCCCATCCTTACTATACAAAATTGATTCTTTCTCAAATTCCTGCCTTCAAAGATGACATAGCTAACTGGGCAGGAAATCACCACGAGAGAGCAGACTCAAGTGGTTATCCCGAAAAACTTGGAAAAGATGGACTCTCACTTTTAGACAGAATAGTAGGCATTTGTGATGTCTATCAGGCTTTAATAGAGGATAGACCTTACCGCAGAGGACTGCCCCAATCTACAGCACTGAGCATTATTTCTGATATGGTTAAAAATGGTTTATTTTTAGAAGAAGAATTTTTGCTATTAAAAAGAGCAGTAAGCTAAAAAACTTACTGCTCTTTGTAGATTTTTCCTTTTATCTTAAAGCGGGCGCCTTTGGTTATTTTGTTTTCAGCTTCTATAATAAACCCATGTTTTTCGAATATAGCTTTTGCAATTGAAAGACCAAGTCCACTTTCGCCCCTTTTCCCTTTATAAAATCTTTCAAAGATTTTATCAATTTCTCCTTGCCCAAAACCCTCTCCGTCATCCTCAATTGTTACCTCAAATTTATCTTTTTCAGATTTTATTTCAATTGTAACCTTATTGTTCGCATATTTTATGCAGTTTGAGATAATATTTGAAAAAGCTTCTTTTAGTCTGTGTTTGTCGCATTGGACATACGTCCTTGTCTGCGGAGCAAATTCAATATCTACTGTCTTAGAAAGTAAATAGCCTTCATTTTCTAAAATAGCTTCAAAAATGACCTCTTCAAGCATACTTTTTTCGAAATTAAAATAGTTTTCAATAGATTCAATCTTTGTGAGGTCAATAATCTGGTTTATTAAACTTTTCAATCTGTCAACATGCCAAATTATTTTATCTGCAGCTGATTCCATCTTGCTTTTATCTAAAATTCCCTCTTTTAGCATCTCGGCGTATCCACGCACTGAAGTAAGAGGAGTCTTGAGTTCATGAGAAATATTTTGTAAAAACCTTATCTGTGCTTGATTGTATTCATCAATCTTTTCGATAAGTCTGTTAAATTCGGTAGCAATTAAGCCAATTTCGTCTTTTGAAATTACTTCAACCTTTTTGTTAAACCTCATCTGAGAAGCCTGTTCTATTGCTTCTTTAAGGCGCAAAAGTCCTCCAATCATTCTACGAGATATAAAAATGGCCACAGTTGCAGCAAATAAACAGCTGAGTCCTGCTGTTTGCAAAATGAGAAGGAAAAATCTTCTTTCAAAGTTCAAAATCCTTGCAAGATCAGTAATAATAATTACAAAAACACTTTTTGATTTTCCACTGTATATGGTGAACAGACAGGGCTTTTCCCTAATGCTGCCTATCTCAAATCCGTATTGAGCATCTTTATTTTCGTCAAAAAGTTTCATTATCTTTACTCTTGCTTCAATGTCCAGCTCTTTATTTGAATATTCTATCGCACCATCATTACTGACAATTATAATATAGTCCTGCAAAATTTTTGACTCTAAACTTTCAAAATACGATTCAAATGGTTTCAAATTAACTGTGTTCTTGTTCTGGCTTGTAATAACAAATTCTATAAGTCTTGCAAAGCGAAGGTTGTCCTCTTTCATCTGGTCAATCAAGTTTTTTTCAAACCAAGCATAAAAAAGGATAACAAAAGCTATAAACATGAATAAAATTATACCCACGTACGACAAATATATTTTAATCTTTATACTCATCTTTTTTCTCCTCAAGCTTGTATCCTAAACCCCACATCGTCTTTATCTCAACAGGCAAGTTGTATTGCAAAATCTTTTTTCTAAGCCTTTTGATAACATCATCAACCATCCTTTCATCATATAAAGCAGGGTCTCCCCATATTCTTTCTAATATACAGTTTCTCTTCAAAACCTTATTTGACTCTTTCAAAAGAAGTGCAAATGTTTCAAATTCCTTTGGCGAAAGTTCTATATGTGTGCCATTATAAAAAACATTTCGCTGATTAAAATCAACCTTTATACCAAACATTTCTATGACATTATCCTGTTTTATTGGACTTTTGTTTACTCGTCGTAAAATCTTTTTTATTCTTGCTTCAAGTTCTGAAAGAGAAAACGGCTTTGGTATGTAATCGTCACTTCCAAGTTCAAGCCCCAAAACTTTGTCAAGCTCTTCTCCCTTTGCAGACAGCATTATAATCGGCACTTCGCTATTTTTTCTTATTCTTTTACAAATCTCATAACCGTCAATGTCCGGAAGCATAATATCAAGTATAACTATATCAGGTTCACTTTTTTCAAATTCTTTTAAAAAACTTTCGCCATTCTCAAAGGTTTTAACTGAATAGCCTTTTTGAGTCAAATATTCAGATACAAGCTCT
This sequence comes from Caldicellulosiruptor kronotskyensis 2002, assembly GCF_000166775.1. Taxonomy (NCBI): domain Bacteria; kingdom Bacillati; phylum Bacillota; order Caldicellulosiruptorales; family Caldicellulosiruptoraceae; genus Caldicellulosiruptor; species Caldicellulosiruptor kronotskyensis. The sequence goes on along the minus strand of NC_014720.1, from coordinate 1,140,123 downwards.
AATATATCCTTTTCGTCGTCAACTATATACACAGTGTACGCAGACATCTTGAAATTCCCTTTCTTTATAAAAGTTTAGACAATTCCTTTCAAATATTTGAAAAAATTCTGAAACTCTTGTATACTATATAGTGGTTTCAAGATTTATTATAGCACAATCATTATTTCTTTGCAGGAGGTGAAGGATCATGATAAAATTTGGCACAGATGGCTGGAGAGCTGTGATTAGCAAAGATTACACCTTTGACAATGTAAAGATTGTTGCTCAGGCAATTGCTGATTATATCAAAGAAATTGATGACAAAAGACCTGTTTTGGTAGGGTATGACACAAGGTTTATGTCAGAAGAGTATGCTCGTCTTTGCGCAGGGGTTCTTGTTGCAAACGGGATAAAGACATATCTTACAAAAAAGCCAACACCAACACCTGTTGTATCATTTACTGTCAAAAACATGAATTTGGCAGGAGCTATAATGATTACAGCAAGTCACAATCCACCACAGTGGAATGGTATAAAATTTAAAGGTGATTATGGTGGGTCAGCTCTTCCTTCTATAATTGCCGAAATAGAAAAACATTTATATAAAAATGAAGTAAAATTTGCTGAGCCTGAAAGTAGTAATCTCTTTTCTTTTATAGACCCTGATAAAGAGTATTTTGAGCACATTGAAAAGCTTGTAGATTTAAACCTCATTGCAAAATCCAAACCATTTGCAATAATAGACCCAATGCACGGTGCAGGAGTTGGATATGTAAAAACATTGTTAGAAAAATATGGAATCAAACACACCCAGATAAGAGATGAGCGAAACCCATACTTTGGAGGAGTCAATCCAGAACCTATTTATAAAAATCTTGGAAAATTAATTGATACAGTTGTCCAAAACAAAGCAGACATCGGTCTTGCAACAGATGGTGATGCAGATAGAGTTGGCGCTGTTGATGAAAAAGGAGAGTTTATTGATTCACATAGAATATATGCACTTCTTCTGAGACATTTAGTTGAAGTGAAAGGTTTAAAGGGTGGTGTTGTAAAAACATTTTCAACAACCAATATGGTTCCTATTTTGGCAAACAAGTACGGTCTCAAAATCTACGAAACACCGATTGGTTTTAAATATATCTGCGAACTTTTCTTAAAAGAAGACATTCTCATTGGTGGCGAGGAAAGCGGAGGTATTGGAATTAAAAATCATATACCTGAAAGAGATGGAATTTTGTGTAGCTTGCTGCTCCTTGAAATTATGGCATACCATCAAAAACCAATTGGTCAAATACTTGATGAGCTTTTTAAAGAAATAGGTTATCACTACTATGACAGAGTTGACCTGCATTTGCCAAACGAAATCAAAGAAAAGACGTTGAAGATGATTTCCCAAAACACAGAGTTTGCAGGCAGAAAAATTAAAGAGATTCAAACATTAGACGGCTATAAATATGTCTTTGAAGATGGCTCATGGATACTCTTCAGAGCATCTGGCACAGAACCAGTTTTGAGAGTTTACACAGAACAGTTTACCAAAGATGAGGTCAAAAGACTTTTAGATGAGGCTGTGAAGCTTATAGAGAAAATGAAATAAAAAGGGCTCATGTGGCACAAAACGCCAAGAGCCCTTCTATTTTATTCAAACTTTCTCAGAAATTTACTATAAAACTTATATGTCATATACACATCAACTTTGCTTGTTATTTCAAATGTTGAGTGCATAGACAAAACTGGAACACCTGAGTCTATTACATTTATCATTTTTCTTGCGATAAACATAGCAATTGTACCGCCACCGCCTTGGTCAACTTTACCTAAAAGACCTGTCTGCCAGCAAATGTTATTTGAATTCAAAAAGTTTCTGATTTTGCCCACATACTCTGCTGTTGCTTCAGAACCACTGTATTTGCCTCTAACTCCTGTATACTTTTCAATAGTAACACCGTGGCCAATTAGCGTAGAATTGAGCTTATCATAAGCACTTTCATATGTTGGGTCAAGGGCTGCTGCAACATCACCCGAAATTGCTGCTGAGTTTTCAAAGCAAAGAGCCAAATCAAGGCTATTCTCGTACTCACCCAATGCTTTCATTAGCTTTGCAACTGATATATCAAAAAAGCTTGCCTCAGCGCTTGATATTCCTACACTTCCTATTTCCTCTTTGTCAACCAAGTAGACTATTGCAGTCTTTTCCGGAATTTCATCAATTGAGAATATAGCTTCTGCTGCCAAAAAACTGCACGCTCTGTCATCCTGACCATATGCGCCAATTAGGCTTCTGTCAAGTCCCACATCACGCGCTTTTGCAGCCGGCACAACTTCAATGTCAGCTGAAATAAGATCTTCTTCTGTAATACCATATTTTTCATTCAGAATCTTCAAAACATTAAGTTTTACTTTTTCTTTCACCTTCTCATCATTAAACGGCATACTTCCTATGAGCACATTCAAGTTTTCAGCGGGAATTGCCTCGCTTGCCTTTTTCTGAAGCTGCTCAGAAGATAAGTGAACAAGAAGGTCTGTTATATAAAAAACAGGGTCATTTTCATCTTCACCAATTGTAATCTTTACTTTTGAACCATCACTTTTCACAACAACTCCGTGGATGCTAAGTGGTACATTTACCCAGTGATATTTTTTAATGCCACCATAGTAGTGTGTCTTCAAAAGAGCAAGCTCACTTGACTCATATAGTGGCTTTGGTTTTAAGTCAAGTCGTGGAGAATCTATATGGCTACCTATCAGATTAAATCCTTCCTTTAAAGGCTTTTTGCCTATATGAGCAAACAAGATGCTTTTGTTATTGTTGACAAAATATACTTTATCACCTGGCTTTAATTCTTGGATATTATTGTTAAATTCTTTATATCCTTTTTCTTTAGCTCTTTCTATGAAATATTCAACAACTTCTCTTTCTGTCTTTGCACAGTTCAAAAAGTGCTTATACTTTTCTGCCAAATCAAAAACAAAAGGCTTTTCTTCTTCTTTTAAAACTTCCCATGCATTTTTTGAAGTGTAGGATAATTTTTCATAAAGCTCCTGGCCATAAGACTTTTCGTTCATTTTCATAACCTCCAATGTCTTAATGTCGAAAATTCAAATTTTTATACAATAAATATTTCTTCTGCTTCACACAAACTATGATATCACAATCCTCTTTTTTTGGGTATTAATTTTAATATAAGAGTTTAAGAATAAGATTTCCTATTTATCATTCACCACTTTAGAAGATATTTCATAAAATTACTTTAAGAAGAAAGGTGTGAAAGGCAGCACAAAATGAAAAACGCAAGAGAAATACTTAAATACATAGGGCCAGGTCTTCTTGTCACAGTGGGATTTATCGATCCCGGAAACTGGGCATCAAACGTGGCTGCTGGCAGTAGCTTTGGTTTAAATCTTTTGTGGGTAGTTTTACTATCCACCATAATTTTAATAGTGCTTCAGCACAACGCAGCTCATCTTGGCATTGCAACAGGTCTTTGCTTGGCTGAAGCAACTTCAATCTATCTTAATAAATCTCTTGCCACAGTTGTGCTTTCATCTGCCATGCTGGCAACAGTTTCAACTGCTATGGCAGAAATCTTAGGCGCAGCAATTGCCCTTGAGATGCTTTTTAAAATTCCTATTAAGCTTGGATGTTTAATCATCCTGCCTTTTACTATATTTTTCTTATTTTCTAACTCATATAAAAAGGTTGAAAGGTGGATAATTGCGTTTGTGTCGCTGATAGGTCTTTCCTTTTTGATAGAACTTTTTCTTGTGAAGGTCCCTGTAAAAGATGTTGTCTTTGGCTGGATAACTCCAAGCATACCTTCTGGTTCATTGGTTGTGGTTCTTTCAATCCTTGGTGCAGTTGTCATGCCACACAATTTGTTTTTGCACTCTGAAATAATTCAGAGCAGGCAATGGAATACTCAAGACGAAAAGTTAATAAAACATCAGCTCAAATTCGAGTTTGTTGATACACTTTTTTCAATGTTTATAGGATTTTTAATTAACAGCAGTATGATTATAATAGCTCATGCAACCTTTTACTCAAAAGGTATTGCTGTTGAATCGCTGCCACAGGCTCAGCAGATGTTAAAACCCATTTTGGGAAGTTTCTCTGCAACAATTTTTGCATTCGCTTTATTGCTTTCTGGCATCTCCTCAAGCATAACAGCTGCATATACAGGTGGAACTATCATGGCAGGACTTTATAAAAGGCCTTATAATATTGAAGAGCTGCCAACTAAAGTTGGAATTATCATTCCATTGGTGTTAGCATCTATCATAATACTTTTTATCTCAAACCCTTTCAAAGCTCTGATAATCTCACAGATGCTCTTGAGCTTGCAGCTGCCAATTACAATCATTCTTCAAATATACCTGACGTCATCCAAAAAAGTTATGGGTAAATTTGCAAACTCTTTAGCAGATAAAATAATTCTTCTGATTGTGGCAGCTTTAGTAATAGGACTTGATGTTTTTCTGCTCATCACATCTTTATAAAAAATAAAAGCGGGCAGATGAAAGTAAAAATCTGTTGTCTGCCCACTTTTACTTCACTTTTTATTTCCTTGAAGAATAGTCACGAATGAAGTTTTCTATTGAACGGTCATATGTTCTTTCTGCTTCTTTTGAAAAATAGCAGGCAGGGAGCTGTCCATTTTTCCTGTGATAGTGCAAACACTCGCAGCATCTTCCCTTTCTTGAACACGGTTCATAAGTACATGTGCAGATTGAAAGGTTTTTTGAAAGTGTACACTCCATATTACCCTTTCCTCCTTTTCACTGAAGTTTTATCTTCTTTATTTTTTCTCCAAAAAAGATATATAAAAAATTCCCTTTTTCAATACTATTATCTTCTACAAACCTTTCGATGTCAAATTCAAATATGCAAGCTCTTGATCTTCTTATAATCTCTTTTGGTTCTCCGATATCTTGGTATTCTTTAGCTTGATATATTGCATGTTTAATTCTTTCTTTTTCCTCTTTTGTCATTGCCAATTCCTCAGGCAAAAATTCTTCCGGAAACCTTCTTAGAATGTCAAATCTGAACAAACTGTTCAATATATTTGTGTCTAAAACAAAATTATCTTTAATGATTCTGTAAAGCTCTTTTATAAACTCTCTTGTGTTTAAACTACTATCCATTTTACTTGAGAGTTTTTCAAAAAATTCTGATGGAGAGACTATTTTAAAGATATATCTTAAAGTAAAATATAGGTACTGCCTGTTGTAAACTTTGTCTATTAAATCTTCTATCTTTTTAAGCTTATAAATCTCTTCAAAGCTAATAAAGCTATTTGAGATAACCTCATATGGTGGGTCTTTGAAAAATTCATAATTGTATTTAGTTGCTTCATTTCTTATCTTTGTTCCTTTTAACATCTTCAAAAACCCAAGCTGAACTTCATCGGCAAAATACAATATGGTCTTGTCAAGACTTCTTTTAAAACTCAAAAAATCTTCATATGGCAAGCCCGCTATTAAGTCAAGATGAACAATGGCCTTTTTGTTCTCCATAAGCTTTTTCAAGTTTTTATCAATTTTATCTATGTCAAAAAATCTATCTATTGCATCAAGAGTTTGTGGATTGAAACTCTGAAGACCTATTTCAAGTCTGAAAAGGTCATCTTTAGAATTATTTATTGCACTGATAATGTCATTGTCTAAAAGTGTTGGGTCTATTTCAAAGTGTACTTGAGTAGCTTGAGACTTTTGTTTGCAAAATTCTATTATTTTTATTGCTCTTTCTTTGTTTGCATTAAATGTCCTGTCAACAAACTTTATGAGTCTTACCTGTTTTTTAAAAAGATAGTCAAGCTCTTCAAAGACCTTTTCAAGTGGCGCAAATCGAACACCTTTTTCAATGGAAGAAAGACAATACGAACATCTAAAAGGGCAGCCTCTGCTGCTTTCATAATAATAGATTCTGCTGGTGTCTAATTTTTCATCTTTGTATGCAAAAGGAAGCTTACTCAAATCAAATGGAGGATATTCTTTTTGAGTATATTGCCTGCCAGCTGCAATATGCTCACACAAATCTAAAAAAGGATACTCTCCTTCTCCTCTGATTATTGAGTCTACAAATTTCCACTCTTCAAGGCTGTCAAAATACACCTCTGGCCCGCCAAGAATTATTTTTATGCTTTTTTGCGCCTTTTTTAATCCTTCAACAAGCTTTTCAACATAGCTTCTGTTCCAGATATATGTTGAAATTGCAACATATTCAGGTTTTTTACTCAAAATTTCATAAAGTACATCCTGCAAAGGCTGATTAATATTAAACTCAATATACTCACATGGATAGTTGTCTTTGCAGAGCTGATAAAGGTATCTTACCGCTAAATTTGTATGAACATACTTTGAGTTTATTGCAACAAGCAGTATCATAGCGATTTTCCTTTCTGATACTGAAAAACTTTTTATTGCTCCATTATTATATCACAGTTTTGATTTCAAAAGAGCAAAAAAAACAAAAAGGCAGGGTTTTTCCTGCCTCTATTAGTTAAGATTCCCCTAACTTAGATAAACAGATTCACACCTGCTTCGCTCGCCTCACCAAGGTATGTGGCAACACCGCCAATCTCAACACCATCAATTAATTCTTCTTTTTTTATTCCCATAACATCCATAGACATTGAACATGCAACCATCTTTATACCAAGCTCTTGCGCCTGTTTTATCATCTCAGGTAACATCATCACATTTTTCTTTTTCATCATATATTTCATAAGCTTTGGACCAATCCCTAAAAAGTTCATCTTGGAAAGCGGGAGTTTTTCAACCCCTTTTGGCATCATAGCACCAAACATTTTTTCCAAGAAAGATTTGCCCTGTGCCTTCTTCTTAGCATCTCTTAGAACATTCAAACCCCAGAATGTAAAAAACATTGTGACCTCATCACCCATTGCAGCAGCACCAGTTGCAATTACAAATGCTGCCATAACCTTATCCATATCGTTTGAAAACACAATGATTGTCTTTTTGTCTTCTCTCATAATCTTCTCACCCACTTTTAAGCCTTTTTAATCTTTGCTTGAATTACACCATTTTCTTCTTTGAGCTCCAAAAGCTCATTCTTTGTCTTTTTACACCAGCTCTCAACATCACGTTTGAACGCTGGGTCTGTCACTTCAATTGTTACAACATCTCCACTTTGTGCTTCCTTCATTTGTTTAAAAAGCTGAGTAATAGGTCCTGGACACTGAAGTCCTTTTGCATCAATAAAATATTCTGCCATTTTAAATACACCTCCATAAATTTTTATTTTTACCTTTTATATTGTTACCCCATTTTCATGAGATTTATTTAACAAACTTCTGCAAAAAAATTTTTTTAAAATTAGATTGTTAAAATAATAACATTCTTAAACACAAAAACTTTTAAGGATTCAAAAGGAGAAAAATAGATATCAACTTTACCTTTCAACTTAAAAACTTCATCATGATATTCAATATTTTTTGGACCTGAGCCTTGTTCTTATCATCTGACAAGCACTTTTCAGCATGACTTTCTATTATATAATATCCCACTTTTTCCAAAGCTTTCTTGACAGCAATTATCTGGAGCATAATCTCTTCACATTCTTTTTCTTCTTCTACCATTTTAATAATTCCTTCTATGTGACCTTTGATATTTTTAAGTCTTGAAAGAACCTCTTCTTTCCTTTCATTCTCAGACACCTCAGAGTCACCTACTCTTCAACCAACTTTATAGCTCCCTGCGGACAAAACCTTACACATACACCGCATCCAGTACACTTTTCCTTGTCAATTTCAATCTCTACATCAAAAAATCCTCTTACATTTCTTTTTATTGCACCAAACTTGCACGAACGCGAAGCAGGACAAAAAGGAGACCTATCACACATGCTTTTGTTCAATACTGCTTTTCTCATTATTCTGTATATTCTCCTTCCCCAACAAATTTATCCCCTATACCATGGGGGTGTATTGCATTCACAAGTTATATTATAAAGCAAAAGATAAAAATAATCAAGTATAAAAATTGCAACTAAAATTTTTTATTTTAATAGATAACATTTTTGGCTAAAATACGTTATAATTATATGGTGACAAATTCTTTTGATGGGAGGTTCTGCAATGAGAAAAAGTATAAAGATATGGCTGGCTGGATTTATTGTAATATTTATTCTTTCAAACATTGTATTTGCCCAGACTATTGCCGTGACTTCAAAAGAGATTGACGGAAAAACCTACGTTGATATTGATTCTCTAAAAGACTTTTTGAACTTTGATTATACCAAAACTCAAAATAGCGTAATAATCCAGAAAAAAGACCTGTCCATAAGTGAGGTCATTGACAAGGTAAACAAGTCTGTTGTAGCAATCATAGGTGACAGCAAAAAGATTAAAGCAGACGACTTTTACTACAGCAAAATCCCAGCTGGACTTTCTCACGGATCTGGTGTTGTAATTGATAAAAATGGACTGATTTTGACAAACAACCATGTTGTTGAAGATTTAAAACAGCCTTATGTTATCTTTTACGATGCCAAGGCTTACAAGGCAACTGTACTTTACAGTGACAAAGAAATTGACCTTGCAATTTTGAGAGTTAACCGAAGAAATCTTACCCCAATTGAAATTGAAAATCCGAAAAATATTTATGTGGGTCAGGAAGTTTTGGCAATAGGCACACCGCTTTTTTTAGGATGGCGAAATAGTGTCACAAAGGGAATAATAAGCGGACTTAATAGACCTGTAGATGAAGTCTATACATTTTTGCAAACAGATGCAAGCATCAATCCAGGTAACAGCGGTGGCCCACTTGTTAATATGCAGGGAAAACTTGTAGGGATAAATACTCTCGGTATTGATTACTGGCAGGGAATTAACTTTGCAATTCCTGCAGAGAATATACTTTATTTCCTTGACCACTACAAAAAGTTTGGTAGAATCAAAAGATGTTACTTAGGTCTTGAGTTTGAAGACAGTTGGCTCTCGTATGTTGGGCTTCCGTCTAACCTCGGTCTTAAAATTATAGATGTAAAAGCTGATAGTCCTTTAAAAGGATTTGCTCAAGAAAATGATATACTTGTTACAATTGACAGCTACCCTATTAATTCTATTGCAGAATACAATCAAACTCTTATGAAATATCTTCCTGGTGACAAGGTAAAGATAAAAATCAAAAGAAATGGCAAAATTCTTGAAAAAGAAGTCATTTTGAAAGAGTGGCCAACAAACAAATAGTTAAAAATATATAGAAAGGGTGGTAGTTATATGTTAAGAAAGTTAAAAACAGTAATTTGTATTTTTACAATAGTTGCTTTTGTGCTGACCTCTTCTATCTTCGCGCTTGCACAAGAAGATAGTGGCGTAATTGACTTTTATACAGTCTTTTCAAAAGATGACGTCAATAAGAACAGGGTTGGAAACAGTGTTTACAACTGGTCTATCTATATGCCACAGGATGCCTATATAAACAAAGACCCAAAAGGAAGCTATTTTTCAATGTCAAGCAATAGTTACAAGGCAAATATTAATGTTGAGGCAATTTTAAACAAAGAAGGCTATACATCATTAGATGAGATTTTGCTGTATGGTCAAGATTTAATTTCAGGTTATTATTCGGGTTCAAAGCTATATTCGCTTAAAAAAGGAAAAGACAAGCAAGGTCAAGAATATATTGAAGCCACAAGTGTTTATACCGACTCCTTTTATGTATTTGTTGACGAAGAAGAAAGTTCTGGTACTTTCAATCTCATACGAATTTATTTGAGCAAAAATAAAAGATACAACTACATTTACAGACTTACGATTAGCATGGATTTAAATTTCTATTCACAACACCAAAATCTTTTATACAAGATTGCTGATTCTTTTGAAACAAACTTTGACAGAAACAATCCCAACATAAAAGATTTAGCAGACAACGTAACATCGTGGAGAGTTCACAAAAACACAAGTTATGGATGGCAGATTGATCTTCCACCCTATTGGAAATCTACAGACATTTATAATCTTGAGTACAATTCATCAACACAATCATTTGCTCCACTTTATACAGATGAGGAGATGGGAATCTCAACCCAAAAACAGCAGGATACCTCAAGTATAATACCTTCAGATAGTCAGCAGGAATATGACGAATATCTTTCTGTCAGTTTTGTGACAAACTCGAATGTCAGTTTTGACAAATGGGTTTCTCAGGAAATAAAAAGTATTGAGCTTTACAATAAAGAACTTTTAAAAGTCATCTCATCCAAAAGTTTAAATATTGGAACAAGCAAAGCAAAAATTTATGAACTTAGAATCAGAAAAAGCCTTAACAAGACGTTTGTTGAAAAAAGACTTTATGTTGACTCAAACAATAATAAATATGTGGTAAGACTGTACGCTGCAGAAGAAAAATATAACAAAGATAAGCAAAAATATGAGAGGATAATAAATTCATTCAAAGTATTGCCGGCAAAAAGCAGATACTTTGATTCTATTCTTTGGTCTGGAGATTTGAAACCACAAAGCAGTTTGAAAACCATAAAACTTAACAAAGCTCCATTTGAAATGAAGATTTCAAAGGATTACAAAACAAATATGCCATATTACTACTATAGCTACTTTAGTCAGATAATAGGAACCTCAATTCCATCTGCACAGGGTATTTCAGACATTGAAACAGTGATGCTTTACAATACTCCATACTCAATCTTGACAATAAATGGTGGAATAAACGTAGACCCTGCCGAAAAAATTATAAAAAACACTATGCAAGCATGGGTTGAAAGCAATGAATACAAGAGCAAAACTGTAAATATGAGCTGTTTGAAGTATATTGATAAAAATCTTTCTATTTATAAGTTTACTTATGTCTATAACATTTCTAAGCTTTCAGAACTTGCAAAGGGAAATCCAAATAGAGACTTTAATTTCATGAATCTTCAGAATAGAATTATTTATATGATAAAATACAATCAATATTATTACACCATCGACCTGTCAATTCCTGTTTTGTATTATAATAGCTATACAGTTTCTGACTTTGAGAACTTTGTGAAAAGCATAAAGATAGACAAGATTGAGTTTTCAAAGCTGAATATAAAATTTGTAAAAGAGGATTTGGAAAAATTTAAGAAAAAAGAGGAATAAAACTATAAAGGGCTTGCCAAAATACATATGCTTTTTTGGGACGGCAAGCCCTTTTTTATTTACTTTAGTTTTTAACTCATTTTATCATAACTGAAAATAGAAATAAAGATATGTTTTTATCTTACCATTGTAAAGCTTCCTATTCTTGTCTGCTTTTCTGCCAAATGCTTTTTCAATTTTGCTATACGCTGATAACACAAAAAAGTGCCAGTTATCAAATGTTTTAAGACATCTACCAAAATCTCTATAAAGCTCAAATATGTTTATACCATCAATCCTCTCTCCATACGGTGGGTTTGTCACAATTATACCTTTTTCTGAAGGTTTTTTAATTTTCCTTGCATCTGCCCTGAAAAATCTTATGTCTTTATCTACACCAATCTCCTTTGCGTTTACCTTTGCAATGTGTATCATATTCTCGTCAATATCTGAAGATAGTAATTCAAATTTTTTTTGATAGTCAATTCTCTCAATTGCCTCAAGCCTTGATTTTTTCCATATCTGCGGTGAAATAAATCCATTTTCTTCAGCCAGAAAGGTTCTATTAATACCAGGAGCTATGTTTCTGGCAATCATTGCTGCTTCAATTGCTATGGTTCCAGAACCACAAAATGGGTCCCAGAATACTTCTTCATCGTCTTTCCATTTGGCAAGCAGGATTAAAGTTGCTGCTATGTTTTCTTTCAAAGGCGCTTTAGAAATAAGCTTCCGATAACCTCTTTTGTGAAGAGAATCGCCTGTTGTGTCAAAAAGCAGATAAGCAATGTCATTTATCATGGCAATTTCTATTTTGAAAAGCTGTCCAGTCTCTTCAAGCAAGTTTACATTGTATTTTGATTTTAGTTTTTCAACTATTGCTTTTTTAGTTATAGACTGACATGCCCTTATACTAACCAGTTTAGACTTTTCTGTCCTGCCAGTTACCAAAATCTTTGCATCTTTTGGCAGTATTTCATGCCAAGAGTAGCTGTACACTCCATCAAATAGTTCATCAAAAGTCTGAGCTTTGAATTTATTTAAGATAGCAAAAATTCTGTTTGGCGTTCTTAAATTTATATTGATCTTGGGTATGTCTTCAAGCTCGGCTGACACAAAAATCCTTCCATTTTCAACTTTCAAGTTTTTATATCCCAGCCTTACCAGCTCTTCCTTTGCAACCGACTCTGTACCTAAAGGCGTGGCAACAAAAAGTTCTATCACTTTTCATCATCCAATCTTGATTTTTGTTTAAGTCGTAAAAGCACTGTTTTATAGCCGTCAGCTCCATAGTTTAGACACCTGTTTACTCTGCTAATTGTAGCAGGAGATGCCCCCGTTTTTTTTGTAATATCACTATATTTTGCACCCTCAAATAGAAGCTTTGCAACCTCAAATCTTTGAGAAAGCTCCTGAATCTCTCTTACCGTGCACAAATCTTCAAAAAAATTATAACATTCCTCTACTGTTCTCAGTTCAAGTATTGCTTCAAAAAGATGGTCTGTCATCTCATTCTTAAGTTTTTCATTCATATACTTTATACACCTCTTTGTAACCCCGCTTACTACTTCTCCTCTTTAAGATTATATCACTTTAAATAATTGAAGTAAACAGGACAAAACAAAAGTGAGGAACTATTCCTCACTCTTGGACGAAAAACTATCTCCGTATTTTATCTTGCAAGAAGTGCAAAATTGAAGTTTTTTATCAAATACAAGAGAGAGAATTTCAAGTATATCCGCTGGAATAGTTGTATCCTGGTGTTTGTGAAAAATAATATTTTGAGGGGAGAGTGAAATTAGTCTACTTAGAAGTATATCTTCTTTTGAAAGATTTAACTTAAAATTTCTTGATAAAAGCTCATAAAATTCGTCTTTTATCTCATTTCCTTCTTTATCAAGGATCAAATACATTTTAGCAGTCGGGATAACATCTACATGTTCTATCTTTGATTCTTGAATGTCTGTAAAATATCTTAGAAGGTTTATAAACTGAAAGTATTCCCTTTCCAGAAGGTATTTATTTGTAACATCTTCCACAATATTTTGAATTGTCTTTATATATTCTTTTAATCTGAAGGTCAAAAAACCTTCAAAATTAAATTCAAAGTTAGAGTCTAAATAGTCAAGTACCTTTTTTATTATTTCGAATTTTACCTTTGAAAAGCTCTGGGCACTTGTCAGTTCATTTAATCTTTTTTGACTTTCTTGATATATTTTCTTTGCTTCTATTTCATCTAAAAAATAATAATCTTGTTTTATTAGTTTAAAAAGAAATTTTTCTCTGGTGTACTCAATTATTACATTTGCTATTGCATCAGCAACAAAATATTTTACTCTCTCATAAGCATTCAAATCGAAATTTTTTTTGAGTTCATCGTCGCTTAAAAAAATACCATAAAATGTGATACTACCACATTGATTTGGTTCAATAAAAAGTCCTTTCACATTTTTATTCCTATCCAGCTGTTTTTTTAAACCCTCATATACAAAAACAGGATCGTCTGCCACTCCCAAACTCAATATTTGCATTTTCTTCACATCCCTGAATATAAGCTTTAACTTTTTAGCACAATAATAAATATACCCTCAAATACTCTTTTTCAATATGCTCTTTTTTCTACTCCTGACACAAAGGAATGATAGAACCTATATCTGAAAGCTGTAAACCCGCCACATTCAAGATATCAATATCATACTTTTTAAGAAAATTTTTTATACTCAAATAATCTGGATGCATTGAAATATCGCCATTAAAAGCCATAATATTTTTGCTAATTAACCCACCACAGCCGCCAATAAAACCATAGTTAAGTCCTTCTAATTTAATAAAGCCTGGCGATATAAGTAAGCTATCTATTCCATTTTCTAAAGCTTTTTTGTAAATTCCTTTATCAGAGGTAATAATTGCATTTGAATTTACAATCAAGATTGAACATTTACTATACCCTTGTTTTATATGAATCCTTTGAAGGTTATCATCTTCTATTCTTTTTGCTACTATTCTATCAGTAAATTTAAAATTGTGAAAGACTTTTGTACCAACTTTTGCGATATTGTACTTTACATCCTCAGGATATTTTCCCAAAACAGCTTTCTCTCCAAATATTATATTAAATCCAAGCTTTTTCAGTTCCTCTGTGGTTTTTCTTGGTGAGTTGGGAGCGGCATAGATTAAGTTGTCTTCATAGTGAAAATAAAATATATCAGGGTGAGAAGATATCGCAGGATAAACATCGTCACAGTTTTCACATATTATTATTTTTATACCTAAATCTTCTAACGTATAGATAAACTTATCGTACGCTCTTTTGTCAAGCAAAATGTGTGTAGCTTTATTTTCTGGTATATATGGAAATTTTAAGTATTTCAAATTCTCATCTTCCCGATAAATTTATTATTATAAACAGGTACAGCTAATATTATGGAAATTATTGCGGACAAAACACCCTGAAGTAAATTAAAAGGCAAATTCGCAAGAGCAACTTTAAGCCCAAATTGTAAGTTTCTCTTAATATTTAATGCCGATGATAGATATTTTAACACACAAGCTTCTGACAAAAAATATCCCACTGCCATAAGAATGCCACTTAGCATTGTCGAAATAATAAAAGATGCCCACTTTTTCTTTCCTTCTATTTTCTCGAAAATCAGTCCACAGATAAAACCTTCAAGTCCTTTGATGACAAAAGTAAAAGGAGCATAAATGGTATAACCAGAAACAATATCCGCAAGGGCAGAACCAAAACTTCCGCCCATAAAACCTATACTTTTACCAAACAAAATAGAAGAAAGCATTATCACAACATCGCCAATGTTAAAATATCCTGCCATAAGCGGTATCTTTATTGTAAATGTTAAAACAAACACAAGAGCAATTATTACCCCAGAAAATACCCAAAACCTCACACCGTTTTTCATATAATCACCTCTTCAATAATATTTCTACTTGCCTAATTCTACACAAAAAGATTCAAAAATCAAATCTTTAAAACCAAAACTGTATCGATACAAAAATAAAAGGAGCTGGTTTTCCCAGCCCGATTAGTTTTTCACTATTTTCATTAGCTTCTTGTCTTAAATCTTTCAACAAGATTTTTAAGAACATCTGCCTGGCTGAAAAGTTCTTCTGAAGCTGCAGCTGTCTCTTGAGAGTTTGCTGAATTGCTCTGTACTACATTGGCAACTTGGTTTATCCCCTCTGTAATCTGTGCTATTGCTTCAGACTGTTCTTTTGAAGAATACATTATATCATTCATAATCATGGCCATTTTATCGATATTCTTTGTAATCCTATCTAACGAGGTGTATGTCTGTTTTGCAATACTATCTCCCACTTCAATCTTTTTGATGGTAGATTCAATAAGACTACTTGTCTCTTTTGCAGCATTTGCACTCCTTGTTGCTAAGTTCCTTACCTCTTCGGCTACAACAGCAAACCCTTTTCCATAGCTTCCTGCCCGTGCTGCCTCAACCGCAGCGTTAAGCGCTAATATATTTGTCTGAAAAGCAATTTCATCTATCGTCTTGATTATTTTTGATATATTGGATGAGGCAGCATTGATTTCTTCCATAGCTTTCATCATTTCTTCCATTTGCTGCATACCTAATTTTGCATCATCTTTTATTTGATTGGCAAAATTAGTTGCTTCTTCTACGTTTTTACTATTTTGTTTCGTCTGCGCAGACACCTCTTCTATTGAAGCATTCAGCTCCTCTATAGAACTTGCTTGGTCAGTTGCCCCTTGAGCAAGGCTCTGGCTTGCATCTGCGAGCTGTTTTGCACCAAGCGCAACCTGTTCTGCTGATGACTTTACTGAATAGATAAGCTGGGATAGTGATTCTATCATCTTAGAAAAAGCTTCTGACAAAATTCCAATTTCATCCTTAGAATCAACACTTACATCAACTGTTAAATCTCCTTCTGCAATCTTCTGGGCAGCTAAAACCATTTTAGAGATAGGTCTGCTAATTGCATAAGAAATAACCAGACCTATAAAGAGAGATATTGCTATGCACAAAATAACTATTATCACCATAGACGTTACTGTACTTTTTGCAAGGGCATTATTTTGAATGTTTAACTTTTCGATGTACTTTTTTTCAAGGTCATAGAGAGTCTTAATTGAGTTTTGAACATCACTTACAAGCTGAGCTGAACTTTGTTTGAACAAAAGATCAACTGCTGCTTTTTTGTCACTTTTTGCAAGTTCAATTATTTGATTTGTTAACTTATCATATTCATCAAATAAAGAATTCAACTTTTGATACTCTTGTCTTATGTCCTCTTCATTTATCAGTTTTGAAAAATCCTCAAGGTTTGTTTTGTAAAAATCATTTATCTCATCGACCTTCTGAAGATAAGAATTCATCTCTGCAGAATTTCTCGCAAGTAAAATATTTCTGTAGTTAATACGCTGTCTTTCAAAACCTTCAAGCACATTGCCAATTGCAATAAATGCTTTAACATTACTCTGATAAACCTCTGTATAGTCATTGTTTATTCTGTTGATATTTGTAACAGCTATTGTACCCATGAAGAGTATCAAAATCAAAACAATTCCAAACCCCGCCAAAATCTTAACAGAAATTTTGAGATTTTTAAAGAGCTTCATAAATTACCCATCTCCTTTCATTTATTTCATTTATTTTTTTAGAGATTTATCCTATCAGGCTTGACAAAAGTTTCACAATCAAGTATTAATACAAGCCTTTCATTTAAGCTTGCAACACCTCTAAAAAATCTTTCATCTACCTTTTCATATGTTTGTGGCAAAGGACTAATTTGGTCCTTGTTTATCACAGCAACCTCGCTCACATGGTCAACAATAATGCCAGCCAAAAAATCATCTATGCTTGTGACAATTACACAAGTTCTTTCGTTGTACTCCTTTTGAGGCTTTGAAAGTCTCATTCTTGCATCAATTACCGGAATGATTTTACCCCGCAAATTAATTATTCCTTTAACATATTCTTCTTGATTTGGCACATAGGTTATTGGCAAAAGACCAATTATCTCTATAACATACTTAATTTCTATCCCATAGAATTGGTCATCCACTTTGAATATAAGGTACATATCTTTCATAGCTTCTTCAAATTCATCCACTTTGCTATGCAGCAATTCTTTCTGCACTTTTCTCACCTACCTTTCAAGCAAAGCATCAATATCTAAAATAAATGCTATATTACCACTTCCAAGGAGTGTACACCCTGAAATACCTCTTACCTGCTTTAAAATAGCAGGCAGAGTTTTTATAACTATCTGCTGCTGGGAAATCATATTGTCAACAAGCAAAACACCATTCTTCTCACCATTTGTAACAAGTATACCCAGATAAAAAGGTCTCTCTTTGTAAAGAATATCCTTTCCATAAAACATCTTGTTCAAATCAATTACACCAAAACATATGCCTCTTCTATACACAAACGGAATTTCGTTTTCCAATACTATCTGCTGTTTTTCAAGTTTAAATGTCTCAACTATTGAGCTCAAAGGTACAACAAAGACATTGCCATCAACATCAATTAACATTCCGTCAATTATTGCCAAAGTGAGAGGTATTCTAATTGTAAATCTTGTGCCTCTGTCTTTTTCAGACTCAACAAAAATTCTTCCGCCAATTTTTTGAACGCTATTTTTCACAATGTCAAGCCCCACACCTCTTCCTGAGTATTCTGTCGCCTCTTCTTTTGTAGAAAACCCTGGCTGAAATATTAACTCAAAAATCTCATCTTCGACAATATCATCAGGTGAGGTTATAAGGCCTCTTTCAAAAGCTTTTTGTAAGATTTTCTCTTTATTAAGACCTCTGCCATCATCCTCAATGCTAATAACCACTTCAGACCCGCTATTTTTAGCACTGATATACACATTACCAGTCATATCTTTACCTTTTTTTAATCTTTCTTCTTTGTCTTCTATTCCATGGTCCACAGCATTTCTAACTAAATGAATTAGTGGGTCTGTTAAGTGTTCTATCAGAACTTTGTCAAGTTCTGTCTCCTCCCCAGTAATATGAACATTAACTGGTTTTTGAAGTTTTGCAGACATCTCAATAATGGTTCTTTTCAACCTTTGAAATGTAGAAGAAAGCGGTAGCATACGCATCGACATTGCCACTTCTTGAAGTTCTCTTATTAGCTTTGACATCTGAAGTGTTAAATTTTTGAAACTACTATTCTCATCAGTTTTTACTTCTTTGTGTTGAACAATCATTGAAAAGGTTATTACCACTTCTCCAATGAGGTCTATTAGTCTATCAACTTTTTCAATATTAACGTTTATTAGCTTATGGATAGAGTGTGTGGCATTCTGATATGAACTTATCTCTTTGGTTAAAGAAGCTTTTTCTGATACTTCTTCAATCTTGATGTCTTTTACCCATGCAAAGTTTTCAAAAAGTTTTACCACATCTTCTTTTTTAAGTAAAGTTTTAATTGAAATAAAAAAACCATCTTTTTTAATTTTTTCTGAAGATGCCATGTTACTTTCAATATCAGAAGGCAAGTATTCTAAAACATTTACATATTGTTTCAAATTTTGAACAATTAAAAAGGCTCTCAAATTCTCCATTTCCCAGCCTTCTTCAAAAAGCAGCCTTATATGATATTTTTTCTCACTCTCAGCTTGTACCCTATCGTTTTCTGCTAAGCTCGTCTCAATTTTCTCTAAAACCTCTTTTATATTTTCTGCATCTTGAGGCTGCTGTAAGTTTTCTATACAATTTATCTGAATGGTTAAAAAATCTATTAACTTTAACATGTTTAAAATAAAGTTATCAAGATTTGTCGGTAGTTTACCTTCATCTCTCATACAAACAAATATGTCTTCCACTCTATGACAAACCTTGGATATGTCATCAAACCCCATCATCGCTGAGGAACCTTTTAATGTATGAAAAAATCTTAAAGCTTCTGCCACTGCTATATCTAAGTTTCTGTTTCCTTCTTTGAGTTCAATAAAGATCCTCTCAAGCGAACTTACTATCTCTTTTGCTTCGCTTATAAATACTTCAAACATGGGGTCTTTTTGCATTTCATTCACAGTCTCACCTTCTCATCCTTTTATAAAGAGGACAAGACCTTAACAAGATGTTCTTCTTTGTATGGCTTTACAATAAACCCTTTTGCCCCATTTAATACTGCCTCTTTTACCTTTTCTTCTTGCCCTAAGGCAGTTATCATGACAACTTTTGCATTCTTGTCAATTTCCATAATCTTTTTCAAAACCTCTATACCGTTCATCTCTGGCATTGTAATATCAAGTGTTACAATATCTGGACGAAGCTGCTGAAAAAGTCTTATACAGCTTTTTCCATCACATGCTTCCCCAACAACTTCAAACCCATATTTTTCTAATGTTTGTCTTAAGGAATATCTCACAAATGCTGCATCATCTACTATCAATACCTTTTTCATATAGCAATTTTCCCTCCCCGCAGGAAAAATAATATTCCAAATTTATTTTTACCCGCTTTTTTTGTATAATAAACAAAAATCCTACACTGCCCAGAAACTTTGCAGTGTAGGATATATAAGCATTTAATATTCTCATTTTAAATAATCTCTATCAAATCACTAATTATTTTTATAAACTTTTCCTCAACCATCTTTGAAACTTCTATGACCTCTTCATGCGAAAGTTTCTTTTCAAGAATTCCTGCTGCCATGTTTGTAATACATGAAATTCCAAAAACTTTGATATTCATCTGCCGCGCTGCAATAACTTCCAAAACTGTTGACATACCAACCGCATCAGCACCAAGGATTTTCAGCATCCTTATCTCCGAAGGTGTTTCATATGAAGGACCTTTTAAAAATGCGTATATACCTTCTTTATAATCAACCCCGTTTTTCTTGTAAACATCTTTTGATTTTTCAATTATCTCCCTGTCATATGCATATGTCATATCAAAAAACCTTTCACCAAATTTCTCTGCTTCTGGCCCAATTGCTGGGTTTTCGCCTGATAGATTTATGTGGTCTTTTATCACCATCAAATCTCCAGGAGAAAGCAAAGGAGAAATTCCCCCTGCCGCGTTTGTAACAATAAGGTTTTTCACTCCCAAAAGTCCTGCTGCCCTCACACCAAATACAACCTCTTGAGCATTATACCCTTCATAAAGATGAAATCTTCCCTGAAAAGCCAAAACCTCTCTTCCTTTTACTTTTCCAAAAACCAAGTTGCCTTTGTGTCCCTTGACAGTAGACACAGGAAAATGAGGTATCTCTGAATATTTGATTTCAATTTTTTCTTCCATTGTATCCGCAAAACTGCCAAGTCCACTGCCCAGAATAATAGCAACCTCTGGCACGTTTGGAATCTTACTTTTTATAAACTCTGATGCTTCTTTTACCCTTTCATAATACGACATAAAAATCACCTCAATAGCTATTTTATCACAATTTCTTTTAAAAAACTCTCTCCAAACCTTAAAGGTTTTACATTTAAATACTCTGCTATTGTCTGACCAATATCAGAAAAACTATTTCTTGTTCCAAGGTTATATCCTTTTTTGATATTTTGGCCATATACAAGTATTGGCACATGTTCACGCGAATGGTCTGTAGAAGGTGTTGTAGGGTCACAACCATGGTCTGCAGTAATTATTAGAATATCATCTTTTTTAAGCTTTTCCATGATTTCGGGAAGCCTTGTGTCAAAGTCTATTAAAGCCTTTGCATAACCATGAGGGTCATTTCTGTGACCATACAGCATATCATAGTCAACAAGGTTTGTAAAAATTAGTCCTTTGTCAACTTCATCCATTGCCTTCAAAGTTTTGTCAATCCCGTCCATGTTCCCTTCTGTGTGAATACTCTTTGTCAGTCCTCTTTTGGCAAAAATATCCTCTATCTTACCTATTCCCACACATTCAAAACCTGCTTCTTTAATATTGTCAAGCAGCGTATTATAAGGTGGCTCAACTGCAAAGTCTTTTCTGTTATAAGTTCTTACAAAACTGTTCCTATCTTTACCCACAAATGGCCTTGCAATTACTCTTGCAACAAGATATTTCCCAACAAGAAGCTGCCTTGCTATTTGGCATATCTTATATAGCTCCTCAAGCGGAATTACTTCTTCGTGAGCAGCTATTTGAAATACAGAGTCAGCAGAAGTATAAACAATTGGATAGCCGGTTTTTATATGATCTTCTCCAAGCTCTTTTATTATCTCTGTGCCAGATGCAACTTTATTGCCAAGAACTTTTCTCCCAATCCTTTTTTCAAATTCCTGAATCAAATCTTCAGGAAAACCATTTGGAAATGTCTTGAAAGGTTCTTCTAACACAACACCAGCTATCTCCCAGTGACCGGTTATAGTATCCTTGCCCTTTGACATTTCCTTGCTTTTCCCAAAAACTCCAATAGGATTGGGATTCGGTGGTGTACCTTTTATACTTGTTATGTTTCCTATTCCAAGCTTGTATAAGTTCTTAAGTTCAATGCCTCCAACTGCATATGAAGTATTTGAAAGAGTATTGCTCCCTTCATCCCCGTAAAGATTTGCATCGTCAAGCGCTCCAACACCCACGCTGTCAAGAACAATTAATATAACTCTCATTTAAAAATCTTCCCTCCAAAAACAAATACTTGAGGTTATTTTTATTCTCCACCCACAATTGCTACACCACTGCTTGTACCTATCCTGCTTGCACCTGCTTGTATCATCAAAAGAGCATCTTCAAATGTTCTAATTCCACCTGAAGCCTTGATTTTTAACTTATCTCCTACAACTTTTCTCATAAGAAGTATATCCTCATACTTTGCACCGCTTTTAGAAAAACCCGTGGAAGTTTTTACAAAATCTGCGCCTGCTGCGGCTGCAATTTTGCATGCTTCTATCTTTTTATCATCGTCAAGCTCAGATGTTTCGATTATTACCTTTACTATTTTATTTGAATACTCTCTTGCAACTTCAACAATGCTCTTGATCTCTTCGTAAACATAATCTGTGTCACCACTTAGCATAGCTCCAATATTTATAACCATATCTATCTCATCAGCACCGTTTTCAAAAGCTTCTTTTGCTTCAAACACCTTTGTTTTAAGAGTGTTTGCTCCAAGTGGAAACCCTATCACAGTTGCCACTTTGACATTTGACTCTTTCAAATATTCCTTACATAATTTTACATAATAAGGATTCACACAAACAGAGGCAAACGAGTATTTCAGAGCTTCATCACAAAGCTTTTTTATATCTGCAGGTGTTGCAGAAGACTTCAAAAGTGTATGGTCAATAAACTTTGCAATCTCTTCTCTGGTCATCATGTTCCCCTCCACGTAATTTAAAATTCAAAAACATTATCTTTTGTTATCTTTGCAAATATTACTTTTCTTTTTGGAACAGGCACTTTTGAAAACTCAAATGCAGTTTTCACATCTGTGATGGCTTCTTCAAGCCTTTTTTCATCATTTGCATAGATTTTAGCAAACGGCATATTTTTGGCTATTTTGTCGCCTATTTTACCAAAAAGTTGAATTCCAACTGCGTAGTCAATCTTGTCTTCTTTTCTTTGTCTTCCTGCTCCAAGTTTTAGTGCGCAAAGCCCAAGTTTGAGAGCATCAATATCTTTAATATACATATCTTCGTCGCATTTTAGTTCATAAATATATTTGGCTTGTGGCAGCAATGAATAATTGTCAACTATTTCAGGATTTCCACCCTGGTTTTTTATAATTTCTCTAAATTTTTTGAGAGCATGCCCTTTTTCAATGCTCTCAATTGCTCTTTCTTGTGCTAATTTTTTCTCCTTTTCAACTCCAGCCATAATCATCATCTCAGATGCAAATTCAATACAAAGATTCTTCAAATCTTCATATCCTCTGCCTTTTAAGACCTCTATTGCTTCAATAACCTCAAGAGCGTTGCCAATCATAAGACCAAGTGGCTGATTCATATCTGTAACATATGCCACTGTTTCTCTTCCTGCCAAAGTTCCAATCTCAACCATAGTATTAGCAAGCTCTTTTGCCTTTTCATACTCTTTCATGAAAGCACCTTTGCCAAACTTGACATCAAGTATTATCTTATCACTACCAGCTGCAATCTTTTTGCTCATGATAGAAGATGCTATAAGTGGTATAGATTCAACTGTACCTGTGACATCTCTTAAAGCATATATCTTTTTGTCTGCGGGAACAAGGCTTTCTGACTGCCCAACAATTGCCGCACCAACTTTATTTACAGCTTCTATAAACTCATCTTCTGAAAGCTCTGTTTTAAAACCTGGGATTGACTCCAACTTGTCAATTGTCCCACCTGTGTGAGAAAGCCCTCGTCCTGACATCTTTGCAACCTTTACACCGCAAGATGCTGCCAGTGGTATTAAGACCAGGGTTGTTGTATCAGCAATACCACCACTTGAGTGTTTGTCAACCTTGATACCCTCTATACTGCTCAGGTCTACCATCTTACCTGATTTTGCCATGAGCATGGTAAGTTCTACAAGCTCATCTTTTGACATCCCTCTAAAATATATAGCCATCAAGAAAGCAGACATCTGATAGTCTGGAATTTTGCCTTTTACATATCCGTTTACAATAAATTCAAGCTCTTCTTTGCTCAGTATCTCTCCGTCACGTTTTTTCCTAATAATCTCTGTCACCAGCACACCTTTTCACCTTCTTGCTTTACTTTGTTAATAACTTGAGAATTTGCTCAACAAAAATAGCTCCCAAGAATATTCCAAATATGCCCATTACACCTGCAAGAGCATTTGGAGCAGGAATGGGAAGCTTCAAAAGCCTGAATATAGCACCCACAACAAATCCTGTGATAAGAGAAAGTAATATTGCTTTCACCTTGAACAATCGCCCTCCTGTCTTAATCTTAATTTCATCTTTCTTGCAATTCAAATCCATATGGCAAAAGTTCTTTGATATTAGTTTCTATTACTTTTGTCATATCATAATTTGAAAGATAAATGGTGCTATCTTTTGCAAGTTCAAAAACCACCTGTCTGCACGCACCACACGGTGATATAGGCTCATTTTCAGGACCGATTATATAAAGAGCTTTTATTTTTGTTTCTCCTTCTGATATCGCCTTAAAAAGTGCAACCCTTTCTGCACACATAGAAAGGGGATACGAAGCATTTTCTATATTGCACCCTGTATACACTTTACCACTGCTACCAACAATCGCCGCACCCACCCTGAAACGTGAATATGGTGCATATGCCTTCTCTTGAGCTTCTTTTGCCAAGTTCAAAAAATACGCAGTTTGTTCATCAACTCTGTCCAAATACTTCATTTTTTATACCCTCTTTCTTACAATATAGAATCTGAATTTTTTGGGTGAAAAATAATTTGAAGAATACAAAATTGGAATGTCATTTTGGTCAAAATGAACCTGGTCAAGCAAAAGAACAACATCGTTCTTTTCAAGGTTAAGCTTTTTATAAACATTATTTTTTTCAGCAAGCATTGGGATAATATCAGAGATTGCATATGCAATATATATTCCCAGTTTGTCATTTAAATAGTCAAATAACGACTCTCCTACAAATTTAAACTCAGATGAAAAGAGCTTTGCAGGAAGTCTATCAACACAATATACAACGGGAATACTCTCAGCAAGTCGTACTCTTTCTATCTTGATAATCTCTTCAGTTGATGATATTCTGAGCATATGAGCCTCTTTTGCGTTTGGATAGGTCTTGGTAACAATAATATCTTTCGTGTGCGGCTTGTATCCCTGTTTTTCCATTAACTTCGTTATACTCTGAAGCTCTTCCATTCCAGATTGTAAAATTGGTCGTGATGAGACAAAAGTCCCAACACCATGTTTTCTTACAACATATCCTTCTTCTTCTAATATTCTTAAAGCTTCTCTGAGCGTCGCTCTGCTCACACCAAAAAGCTTTGCAAGTTCCATTTCAGAAGGAAGCTTGTCACCCTCTTTAAATTTCTCTTCAATGAGTTGCTTTAATTTCCTTAATACAAGCTCATACCTTTGGGGATATCCTACCGATTCAAAACTTTCCACAACTTGCACCCGCCCTTCCTTCTTATTTTTTGGGCCTGTAAGGAATACCGTCGGCAGCAGGTGCAACACTCTTACCACCAATACCAATTAATGCTAATATTGTAACTACATAAGGTAACATCATAATAATGTTTTTTGAAATTGAAGATTCTTGTAATGTATAGCTAAGAGCTGTGGCAAAACCAAACAAAAGTGATGCTAAAAATGAGCCTACAGGTGTCCATTTACCAAAAATCATTGCAGCTAATGCTATATAACCTCTTCCTGACGACATCTCTGGGGAAAAACTGTTCAAAACACCAATTGAAAGATAAGCACCACCAAGAGCAGAAAATGCCCCACCCAGTATAACACCCAAGTATTTCATCTTAACAACATCGATACCAGCTGTCTCAGCAGCTTCTGGATTTTCGCCAACTGCTCTTAGCCTCAAACCTATGGTTGTATAGAATAAAAACCACTGGCTAAGTATTATCAAAACAAACATTATATAAACCATTACATTTTGACCACTTAAAATCTGTCCAATTACAGGAATTCTATCTATCACAGGTATCCTAACATCAGGAAGTTTAGGGGTGTCAAAAGGTGTTCCTTCCGGGCCATATATAGCATTGAAAAGGTAAGCTGTAATACCAGATGCAAATATATTAAAAGCCATACCAAGGACTATCTGGTTTGCATACATCTTTGCAGCTGCCCATGCAAATACATATGCTACCAAAATACCTGAGATTACTCCTGCTAAAAGTCCAAGCCATGCATTGTGAAAGTATGCCGAAAACGCAACTGAAACAAATGCCGAAATTAGCATTATTCCTTCCATAGAAATATTGACAACGCCAGATCGTTCTGAAAAAGTACCACCAATTGCCGGAAGTGCAAGCGGTACCGACATCGCAATGGTTGATGCCCACAAATATGGGTTTGTAAAAATACTGAGTATATTCATCTTACTCTTGCCCTCCTACCGGTTGCAACTTTGTTTTCCTGGTTTTAATCTTTTCCATAACAATCCTATAAAGTTCTTCAATTGCAATAAAGAATATTATAAGTCCTACCACAACATCAGCAAGCTGTCCAGAAATATTTGTTTGCATCTGCATCTCCTGGGCACCTGTTGAAAGTCCTGCCAAGAAAAGTGCTGCAATTACAACACCAATTGGATTGTTATTCGCAAGAAGCGCAACAACTATAGCAGTATAACCATAACCAGAAGTAAAGCTATCATAGAGTCTGTGCTGCACACCCATTATCTGAACAGCACCAGCAAGACCAGCAAATGCACCGGAAAGCCCCATTGCCAAAACAAGTTTTTGAGCAACGTTCATGCCAGCATACTTTGCAGCTTTGATATTAAACCCTACTGCTCTGAGTTCATAACCTATGGTTGTTTTGTACATGAGAATATATACTACCACAACTGCCAAAATTGCAATGTAAAGTCCACTTGACAGCTGTGTATTTGGTACCAAAGTACTTAACTTTGCACTGTTTTGAATCACCGGTGATTGGGGTATTGTTCCCTTGTCCATCATTGGACCGCCTTCTAACAAATAGTGGCTAAAATAAATGGCTATATAGCTCATCATCATAGTTGTGATAACCTCATGAGCACCAGTATAAACTTTTGCCAATCCTGGAACAAGTCCACCCCAAAGTGCGCCCGCTATCATAGCACATATTATTATCAATGGAATGTGTAAAAACCATGGAAGACCCTTTATCTGATACCCAAGATAAGTTGCAACAATTGCGCCTATCCAAAACTGCCCTTCAGCACCAATATTAAAAAGTCCTGAAGAAAATGCTATTGCAACTCCAAGGCCTGTTATTATGAGAGGTATTGCGTTTGTCAGAGTTGTCGCAAAGTTCATTAAATTCCCATATGCTCCGCTAAAAAGTGCCATGTACGCATAAATGGGATTTTGTTTTGCTGTGATTAATATTACTATCCCACCTACAATCATGGATATAAAAATAGCAATAAGCGGCATTAAAATACTCTGCAAAACCTTTTTTACCATCACCGTTTAGGCCTCCTTCTTTTTCTTGCCTATCATCATAAGTCCTATCTCTTCTTTTGTTGCATTTTTACTTTCCAAAATATCCATAATCCTGCCCGAATACATCACAGCAATCCTGTCAGAAAGATTCAAAATCTCATCAAGTTCTAAAGAAACAAGTAGTATTGCTTTACCACTGTCCCGAAGTTCAATCAGTTTTCTATGGATGTACTCTATAGCTCCCACATCCATTCCTCTTGTTGGTTGAACAGCAATTAAAAGGTCTGGACTGCTTGAAAACTCCCTTGCCAAGATTACCTTTTGCTGATTGCCACCTGAAAGATTCTTTGCAAATAACTTGTAATCAGGTGGACGCACATCAAATTCATGTATGAGTCTATCAGCTTCTGAGATTATTACCTTATAATTTAAAAAACCTCCATTAGAATATGGCTTTTTATAGTATCTTTTGAGCACAATGTTTTCTGCCACTGTAAAGTTCAAAACAAGCCCGTCCTGCTGCCTGTCTGCTGGAATATAAGCAATCCCTTTTTCGTAACGTTTGCGGGTGGGAAGGTTTTGAATTTCCTCTCCTTTGAAGATTATTTTCCCTGTTGATGAAATAAGTCCAACAATAGCTTCTACAAGCTCATTTTGTCCATTTCCATCAACACCTGCTATACCAAAAATCTCTCCTCTTCTTACTTCAAAACTTACATCTTTGACCTTTTCAACACCGTTTTTCAGTTTGACTGAAAGGTTTTCAACCTTTAATACAGTCTCTCCTAACCGCGGTTCAGTCTTTTCAACAACAAGTTTAACTTCTCTTCCGACCATCAAATTTGCAAGTTCCTGTTCAGTTGTTTCTTTGGTGTTCAAGGTCTTTATTGTCTTTCCTCTTCTCATAACAGTTACTCTATCTGAAATTTCCATAACCTCATCAAGTTTGTGGCTTATAAATAATATGGATATCCCTTGAGCTTTCAGGTTATTTATAATCTTAAAAAGCTCCCTTGTCTCTTGGGGTGTTAGCATTGCTGTTGGTTCATCAAGTATCAAAAGCCTTGCATCTCTGTAAAAAGCCTTTAATATCTCTACTCTCTGTTGCATACCTACACTTAAATCTCCAACTTTTGCCTTTGGGTCAATTTCTAAATTGTATTTCTTCGAAATCTCAAGAATTTTCTTCTCAGCTTCTTGAACATTAAACCTAAAACCTTTTGGCTCAAATCCCAAAACAATATTTTCAGCCACGGTAAATACAGGTATCAACATAAAATGCTGATGAACCATTCCTATTCCTTTTTCAATTGCTTCATGAGGTCCTTTGACTTCAAGTTTTTGACCTTCAAAATATATCTCTCCAGAATCAGGAGTATAAAGACCATAGATGATATTCATTAAAGTAGACTTTCCAGCACCATTTTCCCCAAGTATGGCATGTACCTCACCTTTTTTGACATCCAAACACACATTATCATTTGCTTGAATATTACCAAATCTTTTAGAAATATCCTTTACCTGCAAAATGTACTCCATATCATGTCCCACCTGTCTTTATATTCTTTTTATTATTTCAATGATAACCTTTTTGAGCTTTTCTACATTTTCAGAAAACACTCTTAAAACCTCTTCATGCGAAACAGGTTTTATATCTGGGTCATCTTCTAACCCCGCATCATAGTCTGTCACAAGAGTTATGTTTAAATACTTTATTCCAAGTTCATTTGCCAAAGCTACTTCGGGATACTGGGTCATTCCAATAACGTCAAACCCCATCTTGGAATACCATCTGCTTTCTGCTAAAGTAGAAAATCGCGGTCCCTGAATAACTACACATGTACCTTTTTTATGAAATCTATATCCAAGTTCTTCTAAAACATTAATTGCAATTTCTCTCATCTGTTCATCATAAGGCTGTGCCATTGAGGTGTGCTTTACATTTCCAATATCCGAAAATGTGTCCTCTCGTCCCCATGTTCTGTCAATAAACTGGTCAACAATTACAAAATCACCCGGCATAATCTCCTTTTTTAAGCTTCCACATGCTGTTGTTGAAATAATCTTCTCAACACCCAGTTCTTTTAATGCATATATATTTGCCTTATATGGCACTTTATGAGGAGGGTAAATATGTTTCTTACCATGCCTCGGAATAAACGCAACTTCCTTTCCTCCCACCTTGGAGATTGCTATTTTATCACTTGGTTTGCCATAAGGTGTTTCAATCTCAATCTCCTCAAAGTTTTCCAAAAAAGAGTAAAATCCAGAACCACCTATTATCCCTATCATATGGATTAGTACTCCCCTCTATTTGTGTTATAAACTTGTGTATTGTTGAAAGGCCTGCTGTGATATTAGATATTGCCCAGCAGGCCTTTAAAACTTAAATGGTACTACTTTACTTCTGTTGGTATCTTTATCTTACCAGCTTTTATATCAGCAATTACCTTGTTTATTTTTGCACTCACACTATTTGGAACACCTTTCATAAATGGAGCAAGTCCAACGCCATTGTTTTTCAAATCAAAGTAAATGATACCACTTTTGAATTTCCCATTTAATGTATCTTTTATAACACTGTATGTTGCAACGTCAACTCTCTTCATTGCAGAGGTAACAACAGTGGCTGGTGCAACATAGCTTTGGTCTGAGTCAACACCTATTGCATAAACTCCCTTTTCTTTTGCAGCCTGGATAACACCAAGACCTGTCTGCCCTGCAACTTGGAACACAAAGTCAGCACCCTGTGCAATTTCTGAAAGAGCTACCTGTTTTCCTGATGCCGGGTCATCAAACTTGCCAGTGTACTTGATTATAACCTTTGCTTTTGGAATCTCGCTCAAGACGCCAGCTTTAAAACCTGCAATGTATCTGTCAACAGGTGGAATCTTCATGCCACCTACAACTCCAAATATATTCTTTCCAGTTGTTTTACCAAACTTAGCTTTCTCAAGCAAAGCTGCAGCAACTCCTGCTAAGTAGCCTGCTTGTTCTTCTCTAAACATAGCTGAGGCAACATTAGGAAGGTCAGAAATCTCAGAGTCGATAATTAAAAATTTTGCCTTTGGGAACTGCTTTGCAACTGTCACAACCGAGTCGTGCATCAAAAAACCAACTGCAATAATTAAATCGTAATTAGCTTTTGCAAGTTTCTGTAAGTTTGGAACATAGTCTGTCATCTGCTTTGACTGAATGAGAGTTGTTTTGATTTTTAGTTCTTTTTCAGCTCTTTTCAGTCCTTCATATGCAGACTGGTTGAAACTTCTGTCATTGACACCACCAACGTCAGTGACAAGCCCTACCCTAAAAGTTTTTTGGGATGTAGACCCACTTGCCATGTTCCAAGATACATTTAAGCTTAATAAAAGAGCAGCAATCACAACAAGACTTAAAACCGCATACAAGCTTCTCTTCATAAAAAGCAAACCTCCTTTTGTATTTTTTAGATGTCAGACATCTAACATCTGACATCTGACATTACTATTTTATGATCTTTATTCAAAAAAGTCAATATGAAAATTTATAAATTTGTGAATTATAATTATAAAAGGCTGCCTCTAAATTGCAGCCTTTTTTCTAAATATTTGTTTTACATATACAATTCTTTTACCCTGTTGTGTGCTAAATACTCTAATGTATCATCTAATTTCTGAAACTCTAAGCTATCCAAATTATACTTTCTTTCAAGAGCTTTTTTGATCATAAAGTCTGCAATATGCGGATTTTTTGGAAGAAGAGGTCCGTGCAGATAAGTACCTATCACGTTTTTATAAATTAGTCCTTCAAACCCATCCTTTCCGTTATTGCCATAACCTTTTAAAACCTTGCCAAAAGGTTGATAATCATGATATGTTCTACCACCATGATTTTCATATCCCACAACTGTTTTTGGAAAAACATCCAAGCTTGTTTCGATTATAATGTTACCAATAAGTCTTTTCCCCTCAGCTTTTGTTATAAAATCCAGAAGATGAAGACCCTTTATTGCTCTTCCGCTTGCATCGATATAAGCCTCTCCTAAAAGCTGATAGCCACCACAGATTGCAAGTACTACAATTCCATCTTCAATAAGACTTTTAATAAGCCCTTTCAAATTTATAAGATGTGAATATACAATAGACTGTTCTCTATCTGATGCCCCACCAAGCAAAATTATATCTGCACTTTTTAGGATTTCTTGTTCTGCACCCAAGGTGTATTCAAACACATTTGCTTTAATTCCTCGCCAAACACATCTTTTCTGAAGGCATAAAATGTTGCCCCTATCCCCGTACAAGTTCAAAACCTCGGGGAACATGTTCACAATGTTTACCTCCATTTTTTTATCCCATCCTTTTTTGAAAGGCTATCTACTATCTTTCTTACCTCAAAAAGAGCGGTGTATGTTGGAAGAATATAGACTTTGTGGATATCATTTTGATCAAAAACCCTGTTTAAATCTTCTTTGTAGTCAATAAACTCAAAATTAGAAAGTACAAATTCACTGTATTTTACTCTCAAGGCCATATCTTCTTTCCTCTTGCCACTAAAATACAAAGCTTTGATATTTTCTATTTTGTATAAGATATCAAAATCAGCATCCCAAATCCATGAAATATCTCTGCCATCCGCAGCATTATCGTTGAGGATAAACACAATAGCCTTGGGATCAGGATCCTGACTAATTACGTTTAGTGTCTCGCTCATGCCTATGGGGTTTTTTACAAGTGATATTATCACTTTTTTACCGCCAACTTCTTTCTTTTCTAACCTTCCAAGTTTATTTTCAAATGTTTCAATTCTTTCTTTTATTCTTTCCTTTTCAATGCCAATCAGCATTGCTGCCGAAATAGCTGCACATACATTGTACAGATTATAAACACCACCCATTTTCCATCTAATATTTTCAATATTTATACCTGTTTCTCTGTCAACAAAATCAAAAACAAACCCTGTCAAATCTTCTCTTATATTTGTGATGATAAACCTGCTTTCAGGATTTTTATAACCACAAACTGAGCATTCATATTTACCAAGATGTCCAACATTATAAAACGAATATTCAAGCTTGGCATTGCAAATAGGACAGAAACGTGAATCCAATGTAACATTGGTTCTTCGACTAAACATATTTTCATCAACACTATAAAACACCTTTTTTTCACCACTAAAACTTGCCAAGTTTGGATCGTCTGCATTTATTATAGCTAAAGCCTGTCCAATATGATCTAAAATCAGATCTTTTACCCTGTCAAGTTCACCGTACCTGTCAAGCTGGTCTCTGAACACATTGGTTGTAACAAATATGTCTGGTTTTAAGTATCTTGTTACAATTGGCAGTGAGCCTTCGTCAACTTCAAAACATGCAATATCATAATTTGACCTTAGATTATTTATAAAAGCACTTACAATCCCGTTTGCCATGTTTGACCCCTTCAAATTAGAAAGCACAACTCTATCGTCCGCAATTAACCAGTTTATTATGTTGTTTGTGGTTGTCTTACCATTTGTACCTGATATAAGTATCTTCAATTTGCACCTTTTATCAATCTCTTTTATAATCCTTGGATAAATCCTCAGGGCAATCTTACCTGGTGCGCTTGTTGCATCTTTCCCACAAAGCTTCAGCATAAGCTTAACAATCATCCCCAGCAAAATGGCAATGTAAAGTTTCAAATTTTCCAACTATCTCATCCCCTACTTTCTGAAAAGATATGTAAAATATAAAAAGCAAGGCACTGCCTTGCACCACGTATTTTCAAAATAAAAATCTTATTTATGCACGTGGATGAGTTTTTTGATACACCTCTTTTAGCTTAACATTTGCAACTTGAAGGTATCTCTGTGTTGTTGAAATATCAGCATGACCAAGCATTTGTTGAACAGCTCTCACATCTGCCCCATTTTCAATTAGATGAGTGGCAAAAGAATGCCTGAGCACATGCGGTGTTATTTCTTTATCTATCTTTGCATTTTGTGCATAGAACTTTACTATCTTCCAAAATCCCTGTCTTGTCATTCTTTCACCGCTAAAGTTCAAAAAAAGAGCTTCTTCATCTTTACTTTTTGCAAGGTAAGGCCGTGAATGACGCAAATACTTCTCCACTGCCGAAATGGCATATGAACCAATGGGAATAACTCTGTCTCTTTTCTTGTTTTTGCAAATAATATATCCGTGTTCAAGATTGATGTCGTCAAGATTGAGATTTATAAGCTCGCTTACCCTGATACCTGTTGCATACAAAAGCTCAAGCATTGCTTTATCTCTGATTCCCTTAATATCATCCTCTTTCGGACATGAAAGAAGCCTTTCCACCTCATCTCTTGTAAGTATCTGAGGTGGGCTTTTTTCAAGTTTTGGAGGTTCAATCTCAATCTTTCCAATATCAACAATATCCTGAATTTTTAGAAATTCATAGAAGACTTTTAGTGAAACAATTGCTCGTGCAATAGTACTGTTTGATTTACCACCTTTTTGCATACTGATAATGTATGCTATCAATGTTGTCTGAGAAGTATTTTCAAGTTTTATTTTTATGTCATCTAAAAACTCTATGTATTTTTTAGCGTCCCGTAAATACGAACTTATAGTATTCTGTGAAAATCTATTCTGTCTCTGGAGGTAATTACCAAACGCTTCTATGATACTCATCTATACCCAAATCCCCTTATATCTATAAATAAATTCCTGCCAGCTTATATCAATCTTATATTAACCTGCAAGCAAGTTTTGCTACCATGTTGTCAATCACCAGTATCCCGCACATTAAAAATATTATAATCATTCCAATAATTGCAAATGAGCTTTTGTCTGTTCTTGCCATTTTGTTTTTAAAGAATAACATTATAAATGAATACAGAATAAGTATAATCAAAAATATAAAAACAATCAATTCCTTTAATAGTATATACGACAAAAAGAATGCAAACCCTTTTATCTTGTACACGTAAAAAAAGACAGCAGTAGCAAGCCCAAATGAAAACCCTTTAAATACTACAATTCCTATATTCAAAAGCTGCATGTATCTATGAAGGTTAGAAAGCCCCCATATGCAAAGACAAAACAGTATTACTCCTAATGAGAAAATCAAAACATTTTTCCAATAGTCTTTGTTTCCTTGTTTTGCCATATTTATTGAAATTACCACAAAGTCAGAAAGCTGCCTTTTCTGATTTGCGTTCATTCCCAAGAAAAATCTTATGCCAAA
The DNA here is from genome assembly GCF_000166775.1 of Caldicellulosiruptor kronotskyensis 2002. Classification (NCBI taxonomy): domain Bacteria; kingdom Bacillati; phylum Bacillota; order Caldicellulosiruptorales; family Caldicellulosiruptoraceae; genus Caldicellulosiruptor; species Caldicellulosiruptor kronotskyensis. Next base: position 1,105,872 of record NC_014720.1, on the reverse strand, counting down.
AAACATACTAAGAAGATATAAAACAGAAATAGATACAATTAAAAGTTTTATTTTTGTCTTCATTGTTATCTTCTCTTTTGCAAATTTTATAGTAAAATGATATGTTAATCTTTTTTTAATTATTCCCTACCAAAGAAAATAGATACCCCTTTGATTTAAAAATGATAAAGTTTGTCTTTTTATAAAAGTGGTTGAGCAAATTTTTGCTAAATTTGACTGAAAATCTTCCACCTGCAAACTTTAAATTTATACTGTCATAGCTAAAAAGTATTTTGAGAATGTACTCGTCGTGTGGCAACATCTTTTGCTTGCTTATCTCAACAATGAAAATCATGATTAAAAAGATAACAAATATCAAAATTAGGCCTCTTCTTATTCTTCTGATAAAATTTTTATATTCACAATATCTTTTGTATCTGCTTTTTCTCAAACCAAAACTCACCTTCCCATGATAGTATCATCCAATGCCTTTGCAACAATCTGGCAACTCCTTAAGGCTTCTTCTAAGGTATTCCCATTGCTACCAATTTCAATGATTATAGCATATGGTGATACATGTTGATTGTATCGTGCAGCAGAGAGGTTTATAGGTCTTGTAATCTGAGGGCATATTTTGTTGAGATTTTTTTGAAGATGCACAGCAAACAGAAGGTTCTGTCGCCAAAAAGGATGATAAAGCCCAAGCTTGTCTGTCCCTACAACAAGCATTACCTTTGCAACCTCATATCCAAACGCAACTGTTGAAACCTTTACTTTTTTTGAACCATTTCCAATAGCATCTCTGTGTAAATCTATAAAGACTTTTATATCAGGATGTTTACTTTTATATTTCTCTATTACCTTCAATGACCGCGAATAAGAACCCTTGTATTCTGGATAATCATTTACATCTTTGCTGTGATAAACCTTATAACCATATTGTTTTTCTAAGATTCTTTTTAACTCCTCCCCTACTCTCACAACGTTGTAGTTAAAGTCAAGTGTTCTGTCTGTTGTGCCAGGAGTGTATACAAGGTTTTGAGAAAAAGAATTGTAGCTTTCTGTTGTGTGAGTATGGTAAATTAAAATGGACGGTTTTTTTCCATTGAAAATTTTGAAGTTTGTCTTCAAAAGGATATTAGCATCAATTTTATAATCTGTCTGATTCATAATCTCTATGTTATTGCAGGTCCCAACTTTTTGAGTACTATTTGTAAAGTATTTCTGAAATTCGATATTCTCATTCTGGCTTTCTGATTGAACATTTTTCTTATCTTCTTGGGTCTGCTGGTTATAATCTATCACAATAGCATCGTCTTCATATAAAGGTACACCTTCAACCTCTTGAAAGTTTGTTGCAGCAAACATCGGATAAGAAAACCTTACTGTATTTTCAATCTTAAAAATCTTGTTTGCAAAATGGTCAGAAAAAATTGGTATATTAAACGAAATAATCTCTTTTGAATACCTGAAAAGCAGAGCTGTTGCTGCTTGATTTAAAAAGATTAATCTTTCAACTAAAAAGCCAACACCAACCACAAAAAGTATAGTAGTTACCAATACTACCTTTTTAAAATCAACAACCTTAACCATTTTAAATCATTAAAAACTCCTTTTAAAACTCTTGATGTTATTTAAAAACTTTCTTTTTAAAATTCTTATTCTTCAAGCCTCCCTTTTATTACAACTCACTCAATTCACATATCTATACTCTTCATTCTCTTTTACCTCCGGATGAATTGCCTTATTTATTCCATCGGCTATCACAGTCGAAATATTTTCAACAATCCTGTCAATGTCTTTCGGCGTTACAAAGAGATTCCCATAGTAAGGGAATATAACCTCTTTGATAAGATTAAATCTGTCCTCATCAGGAATACTCTCTAAAAGCATATAAAGCGGCGATGACCTATCCGTTTCATTTTTTAGTCTTTCGAGTAGAAGGTCTATGGCATCATTTGCAATAATTGCTGCATCAACCACCATAGGAACACCAATTGCCACAACAGGCACACCAACTGTTTCTTTTGTGATACCTTTTCGTTCATTTCCAATACCTGATCCAGGAACAATACCCGTATCTGCTATCTGGATAGCAGTTGATATCCTCTCAAGCCTTCTTGAAGCAAGTGCGTCAATTGCAATTATTAAATCAGGATGTATTCTCTGAACTATACCGCCTATTATTTCGCTGGTCTCGATTCCAGTTATGCCCAGAACACCTGGCGATATCGCGCAAACAGAACGTATTCGCCTATCTTTTATCTTTTCTGGCACAAACTCAAACAAATGACGTGTAATCAATACCTTTGAGACAACTTTTGGTCCTAAAGAGTCGGGCGTAACATTCCAGTTACCAAGTCCAACAACAAGCACGGTAGATTTTTGCGACACATTTATCAAGCTTTCAAGCTCGTTTGCCAGTATCTTTGATACTTGTTCCTGGACCTCAAAATCTTCATCGCGCAATCCATCAGCTTCGATTGTGATATAATTGCCCATAGGCTTTTGCAAGATTGCTTCACCTTTTATAGAGTTAATCTTGACCTTAGTGATTTTAATTTTATCGTCAAACTCTTTTCTCTCTTCAACCTCAACACCTTCTATCTCTCTTCCAAGCCCTTTTTGGACAAGTTCTCTTGTTTCAAGGGCAAGGTCTGTTTGAATTTTAAACATTTTTATTTCCCACCTTTCCTTTGAAACTTCTTCTTACAAATTATTGTTTTCACTTTTGAGCTCATTTAACCAAAAATGTATGTTAAAAGGGAACTGCAAGATTATACTCTTGCAGCCCCCTCTTTTTATTTTCAGGGGGGTTATTGCTTTTCTTTCAAGGCTTTTTCTGCCATCTCAATAGCTTTTCTGACGATGTTACCACAGTCGCGCGATTTTACTTCTCCCCAACCGTACTTAGAAACTACATCGTACACTCCAAGTTCTTTTGCTATCTCCATTTTAAGCTCCTCTGACATAATCTTTTGCCTTGCCAAGCCAATCGCCCCCCTTGCGGCTTTTTCACCGCATATCTTAGTTTGTTCAAAAACTATTCAATTTATTATCCATTTGCTTACATTGATAAAATGCCATTAGGGTCTTTAATTATCTCCAAGATATTTTCTTCCTTTCCAGTGATTGCATTTATATAATCAGCAAAATATTTGCCATCGTATTTGCCTAAAAATTCATATGTGAAGACTTCTTTTCCAGAATCAAGTGGAATTATAGCAAGGGATACGCTTTGCACATCAAAATTTTTGCTAATAAAATTTCTTGCTTGCCTTTCAGATATTGCAGGTTTAGGAATATTCCTTGAAGTGTGAGACATATAATATGCTGTTGCATCAAACCCTACTATTTGCCCTGTGTCAAGAGCAACTCTAACTTTCACCATATCGGGATATATCTTAACACCATTTTGCAGAGGAATATAATTTATCAGGGCAGTGTTGTCCTGTTTTAGATAAAAGGTGTCAATCATGTTAGCAAAACCTTTTTCAATTAAAAACTTTTTAGCATTTTCCTTTGCTTTTGCAACACCTATTTTTGGGGAAGAGGAAGCCCTGTTGTCAATCATCCAAATTACTTTGCCGCCTTTTTTAGAAATAGCTATTGTGATTGTCCTGTCGCGAATTCTTCTGTCAGGAGTTATCTCAAAAGTATAAACCTTGATTCTATCTCCTGAAAGTCCTAAATAATTGACTATATCAGATCTTTTAAGATTTAAAAAGTCAAGCGCAATCTTTTTGGCTTGTTCTTTACTTATAAGTTTTTCTGGAAGCCCTTTTGGGGTCTGGCGGCTGATATGATCAGAAAAAGGTCCGTCATATATTAAAGTTGGATAGTCTTTAAACCCTGCCTCAACTGCCAGCATCCTGCTGCTTGTAACATTCTGAGATATCCTCTTGAGCTTTGACGTTCCAACTACTCTGACCTCGCCCCATCTCAGCCTTCCCTGACTTATCTCAATTGCAAGCTCATTTAGGTTGTTACTGAGTTTATCTGCATACGCTCGAAGTTTTTTGAGCTGCTTTTGCTGAAGCAATGTCTCCTTTTTGCCGCTCATAAGCTGTTTTGAAAGTGAAAAACTGAGGTCTCCAACCTGAGTAAGATACTTTGCTGTTTTTTCAAGTGCAACATTGTTCTCAATAGGAAGCTGAGAAAGGTTCTCCTGCGCTGCAAAAGCGTTTCGCCACACCTCGGTATATAATATTGCCCTTTGCCTGTCATCGCCTGACACTTCAGCTTTTGAAAGAAGTGATTGGATGTTTTGAACATAGCCTACCATGTCGAAAAATGCTCTGTGCCACATATTGGTAAGATAGTTATGGTAGTTTGCTTTGCCTCTATACTGATTTACTCCCCAAAGCGCTACAATCACCAAAATACCAAGCGTAATAGCCATCACACTCCAAAGTCTTACACTTTTTAGTCTTTCCCTAAGTTCTTTATAGCCACCTAAAATACTCAAGATAATCTCACCTCTTTAGTTTATTGATTTTATTTTGCAAATCTGTGCTTGCCAATGACAAGCATAACTTTTCTGCTCCAAATCCATTTATTTGTCGTCTTCGCAGGATTGTAGTAATATATACAACCGTTTGTCGGGTCCCAACCGTTTAACGCATCTCTTGCGGCTTTCAAAGCTGTCGGTTCAAGTTTTGCGTTAATCTGCCCGTCAGATACACAAGTAAAGGCACCCGGCTGATAGATTACACCGCTGATTGTCTTTGGAAATCCAGGGTGTTTTGTTCTGTTTATAATTACAGCACCGATTGCAACCTGACCTATATAAGGTTCTCCTCTTGCTTCACCATTTATAACTCTGGCCAAAAGATATAAATCTTTGTTTTGGTAGCTTGTTGAACTCTGTGTTTCAATAGATTGGTTTAAAACTTCTTTGTCAGTACTTTCCAATGCCTTTTCAAGTCTTTTCTCAATTTTTTCGTAACTTGACCTTTTTATATCATAAATAAGTTTTGCAGAATAAATGCTGAGGATAAAACTTATAAAAAGAAGCAGGAGAAAAAATGAATATCTTTTTAAGATTTTACTCATGCTTCAAACCCCCAAATATAAATTTTTCTAAAATTATTTTTTGTAAGCTCATTTTTATTATTCAAAATTAGCGGTAAAATAAACTTAAAGACTTGCAAGGGTGGAGGAAAAAACAAATGAAGGTTTTGATACTAAGCCTTGACGCAGGCGGTGGACATTTTGCTGCTTCAAATGCATTGAAAACTGCCATTTTACAAAAATATCCTGACTCAAATGTTGAAATTGTAGATACACTAAAAATTATAAGTCCTATACTTGACAAGCTTGCCGTGGGAACGTATTTAAAAGCAATCAAGTCAGTGCCATTTATTTATGGTCTTGTATATGACTCTACTGACAAAGAACCTCCAACCAGATGGAGTAGAGCTTTGTATGAAAAGTTCTACTTCGCATTTTATAAACTCTATAATATTATCTCAGATTTCAAGCCGGATATAGTAATTGGTACTCATCCATCACCAGTTGACATGGTTGCCCAACTCAAAAAAAGAGGTAATATAAATGTGCCAATTATAAGTATTGTTACTGATTTCACTATTCATCCATACTGGATAAACCATTTTGCCGATTATATTATTGTTCATCATCAAAACCTTGTGTATGAAGCGATAAAAAAAGGTGCTCAAAAAGATAAAGTAGTGCCACTTGGTATTCCTATTAACCCTTCGTTTGCTCAAACATATGACAAAAAAGAGGTCATTAAAAATTTAAACCTAGAAGATAAGCCTACCATCCTTGTTATGGGCGGTAGCTTAGGACTTGGTAATATAGAAGAGATAGTTGAAAAAGTGTGTTCAATATGTGATGAAAACTATCAAATAATTGTGGTAGCTGGGAAAAACAAGGCCCTCAAAAATGCTTTGGAACAAAAAGATTTTGGAAGAAAGATAATAGTATACGGGTTTATTGATTTCATAGACAAACTCATGGCAATAAGTGATATTCTCATCACAAAACCTGGGGGACTGACTTGTGCAGAAGCACTGTCCCGCAAACTTCCCATGATATTGATATCGCCCATTCCTGGACAAGAAGAAAGAAACACTTTTTATCTCATAAACAATGGAGCAGCTGCATATGTAAAAAATACCGAAAACTTTGATATAGTATTTAGTCAGATATTAAATAATCCCCAACGTTTAGAGCATATGAAACTTGCCTGTTCGTTTTTGGGAAAGCCTAACTCGTCACTCGACATTGCAGAATTTATAAGGGGAATGGTCCTGTAAACACTACCCATTCCCCTTCGATTTTTTAATTTGTTTTGGGTAAAAATTTCAGAGGATTTTGATTTTCTCCATTGTAAATTATCTCAAAATGAAGATGCGGCGGATCCATATACTCTATGTTAGAACTTGTTCCAACCTCTCCTATTTTCTCTCCCTGCCTTACAATGTCTCCTATCTGAATATCATTTAAGTCTTTGAGATTGTAGTACTTTGAGATATACCCATCTCCGTGGTCAATCACAATATATTTGCCATAAAGAGGATCTTCTCCTAAATCAATAACTGTACCGTCAAAACAAGCTTTTACATCGCTACCTTCCTGAGCTTCTATGTCAATTCCAGGGTGTTCTGTCCACTCATCAAGAGTTTTTGAATATACAAGCGACTGGTCGGAAAACTCTCTTATTACCTTCCCAATGGTAGGAAAGATAGGTCTAAAATCAACAGGGTTTATAACCTCAACATCATCCTGGCTGGTACTAGTTCCAATCTTAATGTTTGAATCCATCTTTTTGTTATCTTGTTTCTTAGAGAAGACAGAAGAGCTTTTATTTTCATTATTACTATTTTTAGAATAATTTCCTGACCGTGTATGGCGGATAGTAGAATTTGAATTACTACTATTTTTATTATCTTCGCTTTTCTCTTTTGAACTTATAGATCTAGAACCCTCTTTTTTCAAATCATCCTGTTTTGTTACCTCTGTTGAATTAGCCTGTGACTGAGGTATCTCGGGAAGTTTAACCTTGCTGTCTAAAGACTGTTTGTTTTCTTGATTTTGTTCTACCTCGTATCTTGTAAAGTCTGTGGTGGCAATGGTATAAACCGAAAATCCTATTACCAGCAGACATACAGCTACGATAATATAAAAACCTTTAGTGTCAAAAAAGTCTAAAAGTTTTTCTTTCCAGTTTTTCTTGTTCACCTTCGCACCTCCTTCTATAAAAGTATTTTTGCCATCCATTGCTTTGGTTATACATATATAGAAATTGATATCCATAAATTTTCTTTGAATATTTCCCTGCAATTTGATATCATAACCTTACAAAACAAGATTTAAGAACAAAAAGAAGGTGCAGAGAAGTGGAAAGAGAAAGGGAAAAAGAAAAGAGCAGGAAAAGTTTTATTCAAAAAATTTCTATCTATTCAAAAAAAATTTTGCTTGTGATAAGCCTTATTTCTATTGTGATGGCACTAATTGGAATAAAGTTTTACATTTTGTCATTGCACTATGTATCAGACAAAATAGACTTAAAAATCTTAGCCCAAGGATTTTTGCAAAATTCTGTTTACATATTCGTTGAAGGACTGGGTGCAGCAATCTTGGTGGACTTTCTTTCAAAAACAAAAAATTAAAGGGCAAAGACTCAATAGCTTCGCCCTTTAATTTTACCAGAGTTCAGCTTCTGTTGAACAAAAAATTTTTTACTCTTCTTGCTATACTTTTTATAAACATAAAATATCCATCAGACTCAAGCTGATAATTAGCACTCACATTTTTAGTAATAACAATTATTCCAAGATTTCTTATTCCATTTTCATAGTCCTGATAATATAGCTCTTTCATCTTTCCTCTTTTGTCCATAGCTTTTACCCATAGGTAAATCTGTGCATCAGAAAATATTCTTTCTATATCCTCTTCTTTTTGAACTTGAATACCATTTATTGAAAGAATAATATCCCCCGGTTTTATTCCCATCTTAGCTGCCACACTGTTTTCTTCGACATATAACACCTTTATTTTATTTTCCTCTGCTTCAAATATTGAATCTCCTTCTTTTTGTCTCTTCTGCTGATACAGTATAATCCCTTCATGAGCCATTGGGGCAAACAGAGCTGCCACCCACTTAAAAGCATAGACCTTGTATGAAAGTGCGCTCATAGCAAACAAAATAACGCTGAAAATGCTTAAAATCCCAGCGCTTTTTTTGCTTATCACAGCAGGTTCATCTTCCACCGCCAAATCTCCGTATCCAAGTGCAGCCACAATGGGAGTCATAAGAAGCATAGCATTTGGCAAAAGATTCTGTGGTTTAAAAAGAGGCCACCATGAGGGTTCAAACAGCTCAATTTTAACAACCTGCGCGGTGGTCTGATAGTTATATGCAATTATTACCATCGGTATAGCCCAGAACCTTTGCATAAGATAAGCACCTGAGGTTGAAAAAATGCCTTCTTTTTTTCTTCTCTCAATCACAACAGGTATCGCCCCACGAAAACCATCCAAGAAAATTAGAAGACTTTCAACAAAATGAAGTATTGCCACAATTACCAATATTCCTGAGATATCAACAATTGGTTTTTTGAAGATGAGAGATATCACCGAAATAATTCCGGCCGCATATGAAAAACAGAGATATCTTGGATTTATTAGTGCAAGAATCAAAGCAATATACCAAAGATACATAAAACTATCCACATCCACTACTATGCCAAAAAATAAGGTAATTAAACTAACTATATAACCTCCTACAAGTCCCGCGATAGAAGACTCTACAACCTTGTATAGAAGGCTGACTCGGTTGTGTCCAATCACAGCCTGTTCGAATTCCTGTTCTCTTCTGTACAAAAAAGAAATCAAGATTACTACCACCCAGAAGTTCCAGCTAAAAAGAAGTTGAAATATACTAAGTCCTGTCAGTTCAAATATCTGCCAGAAAAACTTTAACATTATATGCACCTCAAATTTCAAAACTTGCTCTTTGAAATTTCACTCTTTAATATCTCAATAGCTTTTTTCAGCTGCAAATCTTTATCCATTGGAACATTCATTTTGTCCTGATACTCTTTGGGTTGAGCTACTTTAATATCTGGCTTTATTCCTCTTTTGTGAATATATGCTCCGCTTGGTAAAAGATACTGGCTTACCGTTATTTTTATTGCAGACCCATCTCCCAGGTCAAATACCTGCTGAACAACGCCTTTGCCAAAAGTCTTCTCACCAACAATTTTTGCCCTCTTTTGGTCTTTTAAACATCCAGCTAATATCTCTGAAGCTGACGCTGAATACTTATTGGTAAGCACGACAAGCGGCGTTACCGTGTCCCCATTTTTGTATGATTTGAAATACTCTTTGTTATTGTATCTATCCTTTAGATACACTATAAGCTGTCCTTTCTTGAGAAAATTGCTTGCAACATCAACAACAGACTCTAAAAGCCCACCAGGGTTAAATCTCAGGTCAATAATAAGTCCACGGCAGCCAGAACTTTTGAGTTTGTCATAGCTATTGTAAAAATCTTGAGGAGTATTTTCATCAAAGTTAGTGATTTTGATATAACCTATGTTGTTTTCAAAAATGGAAGTAGATACAGTCTTTATTTTTATCTCGTCTCTGACAATTTTAAGGTCAATAGGCTTTGAGCTGCCATCGCGCAAAATTGTAACTGTCACGCTTGTTCCTTTTGGTCCTCTCATCAAACTTACAGCCTTTTCTATATCTTTTGATGTCAAACTTATTCCATTTACTTTTATAATCTTATCCCCTGGTTTTATCCCCGCCTTGTACGCCGGAGAACCTTCAAACGGTGTTACAACTTCGATATAATGTTCGCCAGGCTCTATTGTTACTCCTACCCCAAAATACGTACCCTTACTTTGTATCATGAACTCTTCATATTCTTTTTTAGTAAAATACTCTGTGTATGGGTCATCAATACTTGCAGCAATACCATCTATTGCACCGTCTATAATTTTTTGGTCACTTATATCCTTAGGCTCATAGTAATATTTTTTCAAAAGCCATATAACCTTAGATAATTTAGGATTAGTTACTAATTTGTTTGTATATATAGGACTTCCAAAATAGATATAAGTAGTCGCAATATATGTTACAATTGCAGTAATGAGAACTATTGCAAAAGTTTGAAGTCTTTTTTTCATTCTCTTTTCAGCTCCTTATCTTAGGAAATTAAGCGGATCAGTAACATCGCCGTTTATTCTAACTTCAAAATGAAGGTGAGGCCCGGTGGCATATCCCGTAGCTCCAACATAACCTATAGTCTCACCTTTTTTCACCTTCTGCCCTATTGAGACTTTTATTGTAGAAAGATGAGCATATAAAGTTGAAATACCACTACCATTATCTATAATGATAGTCTTACCATAACCAGACACCCATCCGGCTAAAATCACATCACCGTCTGCTGCTGCTAAAACACTTGCTCCATATGGTGCTGCAATGTCTATCCCTGTGTGCATTTTGTTTTTCTTCAAAATTGGATGAAATCTCATACCAAAATATGATGTTATCCCATAATACCCCTCAAGCGGCCACAAGAGCTTGCCACCTTTATATATGCGTTTTGTCTTCTGTCTTGCCAAAATCTCCTTTATTTTCTTGGAAAGCTCATTTGAAATCTCTTCAAGTTCATCAAGCATCTTTTCCAATTTATCTTGCTCTTTTTCAAGTTCCAACAAAAGTTTTTTCTTTTCATTTTGCTCCGCCAAAAGAGAAGCTTGGTAGTTTTCAAGCTCCCTCTTTTCTCTACTCAAGTCTTCCTTTAGCAGTACAAGTTCTTCTTTCTTATTTTTGATAGTCTCAATGCTCTTTGTGTACTCATTTAGTATTTGCTTATCATATTCAATTATATCGTTAAAAAGATACATTCTTGTAAAAAAATCTGAAAGGTTTTGAGAGTCAAGTAGCATTTCAATATACGATACAGAGACAGTATTTAGCTCATAAATACATCTTATTCTATCTTTAAACTTTTCATAATACATTTCTTTCCTTTTTTCTTCTTCATTAAGTTCAGCCTCTGTCTGCAAAATCTTGTTTTCAACAGATGCAATGTTTGCTTTTAAATTTCTTATTTTTCCTTCTACATTATCAATCTTTTTGTCAAGATTATCTATTTGTAATAAGACCTGCTTTTGCTGTTTTTTAACTTCTACTATCTTCTGCTGTGTCTTTTGCTTGCTCTTTTCAATAGACTTTAGCTTGCTTTGATACTCTTTTAAGGTACTTGATACAGCAGTTTCAAAAAAAATAACAAATACAAGCAAAATAGAGAAAATTTTTAGTTTATTTTTCAACAGCCAAACCCCCTCTTTTACAAAAGACAAAAGAGGCTTGATTTTCAGGCTTTTAAGTACCTTCTTAGAGAAATTAAGCTTCCCAGTATGCCTACCATGCTTCCTGTAAGTATAAACACTCCTAATATTTTGTACTTGTAAATAGAAATGTTGACAAAATCAACAAAGGTAATAGTTTGTGAAAGGTACCTTATTGCATAGTGATAAAATAACAGAACAATGGCATATGCTAAAATCGAACCTAAAATGCCTATAATAAATCCTTCAACCACAAAAGGTCCGCTTATAAACCTGTTAGTTGCACCAATATATCTCATAATTGAGATTTCTCTTCGCCTTGCAAAGAGGGTTATTTTGATAGTATTGGCAATTATAAATATAGCAACTATATAAAGACCCAAAATTAAAAGTATGCAAAAAAGATTTATTATCTTCAAAATCCTTTTAAGCTTTTCCACCGTCTCAGAAGGAAAATAAACCTGAGCAACACCATCTAAGGTTTCTAATTCTTCGGCAAGTTTTTTAGTGTATTCAATCTTTACAGGCTTTACTACAAAGTATCCCCGCAGAGGATTGTCTTTTTCAAGTCCTTCAAGCAAAAACGCATTTTTACCAAGCTTATTTTTCAAATCTTGAAGAGCCATCTGTGGACTTATGTATTTAAACTCTCGAACCAAAGCATTTTTCCTCAAATACTCCTCAATCACAACCACTTTTTCTTCCTGACCTTTTTGTAGTATCACCCTTATATCAACCGTCTTTTCTATCTGCTGTGAGATATACTCCAGATTAATCCCGATTGCAATAAATATCCCAACCACAGTTAAGGCTGCCACCACTATAGAAATAGAAGCAGCAGCCATGGTCTTATTTAAAAAAATGTTTTTAAATCCATCTTTGCAAAAGTACTTGATTGTCTGAAGACTCATAGCTGTAAACTCCTCTATGCTGATCTTTTACAATTCTGCCACAGTCAATCGCCACAACCCTTTTTCTCATGCTATCAACAATCTCTTTAGCATGTGTTGCAACAAGCACAGTTGTTCCTCTCTTGTTAATATCTTCTAAAAGCCTCATTATCTCCCATGATGTATCAGGGTCTAAGTTACCTGTTGGCTCATCAGCTACAAGCAAGTTGGGCTTGTTTACAATTGCTCGCGCCAAGGCAACCCGCTGCTGTTCACCGCCTGAAAGCTCGTGCGGGTAACATTTTGCCTTGTGCGCAAGCCCTACCAATGAAAGAACATAAGGAACCTGTCTTCTGATGATTTTTGCAGGTGCTCCTGTTATTTGCATAGCAAACTCCACATTTTCATATACAGTTTTGTTGGGAAGAAGTCTAAAATCCTGAAATACTATTCCAATCTTTCTTCTGTAATATGGTATCTCCCTTTTTGGAAGCTGTGTGAGCTTGTACTCTCCAACAATAATCTCTCCTTCAGTTGGGTCAATCTCTTTCAAAAGAAGCTTTACAATTGTAGATTTTCCTGCCCCGCTTGAACCAACCAAAAATACAAACTCGCCTTTTTCAATGGTCAAATTGATATTTGTGAGCGCAAGCACCCCATTTGGATACCTTTTGCTCACATTTATAAACTTTACCATCCTTTGTCACCTACAATGTTTTTTAAAATGTAATGTTACCTTTTGTATACTCTAAATACTGATTTACAAGCATAGCCATTTTGAAGATAATAGCATCTTCGAACTTTCTAAGGTCAAGCCCTATCATTCTTTCTATCTTGTCAAGTCTGTAAACCAAGGTATTTCTGTGAATATAAAGCTGTCTTGCTGTCTCTGAGACGTTCAAGTTGCATTCAAAGAACATCTCAACAGTCTGTATGAGTTCTGGGTCAAAATCAGAAAGTTTTACATCCTTGAAGACCTCTTCCAAGAACATCTCACAAAGTTTTGTCGGCATCTGATATATAAGTCTTCCAAGGCCGAGCTTGTGATAGCTCACAATATACTTGTCCTTTTCAAAGATGTAGCCTATTTTGAGCGCTGCTTCTGCCTCCTTATAAGACATTGAAAGTTCTTTTATGTCATCGACAACAGAGCCAATTCCAATATATGCCTTGAGCAAAAGTTCTGAGTTGAGTGTGTCAAGTATAATCCTTGCAACCTTGTATGCATCCTCATCATTTGAACCTGGTTTTAACTCTTTTATGAATACCAGAATATTGTTGTCAAGCTGGATAATAAAATCTTTTGTGCTCTTTGGGAATATGCTTGTCAAAATCTCACCGATATTCACATCTTTAATCTCTTTTGCATTTGGAATATAGATAGCAAACACAACCCTTGTTGCACCTGTTGCAATGTGAAGTTCTCTTGCCTTTGTGTAGATTTCACCTGGTAGGATGTTGTCATACAAAAGATTTTTTATAAACAACTTTTTATCATACGCAGATGCTGGCTCTTTTGCTTTCATCACAACAAGGTTTAACATATCCAAAAGCTTTTCAGCATGAGGTTCTGTGTTGTTTATATAAAGAACATAGGTATCTGTCTGGCTTCTGTAAACCTTGTATGTGCGACCTTCAAATATCTCAAGGTCTGTATCAGTTTTTATCATGTCAATTGCAACTGTGTTTATCCTGTTTTGAGAAAGTGGATTTGAGCTGTAGATAACTCTACCATCAGCTTCAATATATCCAAATTCATCGTCGATGATGTCTTTTGCCTGCTCTAAAACATCAATAACCTTCTGTGTCATCATAACGCAATACCTCACCCTTTTCTCAATAGTATTTTATAACTCTATTATACTTTTTTTCTCTGAAGTTGTAAAAGGTTTTTGAAAACAAAAAGCCCCTGCCACACTTTCCCACATGGCAAGGGCTTAATTTTAATCTTAGTGAACAATAGCCTTCTCTGTTTCTTTATCAAACAGGTGAATTCTGTTAACGTCAAACGCAAGTTTGATCTTGTCGCCACTTTTTGCCTTTGACCTTGGATCAACTCTCGCAATGAGGTTAAGACCATCAACAACAACATATAAAAGTGTTTCAGAACCAAGCATCTCAACAACATCAACATCTGCATCAACAACAGCATCCTGAGCTGTCTGCAGGAATATCTCTTCATCGTGCAAATCTTCTGGTCTAATACCCATTATAACTTCCTTCCCAACATAGCCGAGTTCTTCAACTTTCTTTGCCTTTCCTTCTGGGAGTTTTATTGCGTTGTTTCCAAATACAACATATAAGTTCTTATCCTTTTGCTCAATTCTTGATTCAATGAAGTTCATCTGTGGCGAACCAATGAAACCTGCAACAAACAGGTTTGCAGGTTGCTCATACAGAACCTGTGGTGTGTCTACCTGCTGGATAAATCCATCTTTCATAACAACAATTCTTGTACCCATTGTCATAGCTTCTGTTTGGTCGTGTGTAACGTAGATGAATGTTGTTCCAAGTCTCTTGTGAAGTTTAGATAGCTCTGCTCTCATCTGGACTCTGAGCTTTGCGTCCAAGTTTGAAAGAGGCTCATCCATGAGGAATACCTTTGGTTCTCTCACAATGGCACGACCTAAAGCCACTCTCTGTCTCTGACCACCGGACAGAGCCTTTGGTTTTCTGTCAAGCAGGTGCTCAATTCCCAAAATCTTAGCTGCTTCATGTACACGTCTTTTTATCTCATCTTTTGGAAACTTTCTGAGCTTGAGACCAAATGCCATATTCTCAAAAACTGTCATGTGAGGATACAGAGCATAGTTCTGGAAAACCATTGCAATGTCTCTATCCTTTGGTGGAACGTCGTTTACCAGCTTGTCCCCTATGTAGATTTCGCCTTCTGTTACCTCTTCAAGACCTGCTATCATTCTCAGTGTTGTTGTCTTACCACAACCAGATGGTCCTACCAAAACTATGAATTCCTTGTCCTCAATATCTAAGTTAAAGTCAGAAACAGCTGTAACACCACCAGGATATCTCTTGTAAACACCTTTTAATCTTACACTTGCCACTTTTCTTTTACCTCCTACACAGTATTGTATATAAACTTGTAATAAATCTTCTTCTAATATAGACTATACAATTATTTGCGATTAAAAACTATTGATTTTTTAAACAAACTTTTCAAAAACCTTTTAGATAACATGTCTAAACTATCTTACCAAAAACAAAGGCTGATAAGGAGCCTTTCCTTATCAGCCAAATTTTACTATTGCTGTTGTTTGGTTGCCTCTTCGGCACCTTTTCTGAAAAGTCCCAGCACAAATATAAATATTGCCGCACCGAGGATGGTTGGAATAATAGGAATACCAGCAATCACAGGACCAAGTTTCCTGAAAAACGGAATATATGCTCCAATCCAAGACCCGACAAGTCCAGCAATCATAGCTCCAATAAATCCGCCTGGCATTTTATACTTGGTCAGCGCATCGCCTATATATCCTGCAATTGCCGCAACAATCAGGGTCATTATAAATCCGAGCATAAGTTTTGACCCCCTTTTTGATGGAGCATCTACTCATTAGTATGATTACTTTTATCGAATTTAATCACTTGATAATATTACCAACAATACCCCATCTTTTACCTCAACAATTGCTTCATCTTCAATAATAACATTTGACACACCATAA
The DNA here is from genome assembly GCF_000166775.1 of Caldicellulosiruptor kronotskyensis 2002. NCBI lineage: Bacteria > Bacillati > Bacillota > Caldicellulosiruptorales > Caldicellulosiruptoraceae > Caldicellulosiruptor > Caldicellulosiruptor kronotskyensis. Next base: position 1,089,981 of record NC_014720.1, on the reverse strand, counting down.
GGATTTCCAAACTCCATCATACCATCTTCTAAAGGATAATACAAACCTTTGGTACAAATACCACTTACAGTTTGTGTGTATGGAAGTAAAGAAAGCAAGTGTCCTTTTTTCCCATGAATTTTTATTTTGTTTCTTGTCATCATGATTATGTTATTTTCATCTACTATTGCGCCCTTTATGTCGTGCTCAAGCAAATAATACAAAAGACTTATGTTTGCAAGAACATGGTCAAGTCTTTTGCCAGTGCAAGAAAGCATTACCACCTCGTCAAACCCATTCTCAGCTAAATACTCAATGGCAATCTGTGTATCTGTTTTATCCTTTTCACAAGGAAATTCTATTATTTTTATACCATTAGTTTTAAAATATTCCAAAACTTTTTTATCTACAGAGTCAAAATCGCCTATTATCAAGTTTGGCACAAAACCATATTTGTATGCTACGTTTGCTCCACCGTCACAGCAAATTATAAAATCAGCATCTTTCATATGTTCATCATAAAATGACTTGTCTGCAATCTTGCCATTTGAGATTATAACACCCTTCATGTCTTTTTTCCCTTTCCTGATAATAAATTTTTAGAAAAAGCTTAGCTGACTTGTCTGTGGCAAGTCTTTTAACACTTTATACTGAGTCAAAATCTCTATAACCTGCTTGTTTAGCTTTGCACGTCTTATAAGGTCATCCACAGACAAAAATCTTCCTTCTTTGCGCGCCTCCACAATGCTTTTTGCAGCTGCCACCCCAACATTTGGCAGAGCATTAAAGGGTATTAAAAGCCCTCCATCTTTTATAATGAACTTCTCAGCATCAGACTCGTTCAAATCAACAGGGTAAAACTTTAAACCCCGTGCTAACATCTCATTTGCAATCTCAAGCACTGTCAGAAGGTTTTTGTCTTTCTGAGAAAGACTACTTATCCTGTTTTCCAAATCTCTTATCTTTTGCCTTATAGCGTCTCTTCCCTTGAGGATTGTTGCATAATCAAAATCGTCTGCTCTGACTGTAAAATATGTTGCATAGAATGCCTCCTTATAATGTACCTTGAAATAAGCAATCCTGAACGCCATCATTACATAAGCTGCAGCATGTGCTTTTGGAAACATGTAGGTTATCTTTTTACAACTCTCTATATACCAGTCTGGAACATTGTGAGCTCTTAGAAGTTGCTCATCCTCCGGTTTTAGTCCTTTACCTTTTCTAACATCTTCCATGATTCTGAAACTGTCTTTTGGTGGAACACCCTTTTGAATTAAATATAACATAATATCGTCCCTTGTAGAAATTACCTCTTTGAGCGTTGCAATTCCATTTCTTACTAAATCCTGAGCATTGTTTGTCCACACATTTGTACCGTGCGAAAGACCTGAAATACGAACAAGCTCAGCAAACGTCTTTGGTTTTGTCTCAATTAACATCTGTCTTACAAACCTTGTCCCAAACTCAGGTATACCGAAAGTCCCTACTTCACAATCTATGTCCTCAGGAGAAATTCCAAGAGCTTCTGTGCTTGTAAAAATTGACATGGTAGCCTTATCGTCAAGTGGTATTGAGCGCGGGTCAACTCCTGTTAAGTCCTGGAGCATTCTTATAACAGTCGGGTCATCGTGTCCAAGAATATCAAGTTTTAAAAGTCTTCCTGATATTGCATGATAATCAAAGTGCGTTGTAATAACACTTTTGTCAGTGCTATCTGCTGGATGCTGAATAGGTGTGAAATCAAATATTTCTTTGTCTCTTGGAACAATCATAAGTCCCCCAGGGTGCTGGCCTGTTGTTCTTTTTACTCCTGTGCAGCCCTGAGAAAGTCTTAAAACCTCTGCAGGATGAAGATTCAAACCTTTTTCCTCAGCATATTTTGTCACAAACCCGTGCGCAGTCTTTTCAGCAACTGTTGAGATTGTACCAGCTCTGAAAACATAACCTTGTCCAAAAAGTTCTTCTGTAAACTTGTGCGCAATTGGCTGATAATCACCAGAAAAGTTAAGGTCAATATCAGGTTCTTTGTCACCATCAAATCCCAAGAAGGTCTCAAACGGAATGTCGTGCCCATCTTTTTTAAGTTTCTCCCCACAGCGTGGACAGTTTTTGTCTTCCAAGTCATAACCACATCCAACAGAACCATCTGTTATAAATTCAGAATACTTGCAGTTTGGACAAATATAATGTGGGGGCAACGGATTTACCTCGGTTATCCCACACATTGTTGCAACAAGAGAAGAACCAACAGAACCTCGCGAACCAACAAGATAACCGTCTGACAAAGATTTGGACACAAGCTTTTGAGCAATCAAATACATTACTGCAAAACCATTCTTGATTATCGAATTCAGTTCCTTTTCAAGCCGTGCTCTTACAATCTCCGGAAGAGGGTCCCCATATATTTCGTGAGCTTTCTTCATTGTCATATTGTATATTTCTTCCTCAGCGCCCTCAATCTTGGGTGGAAAAGTCTCATCGGGTATTGGTTTTACATCTTCTATCATATCGGCAATCTTATTGGTATTTTCTACAACAACTTCATAACAAGAATCACTGCCAAGATATTCAAATTCTTTTAGCATCTCATCTGTTGTTCTGAAATAAAGTAATGGGTCATTTTCAACATCATCGTATCCTTGGTTATGTTTCAAAATCTGGCGCAAGATTCTTTGGTGTGGATGACAATAGTGCGCATCAGATGTCGCAACAACAAGCTTGCCAAGTTTTTTGCCAAGATTGTAAATCTTCCTATTGATTTCTCTTAAATCTTCTTCATCTTTTAAATATCCTTCTCTAATCAAAAAAGAATTATTCTCAACCGGCATTATCTCAAGGAAATCATAAAATGCTGCTATCTTTTCTATCTCTTCCTCACTTTTTCCTTCCAAAAAGGCCCTGAAAATTTCACCAGACTCACATGCACTTCCTATCAAAAGTCCATCTTTTAATTGTATCAAAAGACTTTTGGGTATCCTTGGCCTTTTGTAGAAGTATTCTAAATGAGAATATGATACCAGTTTGTAGAGATTTTTTAAACCCTGTTGATTTTTTACAAGTATGGTTGCATGATAGCTGTGAGATTTGAGGTCTGCTTTTGTGTTTGACTCAATTGAATTAAGTTCTTTTAACCATTTGTATCCTCTTAATTTTAACTTTTCTAAAAGAGAGGTAAAGATACCAGCTGTTGTTTCTGCGTCAGAATCAGCTCTGTGATGATGTTTTAACTCTACATTTAAAAACTCTGCAACTTTGTTTAACTTATGAGAAGAAAGGTCTGTCAAAAGCCTTCTTGAAAGTTCCAGCGTATCGATATATGTATAGTCGAATATAATTCCACATTCATGATACGCCTTTTTCAAAAATCCAATGTCAAATTGAGCATTATGTGCAACAAGAATACTTCCGCTCGCAAACTTTTCAAACTCCAAAATGGCATCATTCAGCTTTGGGGCTTTATCAACCATATCTTGGTATATGCCTGTTAGCTCTGAGATCCTAACAGGGATTTTGCCTTCGGGGTCAACAAATGTAGAAAATCTCTCTATTATTTGACCGTTTTCTATTTTCACAGCACCAATTTCTATTATTTTATCTCTTTGACTGTCAAACCCTGTTGTTTCAATGTCAACAACCACAAAGGTAGAGTCAAATCCTTGTCCTTCCTTAGGATTGTAAACAACTGGCGCACCATCATCAATAAGATAACATTCCATCCCATATATTACTTTAATATTACAATTTTTACTTGCCTCTTGTGCTTCTGGAAACGCTTGAACAACTCCATGGTCTGTTATTGCAACTGCTCGGTGTCCCATTGAAGCTGCCAATTTTATTAATTCTTCTGCAGAGCACACAGCATCCATAGCTGACATTTTAGTATGAGCATGAAGTTCTACTCTCTTGTTATTGCTTGTATCAAGTCGCTGAGGTTTTTGACTTTTGTTTATGTTTTTAGCATTCACCACAACCGCTTTTTCAAAATCGTCAAATTCTACCCTGCCTTCAACCTTAACATAATCTCCAACAGAAATTGAAGTAGGAATTTTATCTTTCTTGGCAACAATTTTTACAAAGGTTGAATTTAAATAGTCTGTGATGTAAAGCTTGTATATGAGCACATTCTGGTTTTTAGTCTCTTTTATCTCAAGATTAAAAATTTCACCTTCAATCACACAATCAGTACCAACTTTGATAAGAGAAATAGGAATTACCTCTTTCTTTTCATCTATCTTTTTGCCAAATATAATGGTCGGGTCTGTCTCAACCCCACTCTTTTCAGTTGTAATTTTCTCAGTTTCTTCTTTCTTTTCCTCGAAAAACATTAGATATTTTTCTACTTCTTGGTCTGTGTCAAACTGGATAAAAAAGTCTTTAATCTTAAAATCCACGTCGCATACTATTCCGAACTCTTCAGACAGTATTTGCTTTACAAGTACATCTACCTTTCTTTCAAAAAGGATATCTCTTATACCATTTGGAACCAGAAAATCTAAGCCGTTTGAACTTGGCACAATCTCACATTCTCTCAAAAAATGACTAAGACCGTTACATCTTTTTGAAATCTTATAAAATAAAAACCATCTATATTTCTTCAAAAGTTCTTCCAACGTCAGGTTTCTGGTTTTGAAAAGTTTTATCTCAACATCCCTGCAACTTTCTAAAAGAGACTTAAACCTTTGTTCAATGCCAATAAGGTCTGTACCTTGAAGACTATCAAGGCTTTCCACATAAACTTTAAGGTCCTTACTTGATTTATCAAACTCAATCTTGACAGGCTTTACTGGCAAAAATAGAGTCTCGCTCATTGCCCATCCCTACTTTTTTTGAGATTGACATAACCTTTTATTATATCTGAATACATCTTCATCCGGTGCTGAGCACCTTTTATAAAACCCAGTTTTTCTTCTTTCATCACATGCGAAACCTTTGGTAGCGGTACTGTCAATACTCTTAAGTTAAACTTTTTAGCATACTCAGTTAATATAATCTCTATTGCATACCCTAAATCTTTTATATCCTTACGCGACTCTAAAATTTTTTCAAAAACCCATCTTTTTACTCCTCTCTGGCCTGACAAAAAAGGCGAAATCTTCTGGGCAAGGTCGGTTGAAAATCTGCCATCAGAGAAGATTCCAATTGTCATGTCAGCATGGTCTTCAAGCAAAGGTCTAATTAAATTTTCAACATCCTCAACTTTAAGATTTACAAGGTCTGCATCAAGCATCAATATTATATCACCTTGTGTATTTTCAACACCGTAAAAAATAGCATAGCTCTTTCCCCTGTTTTTTTCAAGTCTTAAGACACTCACACAATTTTTTGCTGCTACTTCAGCTGTTTTATCTACAGAACCATCGTCAATTACAAAAATCTCATCTACAAGTTCACACTTTTTTACAACACTAAGCACAGCACCTATTCTCTTTTCTTCGTTGTAAGCAGGAATAAGACAAACCACCTTCTTACTCATATTTTCACCTCATCGAAAAATTAAGAAAGAGAATAGATTTCCTTTACAAGCTCATCTACAATCTCATTCTCTTTCACTTTCCTTAAAATCTTGCCTTTCTTAAACAGAAGTCCTTCACCAACTCCACATGCCACACCTACATCAGCTTCTTTTGCCTCACCAGGACCGTTTACTGCACAGCCCATTATTGCGACTGTAATGTCCAAGTCCAAATTTTGTAATCTCTTTTCAACCTCATCTGCAATCTTTAAAAGGTCAACATTACATCTTGCACAGGTAGGACATGATACTATCTTAACACCTTTTCTGAGATTTAAACTTTTTAAAATCTCTTTTGCCACAATAACCTCTTTCTCTGGACTATCTGTAAGAGAAACTCTTATTGTATCACCAATACCCTTCATAAGAAGATAGCCAATTGCAATACTGGACTTAACAGTTCCTGCAACAAAAGTTCCTGCTTCGGTAAGACCAACATGAAGAGGATAGTTTAGGTTTTGGGATAGTATCTCATAGCTCCTAATAGTAGTTAAAACATTTGAAGATTTGACAGACACAACAATATTGTCAAAGTCAAACTTTTCAAGAAGTTTTACCTGATAAATTGCAGCCTCCACAATAGCCTCTGGTACAGGAGATTTGTATTTTTGCAAAATATCCTTTGGGAGCGAACCTGAATTTGCACCGACTCTGACGGCAATCCCATATCTTTTGGCCTCTTTAGCTATTTCTTGGACTTTTCTTTCATCTCCAATGTTCCCAGGATTTATTCTAATCTTATCAGCGCCATTGTATATAGCTTCAAGCGCGAGCTTATAGTCAAAATGAATGTCAGCAACAAGTGGAATGTGGATTCTTGACTTTATTTTACTTATGGCCTTAGCACTATCTAAATCAGGGACAGCAACTCTTATGATGTCGCATCCCAAACTCTCAAGGCTAAGTATCTGCTCAACTGTAGCCTCAACATCCTTTGTCTTTGTATTTGTCATTGACTGAATTCTAATTGGCTCACCGCCACCAATATAAAGATTGCCTATTTTAATCTTTTTCGTCAACAATTTCACCTTCCAGGCATTATAATGTTCTTTATATCATTAAAGGTAACTATCACCAGCAAAAACAGAAGAAGTACAAAACCAATTGTGTGAATCAGTGCTTCTTTTTCTCTATTAAAAGGTTTTCTTGCCACAGCTTCGTACAAATAAAACACAAGCCTGCTGCCATCTAAAGCAGGAAATGGGATGAGATTTATAACACCCAAGTTCACTGAAATCAGCTGCATAAGCCACAGAATATTCAAAAGACCACTGAGCACGCTCTGTTTAAATCCGGCATTCGCAGCCTCTCCAATTGTTTTCACCATACCAACAGGTCCCATAATCTCAGAACCAGAAACTTTTCCTGTTATCATCAGCACAACACTGTATATAGTCTCTTTTATCTCAGCATATGTCCCAAATATTCCATAATAGATGCTATCAAATAAATTTTTACGTGATATCTTTGACGAAACGCCTATTCGCTTTGTTTTTGTATTCGGGTCATACTTAGGCATTACCCTGAAAGTATATTGTTTGCCATCTCTTAAAACTTTTATCTTAACTTCTCTGTCTTTGTAGAGCATATTGTGAACAGCCAAATAAAAGCTTACCTGGTCCCAGACATAAACTCTATTTTTGTCAAGCGCAACAATCCTGTCACCACTTCTTATCCCAGCCTCATATGCAGGCATGTTTGGCTCCACCCTACCAATGGTGTTGGTTCCAAAACCAATAAAATAACCAATTCCTATCATGATTATTATGGCAAGAACAAAGTTCATAACAGGTCCCATCAAAACCATCAAAATTCTTTTGTGAACCTTTGCGTTATTGAGTGCTCGTGGGTGGTCAACATCCTGGTCTTCACCAAGAGGCTTTACATACCCTCCTATCAAAAATGCCCTCACAGAATATTCTGTCTCTTTGCCTTTGATGCTAAAGAGTTTGGGACCAAAACCAATGGCAAATTCTTCAACAAGTACACCTGAAAGTTTACATACAATAAAATGTCCAAATTCATGAACAAGTATCACTATTGTCAGCACAATTAAAGCCAGTATAAGATTCATTAGCTTTTCTCACCTTCCACAAGATTTTTAAACTTTTGCCTTGTCTCCGTATCAATTTCCAAAACGTCCTGAATGGATTCCACTTTTTGCCCCCTGTGACTTTCAATATTTTTAGCTACATACTTCATAATATCAACAAAGCCAATTTTCCCTTCCAAGAAATATTTTACAGCCTCTTCATTGGCAGCATTGAGCACAATCGGGTAACTTTCTCCTTTTTTTGCACACTCATATGCAATTTTGAGCAAAAAGAATGTATCAAAATCAGGCTCTTCAAATGTAAGGTTTTTTACTCTTACAAGGTCAAGTGGCGCAGCTACTGCTTTGCCTCTTTCGGGAAAAGTAAGCGCATATTCAATCGGAAGACGCATATCAGGATAAGATAGCTGTGCTTTTACTGACCCATCAATAAATTCAACCATTGAATGAATAATACTTTGAGGATGTATAACAACATCAATATCATCACATTTTTTATCAAAGAAAAACATGGCTTCTATCACTTCAAAGCCTTTGTTTATCAGGGTGGCTGAATCAACCGTGATTTTCCTACCCATGTTCCACGTAGGATGCTTCAGCACATCTTCTACATTGACACTTTGTAAGTCTTTGAGTTTTTTGCCTCTAAAAGGTCCTCCTGATGCTGTGAGAATTATCTTTTTTATATTTTTTTTGTCTTCACCTACAAGGCACTGGAAAATAGCACTGTGTTCTGAGTCAACAGGAATAAGAACAGGGATAGAATCTTTTGCTTGTTTTTGGGAAAGAATCCTTTTTATAATCTTTCCACCTGTCACAAGCGTCTCTTTGTTGGCAAGAGCAACTCTTTTACCTGCCAAAATAGCCTCAACTGTCGGCACCAAACCAGATATACCAACAAGTGCATTTACAATCAAATCTGCTGCTGGATATGTTGCAACACTAATTAGCCCTTCCTGACCTGTTACAACTATCTTATCAGGAAAATTCTCTTTTAATAAAGTATAGTACTTCTCATCTCCAATACATAAAATGTCAGGATCAAGCTCTCTTGCCTGCTCAATCAAAAGAGCAACATTTTTGTATGCTGAAAGTCCCACAACTTTAATCCCAAGTTTTGTTGCAACATCTATTGTTTGAACACCTATTGACCCGGTTGACCCCAGGATGCAAATGCTCTTTGTCATATACTTCGCTCCCTTAAAAGCAATTATTAAAGTAGTCCAAATTTTGCAAGAAAATAGATTATTGGTGTAACCATGATTAAACTGTCGAACCTGTCAAGCACACCGCCATGTCCTGGTAAAATAGAACCAAAATCCTTTTTCTGCTGCTGTCGTTTTAGCATTGAAGCAAACAAATCACCTGTGTGTGCAACTACAGATAGCATCATACCTTCTGCTGTACTTATAACCATAGTTGATAAATCAAAATTTTTGCCTGAAAGTCCAAACTGATAAAACCAGACAGCAAATATACCTCCAACCATTGCTCCAAAAAAACCTTCCAAACTTTTCTTAGGACTAATATTTGACCATATTCTTCTTTTACCAAATGCAAGACCAATAAAATACGCAAAAGTGTCTGAAAGCCAACATACAAGGTATGGAATCCATATCAGTTTTTCCCCATTTCCATATTCTCTAAGCAGTATCAAAAATAAAATGGGAAAAACTATGTAAATAAAAGAAAATAACACATAAATTATGTTCTGTGAAGCTATCCTGTTTTTAAAGCTTTCTATTAAAGCAAGTAGAAAAAGGAGTATAAATAAAAACAATATTTTATTGTTAATACTATAATTACTACAAATAACAAATAAGCTTAATGCTATGCTCAAATACAGCATATATCTTTCTATTCTAAACAAATTGAAAAATTCATACAAAGCAACCCCTGTAACAAGAGCACCAAAAATCTTCAGCCAAATTCCTCCAAGAAAATTTGCTAAAGCCACTAACGCTATTCCCCAGATAGCAGTGATTATCCTTTGTTTCATCATTTTTCCTCCAAAAAGGCTATTTAACACCGCCAAATCTTCTTTCTCTCTTTTGATAGTCTTCGATAGCTTTTAAAAGGTGATCCTTTTTGAAGTCTGGCCAAAGGACATTTGAAAACCAAAATTCTGTATATGATATCTGCCACAAAAGAAAGTTTGAAACCCTCATCTCTCCGCTTGGTCTTATCAAAAGGTCAGGGTCAGGGATATCCTTCGTGTAAAGGTACTTTTTAAAGAGGTTCTCATCAACATCTTCGATATCAATTTTACCACTCTTTATGTCCAAAGCCAAATTTTTTACCGCATTTATTATCTCCTGTCTTGCCCCATAATTGAGAGCTATAACAACACAAAGTCCTTTTTTGTCTTTTGTTCTTTCTTCAGCACTTACAATTCTCTCTTGAATATCTTTATCAAGCTTTGAAATATCTCCTATAACCCTGATTCTTATCTGGGTCTTGTGTATGAGGTTTTCTATCTCTGTATCAAAGAATTCTCTCAAAAGGTTCATAAGATTGTCAACTTCCTCTTTAGGTCTTTTCCAATTCTCGGTTGAAAAAGCGTAAACTGTAAGGTACTTTAGTCCTATCTCATCGGCAAAAAGGACTATCTCTTTTAGCTTCTGCGCACCAAACCTGTGCCCCGCTGAACGTGGAAGCCCTCTTTTTTTTGCCCATCTGCCATTTCCATCCATAATGATTGCAATGTGCTGTGGCATCTTTTCTTTATCTATTTTAATTTTTTTTCTTTTTAAAAATTCAAACATTTGTTTCATTCTCCTTTTTTTGAATTAAAAAAATAACGGGGTTGCCACCCCCGCCAAAACCTTAATCTTAACTGGTGTAAAAATCTTATACTTCCATAATCTCCTTTTCCTTTGCACTCAAAAGCTTCTCAATCTGCTCTATGTATTTGTCGTGAAGTTTCTGGACATCCTCTTCGGCGTCTTTGAGGTCATCTTCTGTAATCTCATTGTTCTTTTTCATCTTTTTGTATTCATCAAGTGCCTCTCTTCTTATGTTTCTAATTGCCACCTTTGCATCTTCAGCCATCTTTTTGACCTGTTTTACAAGTTCTTTTCTTCTTTCTTCTGTGAGTTCAGGGAAAATAAGTCTTATAACCTTTCCGTCATTTGTTGGATTTACTCCAAGGTCAGATTTTTGAATAGCTTTTTCAATTTCTTTGAGCATCCTTGCTTCCCATGGCTGGATAACAATCATTCTCGCTTCGGGAACAGTTATGCTTGCAACCTGAGGAATGGGAGTTGGAACACCATAATAGTCCACCATCACCTTGTCCAGAATATGAGGATTTGCTCTTCCTGCCCTGATTGTGGCAAACTCCTCTTTCAAAGTCTCAATTGCCTTTTTCATCTTCTCCTCTGCAACCTGAATAGGTTCTGCCATTTTACTTTGCCTCCTTTACATTTACAATTGTTCCTATGTTCTCGCCCATAACAGCCTTGAGAATATTTCCTTTTGCAAGTTCAAACACCAAAATAGGAATTTCATTGTCCATGCACATAGATGTTGCTGTTGAGTCCATAACCTCAAGTCGCTGATTGATGACATCTAAGTAAGTTATAAAGTCATACTTTTTAGCATTTGGATTTTTCTTCGGGTCACTGTCATAGACACCGTCTACTTTTTTTGCAAGAAGGATTGCCTCTGCATCAATCTCAGCAGCACGCAAAGCTGCTGCAGTGTCTGTTGAGAAGAAAGGATTGCCTGTGCCACATGCGAAAATCACAACCCTGCCCTTTTCCAAGTGGCGAATTGCTCTGCGTCGGATGTACGGCTCTGCAATCTGTCTCATCTCGATTGCGCTCTGGACTCTTGTCGGAATGCCTCTTTTTTCAAGAATGCTCTGAAGTGCAAGTGAATTAATAACAGTTGCAAGCATTCCCATATAGTCGGCTGTTGCTCTGTCTATATGTTCAGCACTTCTTCCTCTGAAGAAGTTGCCGCCACCGACCACAATAGCAACTTCCACTCCAAGCTCCCTTACCTTTTCAATCTCTTCACAGATGGTTTCAACAACCTGCCAGTCAATTCCAAAGCCCTTTTCACCGCCCAAAGCTTCACCACTTAATTTTAATATTACCCTTTTGTATTTTGGCTTAACCATTTTTATCTTCTCCTTCTTTACGATAATATTTTACAAACAAAGATACACTTATATCAAGAGTTTTTGCTCAAAAAAAGGGAACACCACTTTTCAATAAAATAGTGTTCCCTTCCTCTGCCATATTTAAAATTTTAACAAGAAGCAGCCTTTTCAATTCCTTCTCCTCTTTCAAATCTTGCAAATCTTCTTATAACAATATTTTCACCAATTTTTGCAATTTTTTCTGTGAGCAAGTCTTTTATCTTCATATCAGGGTTTTTAATCCAAGGTTGCTCAAGTAAGCAAACCTCTTCAAAGAACTTCTCAAGCCTACCCTCAACAATCCTGTCAACAACATTTTCCGGCTTTCCTTCATTCAAAGCCTGCTGTCTTAAAATTGCCTTTTCTTTTTCAATTACATCAAGAGGTACCTCTTCTCTTGAAACATATTTTGGATTTGCTGCTGCAATCTGCATAGCAATATCCTTTGCAAATTGTCTAAATTCTTCATTTCTTGCAACAAAGTCTGTCTCGCAATTTATCTCAACCAAAACACCAATTCTGCCATTTCCATGGATATAGCTTTCAACAATCCCTTCTGCCGCAACACGTGAAGCCTTCTTTGCAGCCTTTGCAAGGCCTCTTTCTCTCAAAAGTTCTATTGCCTTGTCCATATCGCCGCCTGCATCTTCCAAAGCTTTTTTACAGTCCATCATACCAGCACCAGTTTTTTCTCTGAGCTCTTTTACCATCTCAGCAGTAATCATAAAAAATCCCTCCTACAATTGTTTGATAAAAAACATATTACTCTTCCTCTATGCCATCATCAATTGTTATTTCCGCTTGTTCTACCTCTTTGTCAGCTTCTTGAGAAGTAGCTGTAGCAGGTGTAAACTGCTCACCTTCTCTTCCTTCAATCACAGCATCTGCAATCTTGGATGTGATGAGCTTTACAGCACGGATTGCATCATCATTTCCAGGAATTACGTAGTCAATCTCGTCAGGGTCACAGTTTGTATCGACAATCGCAACTATTGGAATCCCAAGTTTTCTTGCCTCAAGCACAGCATTTCTTTCTTTTCTTGGGTCAACAATATACAGGATATCAGGAATGCGTGGCATATTTTGAATTCCACCAAGATATTTCAAAAGTCTTTCTTTTTCTTTTCTCAAGAGATTTACTTCTTTCTTTGGCAGAACTTCGAATGTTCCGTCTTCTTCCATTCGCTGTAACTCTTTTAACCTCTCAATTCTTGTCTTGATTGTTCTGAAGTTTGTCAAAAGTCCTCCAAGCCATCGCTGATTGATGTAAAACATTCCACATCTTTCAGCTTCTTCTTTGATTGTCTCTTGAGCTTGTTTCTTTGTCCCAACAAAGAGTACAATCTTACCTTCTGCTACCTGAGACTTTACAAACTCATAAGCCTCGTCCATTTTCTTTACTGTCTTCTGAAGGTCAATGATATAAATTCCATTTCTTTCAGTAAAGATGTATTCAGCCATCTTGGGATTCCATCTGCGTGTCTGATGACCGAAATGCACACCTGCTTCAAGAAGCTGTTTCATTGTTAAAACTGGCATTTGTCTTACCTCCCTCAATTCGGTTTTTCTTCGAGCCGGATAATAAGAAGGCTTTTTATGCCTTCCACCGAAGATTTCCGACTCTGCTTTTTTACAAAGCCGACAATATTATAGCACAGGTTAATATTAATAACAAGACAATATTGTTTTTTTGCAAAAATTTTTATATAATCATATCTGCAAAACCCCCCAAATTTTATTTTGAAGGTCTATATCCAAAAAAAGAGGTCGTGGCAAGTTGCCATGACCTCTTTTTCTTTATATCTTTTCCAACACAAATCCTTTTTCTTTTGCATCATTGTAAGAAAACACATTTCGGGTGTCAATAATAATTGCCTTATAAGGAGAAATATACTCAAAAATTTTTTCAAATTCTATCCCGTGCTGCTTTGCCAAAATCAAAACAAGCTGTACATCTTTCAAAGCCTCTTGCAAACTCTCAACTTTAAAATCATATTTGGTTTTTACCGCAGGGTCAAACGCTTTAACCTCAACACCTCGATCTTTTAAGATCTTAATTATTTCAATGGCAGGGCTGAGCCTGTCATCAGAAGAATAATCTTTCATCGCAATGCCAAGTACTGCAATCTTTTTATCACAATTATATTTTTCAATAGTTTTCATAACAAGGTCGGAAATATAATTAGGAATGCCTTCATTGAACATTCTTGCGGTTTTAGAAAGTTTAAGCTCAATACCCAGCTCCTGTGCCTTTGCATCTAAGTAATAAAATGCATTAGGGATGCAAAATCCTCCAACCCCAGGCCCAGGATACAAGAGATTTACTCTTTTGTGAGTGTTTGCAACCTTTATCACCTCAAATATATCAAGATTCATTGCCTTTGTAAATCTCTCAAACTCGTTTACCATCGCAATATTTATATCTCTTTGCAGATTCTCAATCACCTTTGCTGTCTCAACAACTTCAAACGAAGATGCAACAATTATTTCTTCCTTGCAAATCACCTTAATCAAATCAACAGCTCTTCTTACGCTATTTTCACAAAATCCCGCCAAAGCAGTAGGCATATTTTCAAATTCTTCAAAAGCCTTCCCCTCTGCAATTCTCTCTGAAGCATAGGCTAAATAAAAGTCCTCTCCACATTTCAAACCACTCTCTTCTAATATTGGTAAAAATATATTTCTTGTTGTACCTGGAACAACGGTTGAACGCAAAAGTATCAGCTGATTTTTTCTCAAGTTTTTGCTTATCTCTTTTGCACACGAAATGAGATAATCAAAGTAAGGTTTTCCACCGTAAACAGGTATTGGAACCGTTACTATTACATCATTTACATCTTCAAGTGCCAGCTTGTAATTTACCATGGGAATAAAGTTTCCATTTTCAAGCTGCTCCTTTAAAATCTCCTGTATAGTCTTTCCATTGTAACTTTCTAAATGGTGAGTCTCTCCCTTTTTAAGCTCCTCAATCAATTTTTCATTGCTATCAACACCAAAGACTTTGAAACCTTTCATTGCAAACGAAAGAGCAAGAGGAAGACCAACATATCCAAGGCCAATTACACATACATTATTCAATAGCTATCCCTTCCCTCTTTAGTATATCAATAATTTGAGTTACTCTGCTATCCCATGAGGTTTGCTTTGCATACTTTATTCTTTTTTCTATCTTTTCAATATCAGGATTTTGTGCCTCTTGCAGAGCTTGACTGCACTTTGCAAGAATATCTTCATAGCTTTTACCAATATAAACAACATCAGAGAATTCTTCTACTTGGGGCATTGAAGTTGAAACAATTGGTTTTCCTGTTGCCAAATATTCATAAAATTTTAGCGGGCTTACATTCTCTGAGAGCTTGTTTGTTCTGAATAAGTTTAAGCAAACATCAAATTGAGATACATACTGCGGCAAATCCTTGTTATCAATCCTTCCAAGTAAATAAACATTGCTCAGTTTCTTTAAATTATCTACGCTTACACCAGCACCAACAGGTCCTATCAAAACAAAAGACCACTCTCTTTTTTCTTTTGCTAAATATTCTATAAGCTGAGTGTCTATCCATGTGTGGATAACACCTACAAAGCCAAAGATAGGACGGGGTATATTATTCATCTTATCGGGTACAGGCAGTTTATTTGAAGCTTTATTAAAGTGTTCAAACTCAGCACCGTTTGGCACAAGATATGTGTGAGGATTTAATGGCTTAAGTTTATTATATAATCCATGGGTTGTTGTAAAAACTACATTACTCTTTTGAGCAAGCTCATCTTCCATGCTCTCAACCAAAGCCTTGTCAATAAACCCTTGAAACTCTGAATGTTTGTCTATACAGTCGTAAACTAAAAAACTGTAAGAAAGATGTTCAAGAAGATCAACAGTGTTTGGCATGTAGGTCCATATTATAGGTGACTTTAAATCAAAGTTTTGATAGATAACTTCTTTCACAAAATTTGCTATCATTTTTTGATTGAACTTATTGATGGACCTTTTCTTGTTATAAAAAGGAATAATTGGTGGCAGAGCAAATACAAAAAGGTTCTCCTTTATTCTTTTTGGAGACTTTCTAAATCTTGTTAGGTAAGGTCTCAAACTAGGGTCTTTTAATGGACCTATCAAGGTCACAGGTGGGTCTAAATAAAATATTCTACAGTTTTGTGGCATTCTTTTCATTATCTGTTGTTTACGTGTTGGTATAGGATCCCATGGTGTTGTTGAAAAACAAATTATATCTATCATCTTTATCCCAGTCCCTTAGTAATTTTTTTGAAACTCTTTTTACAAATCTTAAGATACAATATTTCTGGCAGTCCAGTCAACAAAAAATTCTAAAATCTCTTGACCAAGCTAAATAATTTGTAATACTATGGTCTTGATAAACTATTGTGGTGGAGGGAGAAACAAATATGAAAATAGTGGACCAAAAGGGAAAACTATTTGGCATCATTAATATTGTTGACCTCATTTTGATAGTGTTGATTGTTGCAATTGCATGGGTAGGGTTTGCAAAGATTTCCTCACATACGAAATCATCCGAAAACACTCCACAGAATGAATTTGTGGAAATTAAGCCGGGTGAAGCAATCATCAATGTAAAAATTCCTCTTGTTGACCCTGCTATGGCTCAGTCTCTTCACAAAAAGGATTATTTGGTAACTGGCGACACTTTGACAAAATCATACATTCAAGACATTCAAATAAAAGATGGAATATATGAAAGAACATCATCAGACGGCAAAATTGTTGTCGCAACCCATCCATACAAGAAAGATGTCTATCTTACTATCTATGGCTATGTAACTTTGCAAGGGGCAACAATAAAGCTTGACAAGCAAACAGTCAGAGTTGGAAAGACATTTTATGTAAAGACAAGAACTACAGAACTTGTTGGAGTTGTTACTGGAGTGAAAATTGTGAAAGAATAAGGCTGGTGGAAACATGATTAAAGAAAGTTATTTCTATAAATTAGCTATGTTATTAGCAAGATATTTGAAGGAGAGCAGAATATATGAGCTTGTTTCCAAGCTATTTTATTTTTCAAGATACTCAGCAGTTTTTGAACTTGTTAGAAAAAAGCCAAAAGAAGACTACATACAACAATCCCTTATTTTAAGGGTTCTTTTGAACTTTTATAACCAAATTATTAATATTATGCATCGGAGGCTGCTATTCTCAAAAAGTCTGTGGTCACACAGTTTTTTGGTTTATGTTGTCCGTGAACAGATAAGATTTATGAAAGAAAAACCTGTTTTTTTCTGCATTCTTTACGCTTTTATCTTCTACACTGGCTTTATAGCTGGAAAAATTGTAAAAGGTATACTCTCAATAAATAGTTTATCTTTATGGGCAATCTTGCTACTTTTAAATTTTTTCAGCTTTCAAGATATAAAGAAAAAGTTTTCAAAAGAAAGTATAATTATCAGATTCTTCAAAGATATTTTTGCTTGAAAATAGAATTGTTGAAAGGTGAAATAGGATGGTGGAAAAGAAATCTTTATATATCACCTCTTTTTTGATATTTGTGCTGGGAATTGCAAGCAGTTTAATTTCTGTAAAGTTAGGTATACTTGTACTTGGTCTGTTTTTGCTTGTGCTGATAATGTTAGAAGACCCATCTAAGTTGATATATGGTGTTGTACTTTATGCTTTTGTGGATTTTCTTTTCAGAAAACTTTCTATTTTAAGCGGTTTTGCTTCTGTGTGGGATGAAGCGCTATTTTTGATAATTGTCTTTGCGTTCTTATTAAAGTCAATTATAAAAAATCAATCAAGTTTGAGAGTTTCCCCTTTAGATGTATACATTCTGATTTTTTTTCTTGTCTGTGTGTTTTTACTGTTTAAAAATTCGCCTGATATGAGAATAGCAATAGAAGGATTTAGAGTATATGCAGAGTACGCTTTATGGTTTTTCGTAGGACTGTGGCTTTTAAAAGACGCAAGGCAATTTGAAAGGATTATTACAATATTTATCCTGATGATGTTTATAATATCCATCTACGGCATATACCAGTATATTATTGGTGTTGAAATACCTTCAAGCTGGATTGATAGCAGTAGAGAAACGTATATAAGAACAAGGGTATTTTCAATTATAGGAAGTCCAAATGTCCTTGGAAGTCTTTTGGCAATGTCAATACCTTTTGTTCTTCCTTACGTCCTTTATGAGAAGAATATTAAAAAGAGAATTTATTATTCGGTTGTATTAATTTCAATGATTGCCTGCCTTGGGTTTACATTTTCAAGAGGAGCATGGCTTGCATTTTTGTTTTCAATGCTTCTTTTTGGTTTTTTCATAGATAAAAAAGTTTTGGGAATTCTGTTTGCCATCTTTATATCAGTCCCTATTTTGGCACCTTCAATAGTGATGAGGATACTTTATATGCTCAGCTCTGAGTATGCAAAAAGTAGCGCAAGGGCAGGAAGAATTGCACGCTGGACAAAAGCATACGAAATTTTGATGCAGCATCCTCTTTTTGGTGTTGGATTTGGAAGATTTGGCGGTGCGGTTGCAAAGAGAAATATAGCCAATGCGTTTTATGTTGATAATTTTTACCTTAAAAGTGCTGTTGAAATGGGAATTACTGGAGTGGGTATTATGATATTTTTATTCATAATAGGACTTTTATTCGCTGCAAGAACTGTAAAACATCTGCGCTCAAAAGAACTTAAGAATATAGCAAGCGGAGTGCTCATTGGTCTTGCAACAGTCTTGATGCATAACGTGGTTGAAAACATTTTTGAAGTTCCAATGATGACAACATATTTCTGGCTGTTTTTGGGATTTTTGTTTGCTCTCAAATCAGCAGAAGATAAAAGCCAATTTTCTGAACAAAGCAATATTTGCAACAATGGGGGAAGCTAAAAGATGCCATTTGACGGTGTTGTTTTAAGTGCTCTTAAAAAAGAATTAATTTCGGAGCTTGTAGATGGTAAAGTTGAAAGAATATATCAGCCAAATCAGTTTGAAGTCAATCTTTATGTTTATAAGCTCGGAAAAACAAAAAAACTCATTATCTCCGCAAATCCTTCTTTGCCAAGGATATACATCACAGAAAGGCAAAAGAAAAACCCAGAAGTTGCTCCAAATTTTTGCATGATTTTGCGCAAGAATTTGCTCGGAGCAAGGCTTGTCGGAATTTATCAGCAAGGTTTAGAAAGAATTTTGCAAATAGAATTTGAAACAAAAAGTGAACTTGGTGACACAGAAGTAAAGTATCTTATATTTGAAATGATGGGGAGACACAGCAATATATTCTTGGTAGATTCCAACTACAAAATTATTGATGCTATAAGAAGATTGTCATTCGAAGATTCACCAAGACCAATTTTACCCGGAGTCAAATACACATTGCCGCCAGTTTTGACAAAGAAAAATCCTATTGAAGTTTCATTTGATGAATTTATATCATTTTTTAAATCCTCAAATAAAAGTCCAGAAAATATATTGACCGACAATCTTTCAGGAATTAGCAAACAATTTGCAAATGAAGTTATCTTGCGTGCACAAGTTTTTGAAAAAAGTCTTGAAAATGTAGATACAATTAAAAGGATTTTTGACTCATTAAAAGAATTATTATATTGTATAGTCGAAAAAGGGGAGATACTTCCAACACTCTATACTGAAAGAGGAAACGTTGTAGACTTTTATGCTATCGATTTGAAATGTTACACAGATTACTCCAAGAAACATTTTTCAAATCTAAATTTGTGTATAGACGAATACTATTTTAAAAAAGAACAATATACAGTATTTATTGAAAAACGTCAACACCTTCAGAAGATTATAGAACAAAATGTAAAAAAGCTGAGTCAAAAATATGATCAGAACATTCAAAAAATACAAGAGGCTAAAAATGCTGAGATGTACAGAAAATATGGTGACCTAATTTTAGCAAATCTTTACCAGCTCAGAGAAACAAATGAGGATTTTGTTGAGGTTATTGATTATTACAGTGAAGATTTATCTACTATAAAGATTCCGCTTGAAAAAGACAAAGATTTGAAACAGAATGCTGAGAGGTATTATAAGCTTTACAATAAGCTTAAAAAAGCTGAAGAGTATGCTAAAAATGAAATTGCTGAAATTGAAAAAGAACTTGAATTTTTGCAAAGTTTAGAAGCACTGCTTGAAAAGAGCCAAGAGATAGAAGACCTTTTGAGTATTGAAGAGGAGTTGGAAAAGGAAGGCTATATCAAAACTCAGGCAGAAAATGCAGGTCAGCAAAAGAAAAAAGAAAATCAGAAATCAAAACCTCACCACTTTATCAGCTCAGATGGATTTGACATATATGTGGGAAGAAACAACCTACAGAATGATTTTCTTACCATAAGATTTGCTTCAAGCCATGACATCTGGCTTCACACCCAAAAGATTCCCGGCTCTCATGTTATAATTCGAACAAACAACAAAGAAGTCCCACAAACAACCTTGGTTGAAGCTGCACTTCTTGCAAGCTACTTTAGCAAAGCCAAGCATTCAACAAAAGTGCCGGTTGACTATACCTTTGTAAAGTATGTAAAAAAGCCACCTAAATCCAAGCCAGGTTTTGTTATATACGACAACTTTAAAACTATCATTGTTGATTCACCTGAAAATATTGATAACTTCAACAAAGTTGAGTAATGGCTTCTATGTTTAACAATTTAGATAAACTAAAAATACGGACGGGAGGGATTTTGAATGCCAAAAGAAGGTAACTGCGTGGTTGCGCAATCAGGAGGACCAACTGCTGTCATCAACGCATCGCTTTTAGGTGTTATTGAAGAAGCTATGAAACAGCACCCAATTCGTGCTATTTATGGTGCTAAAAATGGAATCATTGGACTTATTGATGAAGAGCTTTATGACCTCAGAATGGAAGACCCTGAAGAGCTAAAACTTTTAAAGACAACTCCATCCTCTGCCTTAGGTTCTTGCAGGTATCAGCTCAAGCCTTTTGAACATGATGAAAAAGACTATATCAAGATTTTTAATGTATTTGAGGCGCATAACATTCGCTACTTTTTCTATATAGGCGGAAACGACTCAATGGATACAGCTGATAAGCTTACACGATACGCGCAGAAAATTGGGTATGACATCTGCATAATCGGAATTCCAAAGACAATTGACAACGACCTTGTGATGACAGACCACTGTCCGGGTTTTGGAAGTGCTGCAAAGTACATTGCAACATCTGTGATGGAAATTGCAAGAGATGCAGTTGTGTATCCGACAAACATTGTTACTATAATTGAAGTGATGGGAAGAAATGCTGGTTGGCTTGCAGCAGCATCTGCTCTGGCATCCAAAGATATAGGTGCACCAGATTTAATATACCTCCCTGAGGTTCCATTTTCCATTGACAAGTTTTTGGATGATGTAAGAAATATTCACAAGAAAACTGGAAAGATTACCATTGTTGTATCAGAAGGTATTAAAGACAAAGAAGGCAAATATATTGCTGATATGAGCCACAAGTTTGGAATAGACGCGTTTGGACATGTACAGCTTGGCGGAGCAGCATTTGTTTTAGAGAACATCATCCGCGAAGAAGTGGAAAAGAGAGTAAAATCAATTCAATTCAACGTGCTACAGCGAAGTGCTGCTCACATCATGTCCAAAACTGATGTTGAGGAAGCATACATGGTTGGACGCATGGCAGTAAGGTATGCGGTTGAAGGTGCTTGTGGATACATGGTAGCAATAAAACGCGACAGTGACAATCCTTATTCAAGTTCAACAGAACTTGTTGAGCTGAACAAGGTTGCAAACGCTGAAAAGCTTGTCCCGCTTGCGTGGATTTCTCATGACGGCAACTATGTAAAAGAAGACGCTTTAAATTATATCCAGCCACTAATTGAAGGTGAAGTTGAAGTCAAGTACGAAAGAGGCCTTCCTCGATATGCAAAGCTCAGAAAGATAATGGTTCCAAAGAAGGTTGTATAAATCACAAAAAAGCGGGAGCTTTAAACCAAAAGTCCTGCTCCCGCTTTAATTTTTACTGTGACTGAGCCATTTCAGATGAAGATGTAGATGCCTTTTCTTTTTTGATTATCTCTGTATTTCCATCAACAAAGTCTACTATAAATTCATCGCCCTGTTTTATCTTCCCTTCCAAGATAGCCTCGGAAATCTTATCTTCTACCATACTCTGGATTGCTCGCTTTAACGGTCTTGCACCAAATACAGGGTCAAATCCTTTTTTAGCAATTGCTTCAACTAAGGAAGGAGTAAACTCTGCATAGTACTCGCTTGCTTTTATCCTTTCCTGTAGATTTTTGAGCATTATTTCTACAATCTTTTTAACATCCTCTTCATCAAGCGGATGGAAGACTATAATTTCATCAATTCTGTTCAAAAACTCTGGTCTGAAAGTTTTCTTAAGCTCTGCCATGACATTTTCCTTTATTCTCTCATATGTTCTTTGTTTTTCATCTTCTGAAGTTGAAAATCCTAACTTTTTAGGGTTTGTGATGAGGTTTGCTCCTATGTTAGATGTCATGATGATAACAGTGTTTCTAAAGCTTACCGTTCTTCCCTGAGAGTCTGTGAGCCTTCCATCGTCAAGTATCTGCAAAAGCAGGTTAAAAACATCAGGGTGCGCTTTTTCTATCTCATCGAACAGCACAACAGAGTACGGTCTTCTTCTGACCTTTTCGGTAAGCTGGCCACCTTCTTCATATCCGACATAACCTGGAGGCGAACCAATGAGCTTTGACACATTGAACTTTTCCATATACTCCGACATGTCGATTCTTATCATAGCATCCTCTGTGCCAAACAGTGCTTCTGCTAAAGCCCTTGCAAGCTCTGTTTTACCTACACCAGTAGGTCCAAGGAAGATAAATGAACCAATTGGTCTTTTCGGGTCTTTGAGACCAACTCTTCCTCGTCTTATAGCCCTTGCAACAGCTTTAACAGCCTCATCCTGACCAACAACTCGTCTGTGCAAAACCTCTTCAAGCTTTAAAAGTCTTTCAGATTCATCTTCGGTAAGTTTATTTACCGGAATCCCTGTCCAGCTTGATACAATGTACGCTATATCATCTTCTGTAACAATTGGCTGTGTCTTTTGCTGATCATTTGTCCATGAATTTTTTATCTTTTCAAGCTCTTGGCGAAGTTTCATTATTTCATCTCTTATCTTTGCAGCTTTTTCGTACTCCTGAAGTCTTATAGCCTCTTCCTTTTCTTTTTCAAGCTTTTCAATCTTCTCTTCAAACTCCTTAACATGCGGTGGCAGTGTGTACATTCTGAGTCTCACTCTTGATGCTGCTTCATCAATAAGGTCAATTGCTTTGTCCGGCAAGTATCTATCTGTAATATATTTAGTAGACAGCTCAACAGCAGCTTTTATAGCCTCATCAGTTATCTTTACACCATGATGAGCTTCGTATTTGTCTCTAAGACCTTTTAAAATCTGTATAGCCTCTTCAGGTGTTGGCTCACCAACCAAAATTGGTTGGAATCTTCGCTCAAGTGCAGCATCTTTTTCTATGTGTTTTCTGTACTCATCAAGTGTAGTTGCACCAATTACCTGTATCTCACCGCGTGCAAGAGCAGGTTTTAAGATGTTTGACGCATCAATTGCACCTTCTGCTGCACCAGCACCAATTATGGTGTGCATCTCATCAATAAATAGAATTACATTTCCTGCTTTTCTAACCTCTTCCATAGCTTTTTTGAGCCTTTCTTCAAACTCTCCTCTGAATTTTGACCCTGCAACCATAGCGGAAAGGTCTAAAGCCACAACTCTTTTATTTCTCAAAAGTTCAGGAACATTTCCCTCAACAATCTTTTGTGCAAGCCCTTCAACAATGGCAGTCTTACCAACCCCCGGCTCACCAATCAAGCACGGATTGTTCTTTGTTCTTCTTGACAAAATTTGAATAACTCTCTCTATCTCCTTCTCACGGCCAATTACAGGGTCAATTTTGCCCTCGAGCGCAAGCTGTGTAAGGTCCCTACTAAACTGATTTAGCGTTGGAGTGTTCTGTGTTTGGAAATTGATCTGCTGCTGCGGAGATACCCCACCAACATTTTTTGCGTCCTCATTCAAAAGCTTCATTATCTCTTCAAAAAGTCTCTGCGGGTCAACACCAAGGTCCATTAAAATCCTGACAGCAACACTTTCTCCTTCTCTCATTATCGCAAGCAGGATATGTTCTGTGCTGATATAACTGCTGCCAAGTCTTCGCGCTTCCATAAAGGCAATCTCAAACACTCTTTTGGTCCTTGGGGTAAAACCTGTCGGTGGCTGTGGAAGCTGATAATCGCCTCTTCCAATTAGCTCTTCAATTTCATCAATAACCTTTTCTTCAGTAACACCCTGGCTTTGCAAAACTCTTGCAGCAATGCCACCACCTTCTCTTATAAGTCCCAAAAGCAAGTGCTCTGTTCCAACATAGTTATGGCCAAGCTCGGCAGCAGCCTGCTGCGCAAGCATTATTGCCTTTTCAGCTCTTTCTGTAAACCTTCCTTGAAACATATTAATTCTTCCCTCCCTATTCTAAAATTTTTCTTATAAGTTCTGCTCTTTTTATGTCTCTTTCCTCTGGTGTCATTTCCCTGCCAAAGTAGTCTTGGATAATGGCTGGCTGAATTAAATTCAAAAGCACATCCAGCCTGTCAATTGTTGTCTCTTTAATTATACCCATACTGATACCCATTCTCACATCAGATATGAGCTTTAAAGCTTCGTTTGAAGAGATATTCCTTGCATATTTTAAAATTCCATATGCTCTGTAGACCTTGTCTTCGACAAAAGCTCTGTTTTCGCTCAAAAGCTTCAATCTTGCCTGCTGTTCCTGCTCTATTATCTGGTTTGTAATTGAAACCACATTTGCTATAATGTCTTCTTCAGGCTGGCCTAAGGTAATCTGATTAGAAATTTGATAAAGATTTCCTGCTGCCTCGCTTCCCTCACCATAAAATCCTCTCACTGCAATCCCCAGCTTTGTTATTGTGTCAATTATTCCTTTCATGTATCCCAAAAGTGTCAAAGCAGGAAGATGAAGCATAAAAGATGCTCTCAAACCAGTTCCAACATTTGTGGGACATGAAGTAAGATACCCCCATGTTTCGTCATAGGCATAAGAAAGATGCTGTTCCAAAAAGTCGTCAATCCTGTTTGCATCTTCCCATGCTTTTTGTATCTGCTGTCCCCTATAAAGAACCTGAATTCTTAAATGGTCCTCTTCATTTATCATAATGCTGATATTCTCATTTTGGTCAATTGCCACAGCACTTTTTATTTTTGATGATGCAAGTGCGGGTGATATTAAATGTTTTTCTATTAACACCTGCCGTTTTATAAGAGGTAGCTTTTTTATCTCAAAAAACTCAAAATGATACTGTTTGTTTTTTAAGATTACATCCCTTACCCTGTCTATAACATTTGAGGCATCATAGTCATTCATCTTTATGGTAAAAGGCACATCAGAAAGATTCCTTGCAAGTCTTATTCTGCTTGTAATAACAATATCACTCATCTTGAAAAATCACTCCCGTGAAAGCTTTTTTTCAAGCTCTCTTATCTTATCTCTAATCTGTGCAGCTTTTTCATATTCCTCATTCTTTATAGCCACATTGAGCTCTATTTTGAGTCTGTCTATTTCCCTTTTTATTGCTATGTCTTCACCCATCTTGGTAGGAATTTTACCCACATGCTTGGTATTACCATGAATTCTGCGAAAAATGGGATAGAGTTTTTCTGAAAAGGAGCTGTAACACATAGCACAACCAAACCTGCCAGCTCTTCTAAACTCGTCAAACGTCATACCACAACCCTTGCATGTAAGCTGCATTTCGAAAGAGGGTTTCAAAACCTGGGTTCCAAAAGCTGGCTCCAGTATTCCTGCCAAAAAGTTTGTTACAGAAAATGGTGCATCGAACTCTATACTGCCTTTTTGCTTTGCACATACTTCGCAAAGATGCATCTCGGTTTTAACTCCGTTTATAATCTGGGTATAGTGTACAGTTGCTGGTCTTTTCCCACAATTTTCGCAAAGCACGATATCTCACCGTCCTTTAAAAAGAAAAGCTTCTTCACATTTAAATATTACCCATTCATAAGAGAAATTATCATTGCTTTTAGAATTAACATTCTAAGCGTATCTTTCAACGGCTGGTTCACAGGTATTGTCTTGTCATTGAGCGCAGCTTTCATTATATTTGCTTCTCTTTTTGATATCACACCATTTTCAAGTAAACACTCAACAATTTCGTTTGCCTGATGCTGGCTTACAGGTGAGTTTATATTGTTCAAAATATTTTCAAGAAGATTAGAAGAATTTTCAAACTTGACCTTTACAATTCTAATAGACCCGCCACCACCACGTTTACTTTCAATGTAATATCCTCTTTCAATAGTAAACCTGGTGGAAAGCACATAATTTATCTGAGATGGTGCACAGTTGAAAAAGTTTGCAAGTTCATTTCTTTGAATCTCAACCTCACCATCTTTTTTTTCAATAAGTTGTTTTATGAACTCCTCAATGATGTCAGAAAGCCTTGGCATAAAAATTCCACCCCGCTTTAACCTTTGCTGACTTTGACTATCTTTGACCTTGCAAATATATTTTAAAACATTTTTCTTTAAAATGCAATATATTTCTTGTTGTTAAGATGTAACAAATATATTATAATCATTTGTATAAAATGCTTGTTTGAGAGGTAAGAAAAAAGGTTGAACCTCAAAAAGTTAGTATTTGTAACCTCTTTGATAGTTTTGGCGTTATTTTCCTTCTTCTTATCCATGCATATTAGCAAAAACTTTTTCTCAGCTATAATTTTAAAACAAAATCACAACTACATTCAAGAAGAGAGACTTAAGATTTTTGAAAAACCAAAACCTTCACATAATCAAAATTCAGCCAATCTCAGTCTAAATAAAAATGATAAAAGTAAAAATCTTCTTCATACTCAAAATAAAGATGTACAAGTTGAAAAGCAGGAAAAAAATGAAAAAATTATTTATCTTACTATTGATGATGGTCCATCACCTGTCACCCCTTCTATACTCGAAATTTTGGAAAAGGAAAAAGTTAAAGCTACATTTTTTGTTGTAGGTGTAAACTGTATAAAATATCCACAATACTTAAAAGAAATTTATCAGAAAGGTCATTTGATAGGAAATCATTCATATTCCCATAAGTATAATAGCATATATAAAGATTTTAAACATTTTGTTGAGGACTTCAAAAAGGCACAAGCTACTATATATAAAATTATAGGAGTAGAACCCAAATATTATAGATTTCCTGGGGGGTCTTTAAGCAGAGTTTCACCTCAAATTAAAAAATTTCTTGATGCAAATGGTATAGTATATATCGATTGGAACGCAATTACTGGCGACTCAATTAGAAATCATGAAAATCTTACACCAAATCAAATCTTAAAAATTACAACTTCGACAGCTAATAAAAAAAATGAAGTTGTACTTTTAATGCATGACAGCTCTTCTAAAAAGAATGTAATAGAAGCTCTGCCAAGTATAATCAGAACTTTCAAAAAACAGGGATACAGATTTGAAACAATTGACAGGATACAAAAACCCATTCAGTTTAAAACAAAAGCCGCATCACACTGATGCGGCTTTTAATCTCCCCATTTTATTTAAAACCTGCAGCGGTTATCTTGCAGCCTTTATCTTGGAAAAACAATCACTGCAGTATATGGGTCTGTCGTTTCTGGGTCTGAACGGAACCTTTGTCTCTTTCCCACAAGCGCTGCACACTGCATCGTAAAGTTCGCGTCTTTGGGTTTGTCTTCCTTCTCTTCTTTGCATAGCCTTTCTCTGGTCTCTGCACTCTTTACATCTTGTTGGTTCGTTCTTGAACCCCTTCTGCGCGTAAAATTCCTGTTCACCTGCTGTGAACACAAACTCTCTTCCGCAATCCTTGCAAACTAAAACCTTGTCTTGATACATTCTAAAATTCCCCTCACTTCATGGATTTAGATTTTTCTGACGCCCATTGTTCTTTTGCCGAACAACTAACGTCTTCTTAATTATAACCCCATTTTAGCATTTTGTAAATAGCAAATTAAAAATTTTTTTACTCCTCTTCTTCCTCCTGCAATGAAGCTTTAGCTGCCTCTATTACCTTTTGGGCAATATGGCTTGGAACCTCTTCATACCTTGCAAACTCCATGGAAAAATATCCTCTTCCCTGTGTCATGGACCTGAGGTCTGTTGCGTATTTGAACATCTCAGCAAGAGGAACCTCTGCCAAGATCTCTTCTAAGTGATTGTCAAGCGGCTGCATACCCAGAACTCTTCCTCTTCGCCTATTCAAATCACCCATAATATCACCTGTATAGTCTTGTGGAACTACAACCTTCACACTCATGATAGGCTCTAAAAGCACCGGGTTTGCCTGCGCAAGACCTTTTTTGAAGGCTAAAGATGTTGCAACTTTGAACGCAAGCTCTGAAGAGTCAACCGGATGGTATGATCCATCAACCAAGGTAGCTTTCAAATTCATAACAGGATAGCCTGCAAGCACACCCTTTTTAATACACTCTCTCAGTCCCTTTTCAACAGCAGGAATGTACTGTTTTGGAACAGCACCACCAAATATCTTCTCTTCAAAAACTAAGTCTTCTTCCGGGCTTGGTTCAAATTCAATAAACACATGCCCGTACTGGCCATGTCCACCTGTTTGTTTTTTGTACTTTCCTTCGCTCTTTACCTTTTTTCTGATAGTTTCTCTATAAGGAACTTTTGGGTCAGACAAGACAACTGAGACACCAAACTTGTTTTTAAGCTTGCTGACGATCACATCTATGTGCATCTCACCAATACCATAGATGATGTTTTGACCAGTCTCATTGTTCTTTTCTATCCTGAAAGTGAGGTCCTCTTCCATAAGCCTGTGAAGACCATTTGAAATCTTTTCCTCATCGCCTTTTGTCTTTGGTTCAATTGCAAGCATTAGCCATGGACGTGGAAAATCAATCTCTTGAAGCTTGACAGGTTTTGACTGTTCGCACAGGGTGGAGTTTGTCAAAGTAGATTGTAGCTTTGTCACAACACCAATGTCACCTGCCACAAGCTCAGATACAGGAATCTGTTTTTTGCCTCTTATCATAAAGATTTGTGAAATCTTTTCAGGCTTTTCTGACATGGTATTAAGCAAGGTCATCTCCGGCTTTAAAACACCGCTTACCACTTTAAGATATGAAATTCTACCAACAAACGGGTCAGCAACTGTTTTGAATACAAAAGCACAGACAGGTTGGTTTTTATCAACTTTTATATTTAATTCATTTCCATTTTTCGTATCCTTTGCTTTATACTGCTTTTCATTAGCTGTCGGCAAGAGTCTTGAGATGCTGTCCAAAAGTTCTTTAACACCAAGACCCTTTGTAGCACATCCGCACAATATCGGAAAGACCGACCTTTGTTTTACCCCTTCGCTAAGTCCCCTGTAGATTTCATCCTCAGAGATTTCTTCGCCTGCAAAATATTTTTCCATCAGATTTTCATCATTTTCGACCGAATCCTCAATAAGACTATTTCTTATCTCTTCAATTTTATCACTCAACCCGCTAGGAATTTCTATTTCCTTTGCGGTGTTATCTTCATACCTATAAGCTCTTTTTGAAATCACATCAACAAAACCAACAAACCTTCCATTTTCGACTATCGGATACTGAATTGGGATTGCCTTTGGCGTTAACACTTGCTTAATTTTATCCACTACTTTATCAAAATTGGCATTTTCCTCATCCATCTTGTTAACAAATATAAGCACCGGAAGACTATGTTTTTGAGCAAGCTCCCATGCCTTCTCAGACCCAACCTGCACACCTGTTTTTGCACCGATCACCAACACTGCAGAGTCAGCTATATGCAATGCTTCACATACCTCTCCAACAAAGTCAAAGTATCCCGGTGTGTCAAGAATGTTTATCTTGTAGTTCTGCCACTCAAGAGGTTCTACTGTCATTGAAATTGAGATTCGCCTTTTTATCTCTTCAGGGTCAAAATCTGATGTTGTTGTACCATCTTCTATCCTTCCCATTCTGTCTATACATTTTGCGGCAAACAACATACTCTCTGTGAGGATTGTTTTTCCATCCCCCCCGTGACCAAGTAAAACCACATTCTTTATATACTGCGGAGCATAATCTTTCATACAGGCATTCCCCCTTGTAACTTAAAAGATTTAAATTTGTGTACGATAAATAAGATATTCTACAATGATTTTAAAAATCCTTTTGCTACTTTGCTAATCTTTTCAGAAAAAATTTGAAAAGGTATGTTTAGCAGAAGTTTAAAATGAGTTAAAATATATAAATCTTATTGACGTGGCAAAAAATGTTGCTGTAAAATTTTAAATAGGATACTTTTTAATCTGATTTTAAAAAATAAAGGGGTTTTAAAATCACATGAAAAAAGTGACAGTTGATAAGCTCGAAGAAGGTATGAAACTTGCGCGGGATGTGTTTACTGAAAACGGCAAGCTTTTGCTTCCAGAAGGGTTTATCATAAAACCTTCATTTATTCAAAAGTTGAGAGAACACAACATTGACAGCGTCTATGTGGAAGATGAAAAAGCTGAAAGTTATGTGAAAGAAGAGGTTATTTATCATGAAACCTTTGTTGCCATTCAGGACCTGATGCTGTCTGCAAAGGCAGGAGAAGTTGTTGACCCATTTGTTGCAAAAGAAATAGTAAACGACATTGTAGGGCAAATAATTGAAGAAGAGGATGTGTTCTTGAGAATAGTTGGATTTAGAGATGTCGACAACTATACATATTTCCACTCTGTTGATGTGAGCATTTTTGCTGCTATAATTGGAAAGCTTTTAGAACTTGACAGAAAACAAATAGAAGATTTGGCTTTGGCAGCACTTCTGCATGATTTTGGCAAGATGAAGATTCCCCATGAAATATTAAATAAACCTGCAAAGCTTACTGATGAAGAGTTTGAAGAAATGAAAAAACATACTATATATGGATATCAAATTGTAAAAAACATGGATGGTATTTCTGAACAAGTTGCAGAAGTAGCACTTTTGCATCACGAAAGACTTGATGGTTCTGGATATCCTCTCAAACTAAAAGGTGATAAAATACCACTATTTGCCAAAATTGTGGCAGTGGCAGATGTTTACGATGCGCTTACAGCAGACAGAGTGTATAAAAAGAAAATAGTGCCAACAAAGGCGGCAGATTATCTTACAAAATATTCGGGTATTCATTTTGACAAAGATATTGTCCAAAAGTTTTTAAAGATGGTAGTTAAATATCCGGTGGGTTGCTTTGTTGTTCTAAATACTGGCGAGATTGCAATTGTGTACGAAGAAAATCCTTTCAACAAGACAAGACCAATCGTGAAGGTTGTTGCAAGAAAAGAAGGTCCACCTGTACTCATTCCTTATTTTGTGGACCTTTCTCAAGATTATAAAAGGGAAATTATTGATGTAATTAACTATTAACTTTTTTTGCTTAAAAGATTTATATAAGGGACAGCATTTTCACAGTAAGATGATATTATTCCTTTTTGCAGCTTAAAGTATCCACACGAAGCAATCATAGCTGCATTGTCTGTACAGTACTTAAAGTCAGGCACAAAAAATTCAATATTGTGCTCAGCACACCTTTTATAAAATTCGTTTCTTAGCCTTGAGTTTGCAGCAACGCCACCGGCAACTGCTATTTTTCTTATATTTGTCTCAAGTGAAAGATTGATTGTTTTTTCAACAAGTATGCTCACAACTGTTTTTTGAAATGACGCAGCAACATCTTCTATTTTAAATTCTTCGCCCCCCTGCCAAAGCCCATGAACATGGTTTATCACGGCAGATTTTAATCCGCTGAAGCTAAAATTGTATCCATCAACATCAGCAACAGGATATTTGTATTTGTTCTCATCACCTTGCTTTGCGATTTTGTCTATGGCAGGACCGCCCGGATATCCAAGCCCTAAATACCTTGCAATCTTATCAAAAGCCTCGCCTGCCGCATCATCTCTTGTTTTTCCAACCACTTCATATTCATCAAAATCTCTAAAAATAATTAGATTAGTATGCCCTCCAGAGACTACAAGAACAATTAGTGGTGGAGTAAGTTGAGGGTATGTTATAAAATTGGCATAAATATGCCCTTCAATGTGATTCACAGCAATAAACGGAAGTTTTCTGGCATAGCTTAATGCCTTTGCAAAAGAAAGTCCAACAAGAAGCGAACCTACAAGACCAGGTCCGTACGTTGCAGCAATACCATCAATGTCGTCTATAGTCAAACCTGCCTGTTTGAACGCCATATCAACAACGTATGAAATTTTTTCAACATGCTTGCGAGAAGCTATTTCTGGAACAACGCCACCAAATTGATAATGAATATCTATCTGGGAGTATATTACATTTGACAGAACCTTTCTTCCATCTTCTACAATTGCAGCAGAAGTTTCATCGCATGATGTCTCGATCCCAAGTACAAGCATCTTTTAGTTCTCAGCTCCTTAACAAGAATAAAGTTTAATACCCTTTTATTATACCAAATTCTCGTAGAATTTTAATTTTTCATATTACATATTTTTGATATAATAGATTAGTCTAAGACTTTTTTAAACAGAGGAGGGTATGGCTTTTGACAACATTTCAAGCAATCTTCTTAGGAATATTGCAGGGGCTTGGAGAATTCTTGCCAATTTCAAGCTCTGCACACCTGATAATCTTCCCATGGCTTTTTGGCTGGAAAGAACACTCTCTTGTATTTGATGTTGCTTTGCATCTTGGAACACTCTTGGCGGTACTTGTATATTTTTGGAAGGATTACTTGGATATCGTGGTACAAGGAATTGCAAAGCCAAAGTCAGAAAAAGGAAAATTGCTTTGGTTCATAATAGTTGCAACAATTCCGGGTGCACTTTTTGGATACTTTTTTGAAAATATTGTAGAAGAAGTTTTTAGAAAACAATATCTTTTGATTGCAATTGTGCTTGCAGTATTTGGATTCATACTATACTATGTAGATTCAATCGCAAAAAACAAAGTGGAACTTTCAAAGATGAATGTGTTGCAAGCAGCTTTAATTGGTGTCTCACAGGCGTTTGCTCTTTTCCCCGGAATTTCGCGATCTGGCATAACAATGACAACAGGACTTTTGCTTGGTCTTAAAAAAGAAGCTGCAGCTAAATTTTCGTTCTTGATGTCAGCACCTATTATACTTGGTGCAGGAGCTGTGTCGCTTTTAAAAAACATCAATCATGTGTCTGCTGAGTTTTCCAACTTTGCAATTGGCTTTTTTACATCGGCAGTTGTAGGTTTTCTGGCAATTCATTTTTTGCTTGGTATTGTCAAAAAAAGTGGTTTTAAAATCTTTGCATATTATAGATTTTTCTTAGCTGCAGTCATTTTAGCTTTCTATCTTTTAAGAGCAGTGTAGATAAGCTCAGCATTGCTATAATGCCAAGGCCTATATATCCCATGAGAGAATAAAGTTTTCTCAGCAGATCCTGAAACTCATTAAAACCTAAAATAAGCGAAACGATGATAATCGCAAATTCAACTTTTGGATTTTTGATAGAATAAGAAAGCCCTATGTAGTTTGCAAGAGTAGTTGTGAGTATTTCTAAAAATGCACAAGTAACAAGGACATACTGCAAAATAGTATTCTTTTCAACTTTCAAAAGAGGCATCTGGGAGATTTGAATACTCCCCGTTGAAAGTAACAATGTGTTTATAATACTCAGTAACAAAAAAATTAGTATTGATGATATTATTATTGATATTTTTATTTCCTTTTTGCTAAATCTTTTTTTGAGACTATCTATTACAGGAAAAGCAATTAGTGAGTTATAAGTAGAGTAAAGGACAGGAAAGATAAAGTGTTTAAAAATATTTTTGGGAAAAATATATTGTAAACTTTCAAATTGAAAAACTAATTCACTTTTATGTACAAATCTTAGAAAAATTAAAATAATGGTTGTAGTTAAAATGCTAACCACAACTTTATTTATATTTATAACTGCCAGTAAACCATGTTTAAAAATTGCAATGCTCAAGACAAAACAAAGCAAAGTAAACATATATCTATTTGCTCCCAAAAATTCTTTTCCTAACTGACCAAATGCTGAAAACATAACTATTAATGTGATTATAGAAAAGAGTAATATGTAATATTTGAAAATAATTAAAATTATTCTGTTCTTAATTTTGATGTTTATAAGATAAAGCAAAATAAGAAATATCAAAATGGAAGAAAGGCTAATATAAAAAATGCTTGTTTCTTTGAACTGAGAGAAAAAATAGAAAACCTCCTGACCGGTAGAAAAACCAGCACCTATTATTGACCCTAAGATTGTAGAAACAATTGCAAAAATTTTTCCCATGTAGGATGGTTCTCCTTACCTACACATATCTCTCAAATTACATGATATTTAATTTCAAAATACTATATGAAAGAATTCTGGAGGAAGAAAAAATGGAGTTTATAAAACAAATATTTATCTCAATTGCTGAATACCTCTCTCAGTTTGGTCATTCAGGCATATTCATAGGAATGACGCTCGAGTCTGCCTGCATTCCAATACCCTCTGAAGTCATCCTGCCACTTGGTGGGTATCTTGTATACAAAGGAATTGGAAGTGTACTTTCCATGACCATTGTTGCAACCATGGGATGTTTAGCAGGATCTGTAATAGCCTATGTAATAGGGTATTTTGGCGGAAGGCCATTTATACTCAAGTACGGTAAATACTTTTTTATCTCAAAGCACGATTTCGAAAGAGCAGAAAAATTCTTTCAAAAAAGAGGGGAAATTACTATATTTTTAAGCAGACTTCTGCCTATTATAAGAACATTCATCTCACTTCCTGCTGGAATTGCAAAGATGAATTTTGCAAAGTTTTGCTTTTATACAATCCTTGGTTCATTCCCATGGTGCTTCCTTTTTGTGTATCTTGGCAAAAAACTTGGAGATAATTGGAAGTCAATTGAAGAGCATTTAAAAGGTTTTGATTATCTTATATTAGCCCTAATAATTGCTGCAATTGTGGGTTATGTTGTCTATAAAATCTTCAAAGGCAAAAAGTCAGCTGATGTTGAATAAATATAAATGTTGATGTATAATTATTAAAAACATTTGAGTGAGGGACCAAAACAATGAAGTTAGATGAGATAATCTCTTATGATTCACAGTACTATGTCAACGTTTTTGGCAGTCGAATACCACTTGCATTTGTAAGAGGAGAAGGATGCATTCTTTATGACAGCCAAAATAAAGAATATCTTGATTTTATTTCTGGAATTTCTGTGTGCAATTTGGGGCACAGCCACCCAAAATTTGTTGCTGCCCTGAAAGAACAGATTGAAAAGCTTATACACACATCAAGCCTGTTTTATATTGAACCTCAAGCACTTTTGGCAAAAAAACTTGCTGAAGTTTCTAAATTTGACAAAGTATTTTTCTGTAACTCTGGGGCTGAGGCAAACGAGGCTGCAATAAAGCTTGTGAGAAATTATTTTTATAAAAAAGGGCTTTCTAAATATAAAATCATCACACTTGAAAATTCGTTCCATGGAAGAACTCTTGCAACAACTGCTGCAACAGGTCAAAAAAAGTATCAAAAGCCCTTTGAACCAATGCCAGAAGGATTTATAAACGTTGAAGCAGACATTGAAAAGATAAAAAATGCTATAGACGACAAAACAGCAGCGGTTATGATTGAGCTTGTTCAGGCAGAGGGCGGAATAAAGGTACTTTCAAAAGAATTTGTACAAAAGCTTTATAGCCTTTGCAAAGAACATGGGCTCTTGTTTGTAATTGACGAGATTCAAACAGGAATTGGAAGGTGCGGAAGTCTTTTTGGTTTTGAGCAGTATGATATAACACCTGATATAATTACTCTTGCAAAAGGGCTTGGAAATGGTGTGCCGATTGGAGCTATGCTTTGCAAAAAAGAGGTTGCCACATTTGAACCAGGGGAGCACGGTTCAACTTTTGGTGGAAATTTGCTTGCAACAAGAGCAGCTTTAGAAGTATTGAAGATAATCGAAGAAGAAAATATAATTGAAAATGTAAATAAAATGAGCACATACTTAAAACAAAAACTTCTTGAGCTAAAAAAAGAATTTGATTTTATAACAGATGTGAGAGGTTTAGGTCTTTTAATAGGTGTTGAATTTTCCTTCCCGGTAAAAGATCTTGTAAAAGAATTAGCGTTAGCTGGACTTTTGACTAGTAGCTGTGGTGGAGGCAATGTAATACGATTTGCTCCACCTTTGATTGTTCAAAAAACTCACATAGATAAAGCTTTGGAAATTTTCAAAGACGTGGTGAAAAGGTATGCTTACATGGGAAGAGCTTGAAAGTGCGTGTCTTTTGTGCGAAAAGTGCCCTATTTCCAAAAATCGCACAAACGTTGTTGTGGGTGATGGGAACAAAAATGCAAAGCTTGTGTTTGTTGGTGAAGCTCCGGGTGAAGAAGAAGACAAGCAAGGCAAACCGTTTGTAGGAAGAGCAGGAAAGTTTTTGGACTTGGCTTTGACTTCTTTAGAGCTTTCAAGAGAAAAAGATTTTTATATCTGCAACATTTTAAAGTGTAGACCCCCAAACAACCGCGTTCCAACAGAGGTAGAGGCGCAAAACTGCTTGCCTTTTTTGAGAGCTCAGATAAAACTTATCTCCCCAAAAATAATTGTCTGTCTTGGTGCAACAGCTATGAAATATATTCTTGGAAAAGACCTTAAAATCACTCAAGACAGGGGAAAGTGGTTTGAAAAAGGTGGATTTTGGATTATGGCTACATACCATCCAGCGGCACTTTTAAGAGACCCAGGCAAAAGAGAGGATTTTTACAGGGATTTGAAAAGTGTAAAGGAAAGACTGGAGAAAATAAAATAGTTGCCAGAAAAAAATATAAATGAGGGGCAAACCATTTTGTGGAATGCCCCTTTAGCTTCTTATGGTATCTTTATTCTAATTACATTGCCACCTACTACTCTATCAGAGTAAATGGCATAAACTGTAAAGTAATAGTAATGTCCTCTTTTGAGTTCCTTATATTCTCCATTTAGTAAATACTTATCTTTTGCTTTGATATTTACAGAAGTAACGTTTTTATCTGATATTACTGCCAGTAACCCATCTTTATTTAAGTCGGGTGTTGAGTTTTTCTCAGATACTACAACTTTATATCCTTGAAGCTTATCGCTATCAATTTTGTCCCATCTTAAGTTTATATACCACTGTCCCCTCCATCTTACTGTTTTTGCCTGCAATTTTGGTCTTAATTTTGCAATCTCCAAATTAGAATAATAAATGGCCTTGATGCTATTCCCAGGGACAACCCTGTCCTGATACTGAGCTGTTACACTAAAATAATATTCTTCACCATCTTTTAAATACTCACCGAAATCTCCACTTTTGTAAGGAATTGTGTTGTCAATAACAATCTGAGTTGTATTTTTGTCATTGATAAAAACAAGATAACCATTGTCAGGATATTTAGGTTCTTTACTCTTTTTGGATATCACAATCCAATATCCTACGAGTCGGGAATCGTCTATCTTTTGCCAGCTTAAAACAAATTTATTGTCTTTATATTCATACTTTACAGATGGTTTTTCAAAATAATTTGGTATAATTGGCATTCTCATTTTTACAGCATTGCCTTTTACATTGACATTTCCTTCATAGATTGCTGTAACACTGAAATAATACTCTTCTCCGCTCTTTATATAAGCTCCAAAATCGCCATTGTTATATTTTGAGTTTACTCCAATTTCTATATAATTGGCATTTCTGTCAGATAAGATTGTAAGATAACCATCTTGCGGATATCCGGGTTGGCTATTGTTTTTTGAGATAACAATTGCATATCCTTTAAATTTTTTATCATTTATTCTATTCCAAACAAGTACAACCTTATCACCCTTTGTATAAGCAGTGACATTAGGTACAGGATAATTATTTTGCTGATTAGAACCTGTTGAAGAATTATCATCATAGGTAATCTTTTCTTCGATTAATTGGGTATTCAAAATATTGTACAGTAGCATTGCTGCCTGAGCACGAGTAAGAATTCCTTGCGGATCAAACTTATATTGATTTGAATTCGGAATTTGAGTTCCTACCATGATACCCTTTGCAATTGCAATTGCAACATATTTAGCAAGGTTTTTTGATATTTGTTCTTTGTCAACATAATTATTTAAGATGTTCATATCAACATTTTCGTTTTGCAACCCTTTGGCTTTTACAAGTGCAACTGCCATATCTTCTCTTACAGCATAGTCAGATGGTTTAAAATAATCTCCATTTTGAGTTCTAAAACCTGTTAAATAATATTTTGCTGTCTCTACATAAGGATATGCCCAATGTTCTTTTGGCACATCTTTAAATGATGGATTGTCTGTAACCTTGATAGGAAGATTTAACCCAATTACCATAATCCTTGCAAACTCTGCCCTTGTGACTGGATTATTTGGTCTGAACGTGTTGTCTGGATAACCTGTTATAATTCCTCTTTCTACCATAAATTTTACAGCGTTATAAGCCCAGTGATTTTGAGGAAGGTCAGAAAAAATAGGATTTGATGTGCCTTGCGCAAAAGCAATTGCAGAAAAAATTTGTACTATAGCAAAAACCAACATTACACATATCAGCAAAAGACGCTTTTTAAATAATTTCATCCTCCTCTGAACCCCTTTCTTAAATTTATTTTAATTGTGATACTTTCATTATAACCATAATTTTTATAATTCATATTATCAAATGATTACAAAATTGTGTAATTTATTTCTAACCTTTATTAGCTTTTTGCAAAAACGCTCAAGACGAGCGTTATCAAGCTTTACATAGAATCAAAAAAGTCTGGTCACCCTCCTCATAATTGTAGTAAAATATGATTATATAAAACAAATCTTCTACTATGAGGAGGGTTCCAAAATGTTCAACACCAAACCTAAACAACTTTCATTTTTAGATTTATTCTCCCACCTAAAGGCTTTGGTTTCTTAACAACTCTTGATACCCTCTTGGGCTTGTTCAATAAATTCATCGACTTGTCAAACTACATACCTTCTTCTTTCTACAATGCTTACTATAAACACTTTGGCAAGCATAGATACTTCTCCTTAGAATCTATGCTTCTGTGCTTCCTTGTCCAAAAATTACTCAAACTAAATACCCTTACACAGCTTCGCACTGTTCTTCTTAACACTTATGAACTCCGTTTATTTTGTAACTTAATAAATGGCAATGTCCCCTCTATTTCTACTTTCTCTCGCTTCAGAAAACTATTTAACAGTGAAATCCATAAACTCTTTCAAAATATCTCTATCCATGCACACAATATTTCTCTCCAACAATGCCCCCAAGATTCTTCAATCTTAATCTTCGACACAACTGGTATTGTTCCAAAGGTTCGTGAAAATAACCCTAAATTCATTCATCTACTGCTGAAAAATACCTCAAAAGCTAACCCGCAGCTGTCTTCTGACAAAATCTACTTCTGCTGTCTATTCTTCTTTGCCTAAAAGTGCTAACGCTAATCCTAACATCCGCCTTATGTTCACAAATGGCCATTTCTGCTGGGCTTTGAAATTTGCTGTCATTACAAATGCTCTTGGTATCCCTTTAGCTTTAGTTCCTCTATTTAACTATGATTCTGCTTCCTCGGACAAACAAGAAGCAAAAGCTATCTCCGACTTCTGCCGCTTTAATTCCTTCGCTCAAAACTCTATTCTCCTACATCCCCAATAATTTCTCTACCATCAATCGCTGACAGTGCTTTGGATTCCCACAACATATACTCCACTTTAAAAAATACCTTTAACTTCTCCAAAATCGTTATCCTTCTGAATACAAGAACTTCTAAAAATACTATACCTACATCAGACCCTAATATCGTTATTTCTGAGGATGGTGCTTCTTCTTGTAAAAAGTTCAATCAACCTTTTAAACCTGAAGGCAAATGTCAGGGTAAAAATCGCTCTTTGCGCCTTAAATGGACTTGCCCTATGTCACAATACAAAGATGGCAAACGCATCTGCTCTTGCCCTCAACCTTGTACTACCTCTAAATCAGG
The DNA here is from genome assembly GCF_000166775.1 of Caldicellulosiruptor kronotskyensis 2002. NCBI lineage: Bacteria > Bacillati > Bacillota > Caldicellulosiruptorales > Caldicellulosiruptoraceae > Caldicellulosiruptor > Caldicellulosiruptor kronotskyensis. The sequence continues at coordinate 1,050,266 of NC_014720.1, read as the reverse complement.
GGCAATAGTTTACACTTACCCTGACGATTTTCGCTCTTTCCTATGTATAAACAGAAATTCTCAAGAGTTTTTAGACCTCTACAAAAAACGTGTCGCTGTAGAGCAGACTATTTACCACTTAAAATCCTACATGGGTTCTGATACTATTCTGTCCTTATGACCATATTTCTATTTTCTCTGATTTCTTGCTTCTGAGCCATTACTTTTTCGCTCTTATTCATCCTTGCTCACAATACCAAACTCTATTGCTTCTTTATTGACTATCAAAAACTTATCGCTTAAAACCACAATTTTTTTAAATCTATTTCTTACAAAAAATTTACAGTTTTGTTTTTACTTAACCTTCTAAAACAAGGAGTTAAGAAGGCTCAGGATATTATTGTTTTCTTTGAAATTGTTAATTTTTGTCATATGTTTGTCGCTGATTATTTTTTGGTATAGATAATATTTGGTTATCATTTTGCTTTTCTTTTTGTATCTTGATTGTATTCCATGTTAGTATTGGCACTCTTACCTTCAATCACCACCCATTTTGCAAACGCCTATATTGATTTACCATCTAAATTTTGCGATAATTTTATATAGCGATTTTCTTAAAAGTGGTGACTTTGACATTATGATAGAATTTTATGACCAAATTTCGAAATTACGAAATATTCTTGAGAAATTGAGCTCTTATATATTATATGTTTCAACTGAAAAAAATATAGAGGATATTCTCCGTCAAACCATTGATATATGTTTAGAACTTACGACAAGTGATGGTGCCACAATTTATTTTAAAGAAATGATAGAAAACGAGGAAAAACTTGTAATTAAAGCTACAAAAAATCAATCAGTCAATTTTGAGTTTTACTTGGGATACTCACTGCCTATAAACTCTATTAGTTTAGCAGGATATGTTGCTTCTAATCGCAAACCTGTGGTCATAAATAACACTTTATCTTTACCTGAAAATCATGAATATAGGCAATTCAAATTTTTTGACAGGAGTTTGCATTATATTACAATTAACACTATAATAGTACCAATTTTTGATTACACAAACAGTGTTACAGGAGTTTTGCAAGTTGTTAATAAGAAGGCAAAACCTCAATTAAAACTTGAAGAAAATAATGCTCATATATTTACTATTGACTATACTGAGAACGATGCAAGAATAATATTAGCAATCTCGGCACTTTTAGGAATCATTTTAGACAGAATTTTGCTTTATCAAAAAAATGAACAACTGATAATAAATACTCAAAAAATGTTAAGTAATATTTTCGACTCGGTAAAAAAATCAATTTTAACTTTAAATGATATAATGCTGACAGGTCAGCAAAAGTTCATAGAGTATCTTCAAGATGAGAAAAGAAAAAAAGTTCTTGAGTTTAAAGAAGGACTTGAACTTTGTAAAAAACAAATTGAACTCTCAAAAGTTACTGAGACAATTATAACTGTATGTTATTTATTAATCGAAACTTCAGATAATAAATTATCAAATATATTCTATGAAGTACTTTCGTCAGAAATAAGAATATATGATATTCCTGTAATGGTAAAAGAAAATGAGTATGTCCTTCTACTTTATAACGTCGATTTGATAAAAGCTAAAATGATTGCCAAAAGGATAGAAAGAAAAATGATTGAAAAGGCAAATTCACAAAACTATAACTTTTCATTCAAAACCAAATGGAGTTTCTATGAAATAAAGCCTTCAGAAGAAAAAACTCTTGAGGAAATATGTGAAGGTTTAAAAAGTACTGGAGCAGAGCTTTAAATTGCTTTTAAGCTGTTAATTAATAAATGGTGGTGAAGAAATAAAAATGTCAAAGGAAAACCCTTTGAAATTTCTGGGAATTGGAAGTGCTTTTAATCCTAATTATAACAATACCTCTGCTTACTTCGATTTGGAAGATAATCTTTTTTTAATTGACTGTGGTGGAGGTATATTAAATTCCCTTTTGAATTTGAAACTACTTGAAAAATATCTACATTTAAATGTTTTAATAACTCATACACACCCTGACCACATTGCAAGTTTAGGTCAATTAATATTGTATTGTTATTATCAACTAAGTAAGAAAATAACTCTCATCTTTCCTCAACCTGAAATAATATCAAATTTACTTGACTATATGGGTATCAGAAATGAGATATACACTTTGAAAACCCCTCAGGACTTTGTTAACTATCTCAGTAAACTTACGGTAATATCCTTAGAACAAGTTCATGTAAATGAATTGCCTTGTTTTGGATATCTAATTTACTTGAATAATGTAACATTTTATTACAGTGGGGACTCAAAATCAATCCCTCTTTATATTCTAACTAAATTTTTGGAAGGCGAAATAGATTTTTTATTCCAAGACACTTGTTCAGCAAATCATAACCATCATCCCCATCTTTCCATAAAGGAACTTTCGGAACAAATACCACCTTCAAAAAGAAAACAGGTTTATTGTATACATATTGATGAAAGGTTTGATATAAATTTAGCTAAAAATTTAGGATTTAATATACCTCAAGAAATTGTACCTGAGAGGGATGAAAAAAATGATCGAATATAATAATCCCCAAGATTTAAAAAGACTAATCAGAAAACTCAATAAAATTGGAATTACAATTTCACGAGAGAAAAACGTCGATACCATTTTAGAAATGATCTTAAATGAAAGCATTGACATCACAAATAGTGATGGTGGTACCCTCTATATCGTAAAAGAATTTGAAGGACAAAAATATTTAGTCATCACACTTTCCAAAAACTACTCAGTTGATTTCAATTACATTGGTTATAAAATACCTATAGATAATCAAAGCATTGTCGGATACGTTGCCCAAAATGGCATTCCTGTTACAATTAACAACATTCAAAATATCCAAAATTCTCACCTGCAGCAGTTTAAACTTTTCGACCAAGCTTTACATTATAAAACCCTAAATCTTATGGCAATACCCATGATTGATTATCAAGGCAATGTGATTGGTGTTTTGCAGATAATAAACAAAAAGAAAGACAACTCCATTAAGCTAACAGAAGACAACATCTACCAAAATATTGTTGACTTTACAAAAGAAGATGAAGAAATTATTTTGTCACTTGCATCTCAAGCGTCTTTATTAATTGAACGAATTCATCTTTACCAAAGGATAGAAAAAAATATTGCAAACACTCGTTATGCTCTAATCAGTTTATTTAATTCTATGAAACAAGTGATTGCAAACTTGAGTGAAGATATTTTAATAGAACAAGAAGAGTTTAAAAAATATGCATCTTTGGACGACCTGACAGGTCTGTTTACGCGAAATGAAGGAATGATTTATTTAGAAAAGCAGATACAACTCTCCAAAATGAATGAAACACACTTTGTTGTTTGCTTTATTGATGTCGATGGATTAAAACAAGTAAACGATACATTTGGCCACCAAATAGGCGATGAACTTTTAAAAAGCTTTGCTCAAATTCTAAAAGAAAGTATCAGAAGTTATGATATAGCATTCAGATATGGCGGAGATGAGTTTGTGTTGATACTTTATAAAGCAACAATAAGAGAAGCTAATATTGTTCTCACAAGAATCCAAAATAAAATCGACGAGTTTAACGCAAAAGTCCAAAAGCCCTATAAGATTCAAATAAGCTATGGATTTGCTGAATATTCCCCAACTTCCAATTTGAACTCCGAAGACTTGATTAAAATAGCTGATGAGAATATGTATAAGGTCAAGAAAGAAAAGAAAAAAAGTCGACCCTCATATTAATTATGAGGGTCGTTCAAAATATATAAAGGAGTTCGAGGGGTTATGAGGATAGAGGGATTATCTTAGAATGACCATACAAACCTTGAAAAATGATCTGTTTTTAGCTGTTGTTTTTTAAGTTTGACATAAATATTCTTCCCCGCAGACCTATCATAGATGTACCCTTTATATCCTTCACATCTTAGGTGCACATCTTTTTTGAACTTAGCATCTGGTGAAAATTCAATGTACACAATTCCATTTTCAGCATATATCTGTGCATAAAAGGTAATTGCATCTATTCCATCAGGTAGCGAGTCTTTCTTAAAATCAATTTCTACAAAGCCTACCTGGAATTTTCCTCCTTCATTTGTTACAGTAAAACTACCACTAAATTGAATAGGAGTTTCATCTTGTGCAAAAGCAATGCTACTCAAACCTAATGATAAAATAATTACCAAAAGTATAGCAATTGACCATTTCTTTAAAACATGATGCTTCATAACTTTTTACACCTCCTTTAAGTTGAGCAAGCAAAATCTTGCTCATTTTAATATATCAAAAGGCACCTGCCTTTACTGCCAGGTGCCTCTCTACCAAAGGGAAATACTCTTTTTTACTCCCTTTACCCTTGGACATATGTTTCGGCAGCCTGGCAATCATAGGAAAAGGTAAAAACCCTTTTCCGACAGACCCATGGCTTTGCGCCCCTGCCTTTCGACAGGTTTGCCTTTATCGACATATGCTTCACTTATTTTTAAAAGCTCTGTTCAAATTAGCATTCTTTGTGTATAATTTTTATGTATTTCTCTAATTATATTATCGCATAAATTTTTAAATTTTCAATAGCTTTTTAAAAAAAATTTTTAGGTTGTGAAAAACTATGATTTGTTTTAACTGTGGCAATAAAATTCAATCTCCTAATGCTGAAAAATGTATTTTCTGCGGAATGAAATTTAAGGGTGTGTGTCCATCTTGCAATTCATTATTACCTACCTACATTAATTTCTGCCCTAATTGTGGGGAATTTGTAAGACAAGGTGAAGCTAATCAACAATCTGCTGACGAACTTAAAAAAGTAGCCGTGCTATTTGCAGATATATCAGGGTTTACTAAGCTTTCCGAAAAAATAAGCCCTGATGAGGTTAATAATATAATCAATGAATTTTTTGAATATATTTTAAAGCCTGTTTACTACTATGAAGGTACCATAGATAAATTCATTGGAGATTGTGTTATGATACTATTCGGTGCAAAAAATTCTCACTTGGATGACCCAAAGCGTGCTGTGTTGTGTGCTCTTGAAATGTTGAAGCTCTGTAACGAGTTTTCAGTACAAAAAAATTTAAAAATATCAATGAGTATCGGCATAAATTATGGTATAGTTGCAATTGGCAAAGTCGGAGGATATTATGAAAAGGATTATACTGTTATTGGTGACGTCGTTAATGTTGCTCAAAGATTACAAGCAGTAGCGCCTGAGAATACTATTTATGTATCAGAGAGTATTTATAGGGAGACTTTTGATTTATTCCTATATTCAGAGGCAAAAGAAATTTATGTTAAAAATAAAAGCAATCCCATAAGGTGTTATATACCTTTAGAAATTATTAATGAAGCTACAACATTTGATGTAATTTCTCGTATCCAAGATAGCTATTTATCAAAACTATTTAATATCATCGCATCAAAAGATACAAATAGCATTCTTTTATTGGGGCCAAATGGTGTTGGAAAAACTTCTATTTTAGAAAAATTAACAAATCATTTAGTTGCAAACAATATAAAAACGTATTACATTAGATGCAGTTTTAATAATTATTCGCGTCCTTACTTGTTAATTTCGCAAATAATATGTAAAGTATTAAATGTAAGTGTAGACGATGTGCAAACCATAAAGCAACATCGATTAATCTCTTTTCTTGACTTTTTATTTAAAGATGACTTAGAAAAAAAAGAAACTTGTTTCAATTTTCTTTCTATCATTCTGCAATTAGATATCGAGGATGATTTTAGAAATATTGTTTCATCCATGACCCAAGAAGATTTGGAATTTGAAATTCGGCAAAATGTACTTCTATTTTTTGATGCTTTTTTGAGCTCAAATTTTTCTATTTTTTTAATAGATGATATCCATTATGCTGACATTGAATCAATTCAAATCCTGGAATATTTAAAGACAAATTTGTATTGTGATAAAGTAATCTTTATAATAACTTCAGAAAATGAAAGTATCCACCTTAATGTCGGAAAAACCATCTATGTGCAGAAATTATCACTTCAGGAAACAGAGGAGTTTCTGAAATCTTTCTTTAATGTTAATACTGTTGATGAAAAATTTACTCAGCTAATGGTGGACATATCAGAAGGAAAAATTTCTTACCTTCAAGAGGTTTGTAGATGGCTTTATTTGAATCATCAGTTGTGCATTCAGAACAATAAGCTGTTTCTTCAAAACACTAATATAAATGTTTCAGAAATATTTCGTAAAATTGTTGAACACAGACTTTCTCAACTCGATAAGGAATTAATACAATTTTTGAAAATAGCAGCTGTTTTTGGACAAAGATTTAATTTGCGTATAGTATTAAATGTTCTAAAACCTTCAAAATCTGAAAATGATATCATCTTAACCCTTACAAAAAGTAATTTTATCAAATTTGTTGACATAACTTATCAATCTTCAACAGCAGACAAAATCTTTGAATTTGTAAATAATATTATTTTTGAAACAGTCCTTAGGTCAATACCAAAAAGTACTAAAATAAATTTTCATCTTAAAATTGCCAAATCTATTGAAAAATTATTGAGAGAAAATATTAGTTATTATTATGAGCTTTTGATTTATCATTACCGTGAATCGAACGATATAATAAATTCTTCCAAATATTGTATATTGCTTGCAAATTATTATAAAAAGCAGCTTTTGTACAAGTACGCAGTAAAATACTTTAAAATTGCAATTGAAATGTTAGAAAATTACAATCAGCAAAAAAACAATCTATATACAAGAGCACTTGAAGAATTATCAAGTTTAGAAAAACAAATGGGTAACTATGTTGAAGCTCTTAAGTACTTAAATATCTTAGACAGTATATTAGATGCCGAAAAAAGTCTATTTATAAAATGTGAAATATGTGAATGTCTCATCCTTACTGCTGACTTTACTAATGCGAAGGAAATATTAATAGGGCTTGAAAAAAATATTGATAGGAATAGTACCTTATATTCAAAATTAGCCTACCTTAAGAGTCTATTTCAAAGTTATACTGGGGCTTCAGATATTGACCAAATTTTGAAAGAAGTAGAAACTATAATAATACAAGATAATGAGATTGAGAACCTTGTGAAAATCTATAATTTAGTTGCATATACATTTTATAGAAACTATGGAGATATTAATAAGGCAATAAATTACTTACAAAAAGCTAAATCTGCCGCAATTAAAACTAATAATATTGCTTTACGTGTCAAACTTACCAGTAATCTTGGTATTCTTTATTTTCAAACTGGTCAAATTAATAGCGCAATACAAAATTTAACATCAGCCTTAGAAGAAAGCAAAAAAATTTCCGATAGACATACACAAATTCATATTTTGATAAATTTAGGCGTAATTCATGCAAAGAAGGGATTTTTTGGAAAAGCATACGAATATCTAAACCAAGCTTATGAAAATGCTAAAAAATGGAATTTTTCTTATGAAGAATGTGTTTGCTTACTTAATATAGGCGAAATCTACATTGAAAAAGGTTTATTAATACATAGCTATGAATTGTTTTTAGCATCTCTAAATATCAGCGAAACAAAAATGTTTACTGCCGAAAAAGCTTTGAGTTTAATAAATCTTGCAAAAATTTTGATCCTTATGAAAAATTGGCAAGCTGCTGACGAATTTCTTAATAAAGCAACAAGTTTTATTGAAAATTTAAAGGACATAGATATATCTTATGAATATCATCTAACTAAGGCAGAGTTTTTTTTGTTGATAAACAATTTTTGGGATGCAGAGAAAGAAATTGATATTTCATTAAAGTTTGCAGAAAAAAACATATTTAGGCAAATTGAATGCATAAGAAAGAAAGGGGAGATACTTTCTGTTGCTGAAAAGTACAGTGAAGCAATAGAATGCTTCAAAAATGCAGTAAAACTTAGTGAAGCAAGTGGTTCTGCCTTAGAAGTTGCAAAGTGCTATTTTCTCTTAGCAAAAACTTATCTAAAAATTTATCAAAAAGATCAAGCAAAGTATTATTTTGAAATGTCAGAAAAATGGAGTAAATTAATTGATGAGGAGTGCAGTTTCAAGACTGAAATAACTTCATTTAAAAAGTTTTTGATAAGTTAGATCAACTCTATTGTTTGAGCAGAAGTATTTTAAAAATGCAACATTTCTTTGTAAAGTAGAATACAAGATATTATTTTCAATGATAAATTAAAATTCTATTGAAAGTAGAAATATAATGATGTACAAAATTGTACATTGATATGATATCCTTTCTCATAGTGAGGAGGGATATCAAATGCAGAACTTAACAGCACATTTAAACATGATAAGGGCGATGAAAATGAAACCTAACTTTTCAGAACTTGCAAGAATATATGGGATGGATAAAAGAACAGTTAAAAAATATTATGAGGGTTATGAAGGAAAACCTAAGAGCAGAAATAAACCAAGTAAATTGGATAAATACTATGACGAGATAAAACTAAAGCTTTCCATCAAAGGAGTTACAGTCAAAGGTGTTTATGAGTATTTAAAATCAAAAGATGAGACAATAGGAACATACTCAAACTTCAATAAGTATGTTAAGAAAAAAGGATTAAAGCCAGAGAAGAAAATAAAAGGTCACCCAAGAATTGAGACAGATCCAGGTGAGCAAGCGCAAGTTGATTGGAAAGAGAATATAAAGCTTGTCTCAAGAAATGGAGAGGAGCTTATCATTAATGTTCTTGATTTTAAATTAGGTTATTCAAGATATTGCTTCTCTGAGATAAACAGGACAAAAACTCAAGAAGAATTAATAAAAACTCTAATAAAAATATTCAAGGATATAGGAGTACCGAAAGAGATTTTATTTGACAATGCAGCAGCAGTTGTTGATATAATAGGTGAGAAAATTAAAGTAAATTCAATATTTAAAAATTTTGCAAAAGACTTTGGGTTTAAAGTGAAACTGTGCAAAACAAGATATTCGTACACAAAAGGAAAAGTTGAAGCAGTAAACAAGTTTATAGATTGGATACTGCCATATCAGGGTGAATTTGAAACAGAAGAGGATAGAAAAAGAGTATTTACAACCCTTGCCATACAAAAGGTTAATAGACAGTTATCTAAATTCCTACAAGTCAGTTAAAGTCCAAAAGGACTCTTTGATTTACTACAAGGGAAGTAAATACTCTATTCCACATAGAATAAAGGCTTAAACATTTTTCAAAATATTAAGTTTTAATAATAGATTAGCTTGTTGAATAAAATTAATTAACAAAAAAAAGGCAATGAATAGATATATAAAAAGCCATCCTCCTTGAAGTAAAATTATAGTAAGAGAAAACAAAAAACACCTAACCAAGGAGGATGGCAACGTCTAATTTTATTAAAACAAAAAAACAAAAATTTTTAAAAGTCTTTATGACAAACGAAAAAGCAATAAAAGTCTTGGGATTTAAGATAAAAAGTAGCAGAAAAGGAAGATCGAAGAAATTTAAGCTAAGCCATATAATAGCTTGTTTGTTTACAAAGTCAAAAACAAGATGGTGGTTGACACGTGCAAATATCCCTGACAGTAAAGTAGTAGAACTTTTATATTGATCTAAGATATTTGGCTTGATGTGATATTAGCAGATGCAGGTTATGATTGTGCGAAGTGGTTTGAGGTGGCAGATAGACTTGAGATAAAGTTTGTAGCGGCGGTAAATAAGAGAAATAGTAAGGATTTTAGTAATGTAAAAAATATTTTGAGGGTAAAAAATATGGAATTTTTAATAAGTGAGGAAGGACAAAGGTTATATAAGCAAAGGACAAAAATTGAAAGATTATTTGGGAAGTTAAAAGGAGAATACAATTTAGAACAAGTAAGGTTAAGAGGTTTTAGAACATATAAGAGGCATGTAGAGGGGAATAATGATTACTTATTTGATAGAGGTCTATATTCAAAAAATTGAAAACTGTAAATTTTCTTTTAAATACACGTGGAATAATTTGTAGTTCTATATAATAACATTAATGGCATAATTATTTATCCAACAACTTAAATAGATTAAGATAGGTTATTTGCCAATAGACAATGATTGAGCGAATTTATTTTTCCAGCTGATATCAAACAGATATGAGAAGAGCAGTACAATAATAACAACTAATGTTGTATTCTCAGAATGGGGAGAGATATTTTGTGGAGCGACAATAGCAAATGCAATTTTAGATAGGGTCTGTAAATAATCTTGTGTATTTAAATTAGACCAACCTTCTTGGTAAGAGATCATTCAGGATAAAAACTTTTCTACTTTCTATTTTTTAGTATTACCATTTTAAAAATCTTTATGCATAAATTTTTAAAATCATGGACAAAATTTAATACTGGGTTATGATACTCTGTTTTTGATTTATTGTTTTAAACTGCTTCCATGGAAGCAGTTTAAAATGCGAACTGGTGATTGCTATCTACTTTATATACTCTCTCAAACGCTCAGGATACATTATCAAAAGCTGATTTAATATTACATCCTAATTTCTGTACCTCTGTGTCCACTTTCTTACAACATTTTTTTGCAAGATAAAGCATTTTCTCTAACGCTGTATCGTTTGGAAATACTGATTTTGTCTTTGTCACTTTCCTAAACTGTCTGTGAATTCCTTCTATGATGTTTGTGGTATAAATTATCTTTCTTATCTCTGGGGGAAACTTAAAAAACGATGTTAGTAGCTCCCAGTTGTTTTCCCAGCTCCTAAACGCATAAGGATACTGTTTCCCCCATTTCTCTTTTAATTGACAAAAATTTTCAAACGTCTCTTCTTCATTGACTGCTTGATATACATTCTTAAAATCCCTCAAAAACTCTTTTATATGCTTGTATGAAACATACTTAAAGGAATTTCTCAAGTGGTGGTGAATAATGCATCTTTGAATATCACTCTTTGGAAATACTGCTTTTATTGCTTCTTTTAATCCTGTTAATCCATCAACACAAAACAGTAATACTTCTTCTACACCTCTTGTCTTTAAGTCGTTTAAAAACCAAGCTAGAATTTAGAACTTTCACTTTCTCCTATCCATATCCCTAAAACATCCTTGTATCCTTCAATGTTAATTCCTAAAACAACGTAAGCAGTTTTGTTTACAATCTTACCTTCATCTTTTATCTTGTAATGAATCGCATCCATGAAAATAAACGGATATATCTTTTCCAATGGTCTATTTTGCCATTCTCTTATCTCAGGAATAATCTTTTCTGTGATTTTGCTTACCATTTCAGCAGATATTTCGATACCATAAATATCTTTAATTTGCTCATGAATGTCTCGTGTTGTCATTCCTGCAGAAATACAGGGCTATGATTTTGTCTTCAATCTCTGCTTCTAAAAAACTTTGCAGCACATCTTAAAATAGGTCCTTCAAGCTTTCATAAATGTCATTTACACTCTGGATGTTATTTTTCCTTATGAACTCAAGCAATTGTTCTTTGTTAAAACCTTTTTCCATAAAAAGACCTCCCCTTGGATATTTTTGTTTATTTTCTGATTCTTACCAAGAAGGAGGTCCTTATACTTTACACAAAATTACTTACAGTCTTTTTAATTTCCAATTATCAGTTTTTGCCATTAAGTAATTTTCTATAAACCTATTATTTTGGTGCTTGCCCCCATACCAATACTCCATCTATATACGCAGTTACCTTCGTATTCTCTCCATAATTCGTCATGCTCTGCATCCATGACCAGTCATTCCCCTGATTGTAATTGCTCCAATCACTCTTGTTAAACCTTATCTGTATCTCCCCTGTGTCTTTACCAGCCTGCAACTGCCCAGCTCCACTCTTAAATCCTATCTCTAAATAATAGTCCGCTCCACTTACGCTACTGCTCAGCTTCACAAACTTGAATGTCACATTGCTTGCTCCTATCTGGGCCCAGTCTGATATCGCACTCTGTGCCCTCTCTCCATCTACCGTGTACCAGTACCTTATCGTTACTCTGCTCAAATCTATGCTGCTGCTTCCAGTGTTCACTACCTTCAACCATGGCCTTATCGTATTAGTTGTGCTATTTGTCTCCTTGTTTGCATACAATACCTTTATCTGCCCACCTGCTACAGGTGTGCTGCTCGGCGTCGGTGTTGGGGTAGCAGTTGGGGTCGGTGTTGGTGTTGACGTTGGTCTTGGTGTCGGGGTTGGAGTTGGTGTTGCTGTTGGAATTGGCGTAGATGTTGCAGTTGATGTTGGCAATGGAGTTGATGTAGGCGTTGGTGTTTTCATCGGGGTTAGCGACGGTGTAGCAATTGGTTGTTGCCCATAACCTTCAAAATATTGATATATGTTATTCACATTAGTCTCATACCCTAAATAAAAACTTACGTGAGGTGGTTGATTATATGCAACGTTCTGCCATGCTATAGACACCCTATATTGCCTGTTATGCATAAGCGTAGGTATCTTATAATCTGTCAATGTGGTGGTTGTATATATCCTGATTGCATTGTTATCACTAGTCCTAAATATAACCTCTTCTCGCCAATCCCCAAGTATATCTGCACACAAGCAAGGTGTTGCTTTTGTGCCATTGTTTGATGAACATCCACTTGCTGTAAATATAGTATTACTCCTATTATTGTTATAATCCCATTTATAAATATATATATTATCCAACAATTCTCTACCTAAATCTCCATCCCACCATATTGCAAAATTAATTGGTGGTGTCGCATTACTGATTACATTACCTCTACAATCTCTAACACTTATCCCACCTGCCGCCCACATTTCTAATCCTCTATATCGCGGGTTAATATCTGCCGTCAAAGCACGTCCACAATCTCCAGATGTTAAAACTCTCACTAATATCTGTCCAGTTCGTGCATCCCTTAAACTCGCTCCTGTACTTCCTTCATGACACTGCCAAACTTCTAATCCTGGCCTGTCTGGATCAATATCTGTCACATGCATTGCATCACCATGACCTAATTTAGTTGAATATAATGGTGCTCCATTATCATCTACTACCATAGCACCATATATTATCTCATCCTTACCATCATTGTCAACATCAGCCACACTCAAATTGTGATTTCCTTGTCCTTCGTAATCATCTCTATATCCATCTCTAATCTCTCCTGTGTCAAATTGCCATAACTTCGTTAACTCACCATTTCGCCAATTCCAAGCAACTATATATGTTTTTGTGTAATATCCTCGGCACATAATTAGGCTAGGTCTATTCCCATCCAAATAAGCTACTGCTGCTAAAAACCTGTCAACCCTGTTTCCATAAGAATCACCCCATGATGAAACATTCCCACGTGGCGGAATATAATTAACCGTCTTTATTGCTCGTCCTGTCGCACCTTCAAATATAGTCAAATATTCAGGCCCTGATAAAATATAACCAGAGGAATTCCTCCAATCAGCATTTGGATCACCTATCACATTCCCTTGTCCATCTATTGTTCCATCAGCTGTTTTACATGCAACTTCAGCTTTTCCGTCACCATCTAAATCATATACTATAAATTGTGTATAATGTGCTCCTGCTCTTATATTCCTACCCAAATCAATTCTCCATAAGAACTTGCCATTTAATTTGTAAGCGTCTAAATACACATTGCTTGTGTATCCAGATTGTGAGTTATCCTTTGAATCACTTGGATCCCATTTCAGAACAATCTCATATTCCCCATCACCATCTAAATCGCCGACACTTGCATCATTTGGCGAATATGAAGCACCGAGTGGAGAATTTGCTGGTTTATTTAATCTTATTTCTATATAATTGCTACTAAGCACACTTACTTCTTCAGATTGCTCTACCTCTACACCATTTATCACTGCTTTTACATAATACTTCGAAGCAGCTGTCCCAGCAGTATCAACATAGTTTGTGCTGTTCTGAATCGGCGTATTAGTTATCTTAACTCCATTTCTGTAAATATTAAACCCTATATTCGCTAGATCTGAACCAAACATTCTCCAACTCAAAAATACTCCGTTGGTTACCTTTATTGCAATTAATCCTCTATTTAACTTCTCAATTTGACTTCCTGTTGCCGCCAATGCTAAATTACTTTTGCTCACATTTATCTGTCCATTTAACAATATAATAGTCATGAAAAAAATAATCGATACAAAATATACATACTCCCTAAGCTTTTTATTAGTTAACATTGAAACTCCCCTCCAAAACCTTTCTCTTTATCTTCAATTATAATAACCTACAAAAGACTCATCCAACTCATCCAAAAAGTGGCGTGTGATGAATTTGAGGACTTCATATAAATATCAAATTCATCACACACACTCTTACCTCCTTTTTTCTCTATCTTTACTCACTAAAACGTCATTATTCCTTATCTTAAAAGAACGATTAGTATTGATGTATCTGTGATTGGGACGGAAATTCAAATAATGTTTTACAATTGTTTACATTCAAGTTATGATACCACAGTTCTGATACTGGACTATCAGATTTTGCAACACAGCTTTTTACATTGTTTAATGTTACATCTTCAAGATAAATAACTACTTTGAAAGTAGTACCACCATTTTGTCTTACAAGCTTTCCTATATTTGTAGCTGTGAAGTTTTTTACTTTGAATGTACACGGTGCATTAAGTTGGAACACCTTGTCAGCAGCTTCTTTTGCTGAACCACCAATAACTTCCACTACCCCCTCACCTTTTACAGTCAACGCATCCTCTCCAACATCTTCCCATACAACATTTTCAACCACATTATCACCATAACAATGTATCCCGTCACAACCTGGCGCTCCAATTATTACATTTTTCAAATTTGCCCCTTTTTCAAGTTTAAATATGGGCTTTTGATTTTCAGATTGACTTCCGTCACCCATTCCTTGAGCTATTATTTTTATTCCTTTACCATCATATGTTTGACCGGATTTTACAATTATTGTATCTGTAATAACTAAAACACCACCCGTATTTGGGGTCGGCGTCGGTGTTACTGCTGGGGTTTGTGTTGGTACTGGTGTGGAAGTTGGAGTAGGTGTTTTGGTTGGCGTTGGAGTCGATGTTGGTGTTGGTGTCACTGATGAAGTCGGTGTTGGTGTCGGAGTAGGTGCTGTACCGCTCACACTTGAATTTACAACAACATCATCAAATTCAGCAACACACCTGTCAGCTATTAAACCTGCTTTTCCTGTCGCAATCGATAAATCACTTGCACTTAATACTTGACTCCCATTAACATATCCAACTAACTTGCTCCCATTTACTTCTAATTTCACATTATACCAGGTATCCTTATTCAACGTAAATGACTTGAACGCCAATGTACTCCAGTTACTGTTTAATTTCTTCCCTATTTCTATCTTTGAACCCCTTAGCACCAACGCATAAAAGTTACCTGAGTTTTTATATCTCACTATCACTCCCGCACCTGAACTCGAATCCTTCACATTTAATACTTTAACTTTCGCTTCAACTGTATAATCACTCCAATCAGATGAACCAGTATATGCTCTCGCCTCAGAACCTGTGCTAGCCTGCTTTAAAACCTTGCTCCCATCCACTACTACACTCCAACTACCGTTCGATGTCGACCATCCATCTCTGTTGCCATCTTCAAAATCATCTGTTAAAAGTGTCGCTGCCTTTGCAACTTCATTACGCAACCCAATCCCTGTAAACAATGATACAACCATTATCAAACTGACTACAATGGCTAAAATCTTCCTGTTACTCATCACCCAAACCTCCTCTTTTTTGTTATAATTATTTACGGTCTGCATCAAAAATTTGTTGAAAATAGTTCTTTAACTGTTACTTACAAAAAATGTGCTAACAAATTCATCCCTCCCTTGGTGTTCTTATTCTTTTGAATCCACAGTATGGAGTATAAATATTCTCTTTTACTCTTCTACTCCACTGTTATTATTAATAATAATTAATTTGAATTCTTTTTTTCAAGGGACACTTCTTTAGTTTTATAATATGGTTAAACAATTTTATATTACTAATTTGTTTATTTTGAATAAAGAAAATTTTAATGTGATAGGATTTTATTAAGGTATGTTTAAATACATATGGTTCTCTATATATCATGTTCATTTATGTTTAAAATTTCACTGGGTAAACAACCTTTTACCCTTTTAAAAGCTCTTCTAAAGGTTTTAATGTTAGTATATCCTACCATTTTACTAATATCGTCTAAATTCCACTTTTTTTGCTTTATCAATTTATATGCTTCTTCTATTCTTAACTTTTCTACATAATCACTGAACTTTATACCTACTGCATTTTTAAAAATATTAGAAAAATAAGATTCAGATAAATTAAATCTTTCAGCGACAAGGGATATACTCATGTTTGGATTAAATAAGTTTTTGTTTATAAATTCTAATATCTCCTCTATTAATTTTTCCTTAGAAGCTTTCCTGTTTCTCTTGATTTGTTCTGTTATATTAATAAATACTTGCTTTATATCTTCAAATAACCTGTCAAAGTCATTTTCTTCAATAAAAATAAAGTTCTTAATGTCAAATAGATTGTCAATATTTACTTTTGTCATATTTGCAATTTTAATAATTGTTCCAATTAACTCACTAATTAGCACATACTTTAAACTCAGTGATATATCTTTTTCTTCAAAGTTTTTATAATATAATAGGTGTAGAATTTCTTCAATCTCAGATATTTTCCCAAGATTAACTAGCAACATTAATCTCTCTTCTATTTCTATTGGATACCATATATTATTATCTTTCTTAACAACATTATAATACCACAGTATGCCATTCTCAACGTTCTCTGTTGTGATTAATTTATTAGCTTCAATAATTTCTTTTGCATCTAAAAATGAAATTCTACATTCGTCAATGTTATTAACTATACGACCAACTGCAATTAAATATTTGTCACATATCTTAATTACTAATCTATCACCTATCAATCTCAGCCATAGATTTACATTTTGACTTACTTTTTCGTCTTCATCTTCATCAAATGCTAAAATTAAAGCAAGATCACTATCTGCAAGTTGGTAAACATAATAAAATACCAAGTTAATTTTTGAGTCAACCCTAATACTTTCTAACTCATTTTTTATTATATCTCTTGTTCTAACTTGTTTGGTAAGAGATAGCATTTTGATTATGGCAACTAAAAATTTTTTACCTCCAATTTTTAAGCCTATACTTTGGATTTTTTCTTCTATCGCCCCTTTGCTATAAGACCAACCATAAATAAGTTTTTCTATTATCATATCGTTTAATAATTCTTGTTTACTGGTTATTTTATTAAGAATCCTGTAACTTGTAATTTTAGTGTGTATTAACCTACGGTCTTTCTCCTTTAACTTGTTTATGCTCTTAAAAGTAAGTATTTTGTTCTCATTCTCCTCGTTTACATTTTTTAAGCCCTTAGTTATTTTATATTTCCTTACTTTATATAATTTGATATAAATAGCATATAAACTTATAATAATTATGAAAAGTGTAAACTCCGTTAGATACAATGTATAAACAGTTCTTGAAATGTATATTTCACTTTTTATGCTGTTATATGGTACTAGATAAACATAATCCCAATCATATACATTTGAAGCCAACCGTAAAAATATATACTTTTTATTTTGTATTGTTACTTTATTATACAGATTAGAAATATATTTCTTGTTTTCACTAAGTTTTTCTAATATGTAATTTATTGTATTATTAATATTTGCTTTATTTGAAGTTAATATTTTTTTCTCACACCTATCATAAATTAAAATTATTGAATCTTGGCTGTTTAATTTGTTTTCCTTTAGTAGCTTACAAAATTTAGCAACATCAATAATTACCAGAAGAATTGCCGATCGACTTTCAATGTTATCAAATGGAAAGTAATATGTTGCATGCAATGCCAATATTCTTTGCCCACTAATTGAATATTCTTGTGATATTAACTTATTTTTGCATTTACTGTTGTTTTTATTGAATATTTTATTGAGCCAAACGCGGCAGTTCATTCTGTCAGGTGAAAAGTAATTACAAAAATTTTCAAATCCAAATGTAAAAAAAGAGCCAAATTCTTCGGAAGCAAAATATACTATTTCTCCCTCGCGTAAAAAAAGTACTATGATAGGTTTTAACTCTCCATTAATCATGCCTATGTCTTTAAAGTGTTTATAATATTCAAAGTACTCCCATAAATCTAAAGAATTTTCTCTTAACCCCCTTAGATTCCCTACCCATTTTAATTCATCATCAGTAAGAATACGTGTAACTATCTCATTCATTTTCTTTAGTTCATTGTCTATTTTTTCGCGAAGTTTATCTAATTGAAGTGACTTATTATTAATTATGTCTCTTAAAATAAGTTCTTTAGTCATATATAATAAGAAAACTGACATTAGAAAATGAAAAAGAAAAACCATAACTAAAAAGATTAAGAACATATTTGCACTTTTTTTAAAACATATAATTCTTCCCATTTTCCTACATAAACCCCCTAACCCCTAATACTAAAAATTGTTGGATTTTATATGAATTTTAATTTTATCTGCTAAAGCTATTTCACAATAAAGTTTATAACACAACTTGTCACAGTTAAAGCAAGAAAATTTTATTTTGGACAGGAAAATTTTAAGCATCTTTAAAAATAGTTTTTACCATATTACAGCAATTTTATATGTTGGTTATTACTTTTTAATATGTATGTTATAGTCAATTCGTAGCTTAAAACATATTTCAAATTATACAACTTTATCTAAGCAATTTTACCATATATTTTTATTTACTAAAATTTATGTATTCAAACAAAAAAGGGTAGCACACCAATCTTATAGTTGTGCTACCCAACCATTTTTACTTACTATTGATTGCCAAACAGTATTTCATATGTTGCATTAGCTATTGCTATGTCGCACTGTGCCCAGAACCTGTGATATCTGAACTCAGGTGCCTGCCCTGACTTGTATGCCGCCTCTAACTTCGGCCAATCAGGATCTTGTTTATACTTGCTCCTTATGTCTATAAACTTAACTCCACTCTTTATTACATCTCCATTCGGCATCTTCCCTGTCCATCCTGCAGGTATATATACCTCTTGCTCAAAGAACCTCTTGTAGTCCGCTCTCTTCTCTGGCGCTGACAATCCCTTCTCATCCCTGTACAACTTCCACATCCTGTCCAGCAATTCCTTCGCTAAATTCTTCGCTCCCTCATCAAATACCCCATACTTCTTCGTCCCTGCACTATAGTACAACAACGCATTCGCCAATGACGCTGTTATTCCTAAGTCAGTACCATAGTCCACTACCTTAACATGTAAGTTGCTATTCCCTGTATACGCCCCGTTCCATGTATCAGGTTGTCCGCTCCAATCAAGCGTCGACGGTATCGCAAACGTACCATCACTATTCAACTTCACTACACTCTTAACCCAGCTTACCCACTTCTCAAGCAGTGCTCCTGCGTCCTTATCTCCTGTCACATAGTAATACTCCGCTACCCTCTGCATAGACCATGCCTGGAATCCAAACCATGTGTTGCTCCCAGGATCATGATATACCGGATTCGGTTCATATGCCATTCCATAAAATGTTGCTGTCCCTGCTGGATACTTCTCATATCTGCCATTCCATGAATTTGTCGCGCCTCCTGCTATCGCTCCCTCCGCTGACTGTAACCACCTGTAAAATTCTATCTGCCTCTTCAAACTCTTTGCCCAATCGCTCGCTCCATTCGGCGACTTCGGCTTCATATCACTATCATTCGCTAATGCCCATGCCGCCATCGGATTCTGATATCCAAAGTGCACATGGCTGCTCCCTATCTTCCATGACCATGCTCCATCCAATGCTCCACCCCATGCATAATACCATGATAGCAGATAATGTGCACTGTCATACCCCGTTCCTCCAGCCGCATTCTTATCCTGACATCCTAATGGCTTGAAATACTTGTCAAACATCGCATACCTTAAATAGTCTCCCATCTTCGCTGCCTTCGCTACATAGCTGCTTATATCATTAAACTTACCTTGCTCCTTCGCCCATACTTTCGCCCAATAAGTAGCCTGAATAGCTCTCGCATCAGCATCTGGTGCATCCGTATATCTCCACTGCTTCGAATAGTTCTGATCCTTAATAAACAAATCTAAAAATCCATTCGGTCCGCCCCACTTGAATTCCTCCCAGCTCGGATGCGGCACCGTCTCCCATACAGACTCCTCAGGCCCTCTCTGGAACGTGTTGATAAATGATGCCCGACTTACTCCGTCCCCTCTCTTGCCATATCCATACCAGTTGTCTACGTCCATCAACCAGTGCATACCATACATTAATGTGCTACCATATGTGCTCACAAGTTCATTATGCAACGAGTCTTTGCCAACAGGTACATTAAACTCCAACGGCGATGGATACTTGTCCGGTGTCTCCCACTCCCCTGCGTATGTCGCTGGCTTGTTAGGATCATATGACCTCATCGGCTGATCTTCCGCTGATGGTATCATATACTTCTCTAATGTGTCCCATGCTGTCTTAAATTTGCTCCAGTCACCTGTTAACTTACCATACACTGCCTCTAACCATACATAGTACGAAAATGCCTCACTCGTGGTCAAATGACCATAATCAGGTGCTTCGCATATCAATGTCTCTACCGAATGATATGGTATCCCATCCTGGTTAAAATACCCGTTCGCAGGATCATGTATCTTGTTCCATAACCACATAAACCTCTGCCCATATTCGCCAAGCACACCCGGTGTGCTGCTTGGCGTCGGTGTTGGTGTTGCTGTTACTGTTGGTGTCGGGGTTGGGGTTGGGGTTGGTGTCACTGTCGGTGTTGGAGTTGGAGTTGGTGATGGTGTAGGTGTAGGTGTCGCTGTCGGGGTCGGTGTCGCTGTCGCTCCACTCGGCTCCTGTCCCCATACCAATACTCCATCTATATACGCAGTTACCTTCGTATTCTCTCCATAATTCGTCATGCTCTGCATCCATGACCAGTCATTCCCCTGATTGTAATTGCTCCAATCACTCTTGTTAAACCTTATCTGTATCTCCCCTGTGTCTTTACCAGCCTGCAACTGCCCAGCTCCACTCTTAAATCCTATCTCTAAATAATAGTCCGCTCCACTTACGCTACTGCTCAGCTTCACAAACTTGAATGTCACATTGCTTGCTCCTATCTGGGCCCAGTCTGATATCGCACTCTGTGCCTTGTCCCCATCTACCGTGTACCAGTACCTTATCGTTACTCTGCTCAAATCTATGCTGCTGCTTCCAGTGTTCACTACCTTCAACCATGGCCTTATCGTATTAGTTGTGCTATTTGTCTCCTTGTTTGCATACAATACCTTTATCTGCCCACCTGCTACAGGTGTGCTGCTCGGCGTCGGTGTTGGTGTTGCTGTTACTGTTGGTGTCGGGGTTGGGGTTGGGGTTGGTGTCACTGTCGGTGTTGGAGTTGGAGTTGGTGATGGTGTAGGTGTAGGTGTCGCTGTCGGGGTCGGTGTCGCTGTCGCTCCACTCGGCTCCTGTCCCCATACCAATACTCCATCTATATACGCAGTTACCTTCGTATTCTCTCCATAATTCGTCATGCTCTGCATCCATGACCAGTCATTCCCCTGATTGTAATTGCTCCAATCACTCTTGTTAAACCTTATCTGTATCTCCCCTGTGTCTTTACCAGCCTGCAACTGCCCAGCTCCACTCTTAAATCCTATCTCTAAATAATAGTCCGCTCCACTTACGCTACTGCTCAGCTTCACAAACTTGAATGTCACATTGCTTGCTCCTATCTGGGCCCAGTCTGATATCGCACTCTGTGCCTTGTCCCCATCTACCGTGTACCAGTACCTTATCGTTACTCTGCTCAAATCTATGCTGCTGCTTCCAGTGTTCACTACCTTCAACCATGGCCTTATCGTATTAGTTGTGCTATTTGTCTCCTTGTTTGCATACAATACCTTTATCTGCCCACCTGCTACAGGTGTGCTGCTCGGCGTCGGTGTTGGTGTTGCTGTTGATGTTGGTGTTGGAGTCAGTGTAGCAGTTACTGTTGGTGCCGGCGTTGATGTTGGAATTGTAGCACTATCAGCAATTTCACCCCACTTTATTCCTAAACCATTAGTAGCAACGAATACTCTTCCATATACTCTTAGGTCTCCAGTAATGTCTGCATTAGCACAACCAAATTGATTATTATCATCATTTATTCTTACCCAACTTGCACCTGCATCATCAGATCTAAATATTCCTCTGATTCCATTTATCTTTGCATAAGTGTAGATTGCCGGATATGTTTTTCCCTCTGCAGGTTTACCAAACCCAATACT
Source organism: Caldicellulosiruptor kronotskyensis 2002 (assembly GCF_000166775.1). Taxonomy (NCBI): domain Bacteria; kingdom Bacillati; phylum Bacillota; order Caldicellulosiruptorales; family Caldicellulosiruptoraceae; genus Caldicellulosiruptor; species Caldicellulosiruptor kronotskyensis. Next base: position 1,028,043 of record NC_014720.1, on the reverse strand, counting down.
TGCTGCTTCTTCTACATTTCCAATTTTTGTAAACGTATAACCACCATCAACCGAATGCCACATTCCATTATTGCCGACTAACCATATATCACCTTCACGACCAGGAACAGCCTTAAAGTTCCCGCTTGTTGGCAAGCCAGAAGCTGGTGATTGAACAAAGGTTTTTCCTTTGTCACTACTAGTGTAGAATTTTCCATCTTTAAAAGCATAAAACTTGTTTGGATTAACTCTATCAGAGTATACAATCGCTCCGGAAGGTACATTGGCACATTGATACCATGTATTACCATTGTCTGTGGAATAGGATACAGGAGCTCCTTTTGGTGCCCACACAACTACACTAGCATCAGCAGCTGCAGCGACTGTCCCACCTTCTGTCATTCCTTGAGGTTCTTGATTACCTTGGAACCATGATTTCCCACCATCATACGAAAAACCAATTCTGTTTGTGTTTGGATTCCATGTTTTGTCAACATTCCCTACACGCACCATAAAGTTTGGATTCAATTCAGCGTAATCTATATCAGTAGTCGAACCCATATTGGGTTGAGTATATGTCCAGTTGGGTGCTTTCTCCAAATCATCATGTCTAAACCCAGCAATATCGTATATTGCACTAAATAAATGTGGTCCGATTGGTGGGCTCACTAATGCTGCAACTGATGTTTCTTCTATTCCAATTCCTTTTACTTTAATTGTTATCTTTTCACCTTTATCCCATTTAGTTAAATCATCACACCCATATAACGTAGCACCTGTCCCATATAACATTCTATCAGAGTTAAATGGATCAATCTCAAGGGTTGCAACCATCCAACCAAGCTTTGGACTTGTCTCAGGAGGAATTGGATTCGTAATACCAAAATTCAACCATGGAGCTGCAGAAATATCCATAGTATAGTGAAGCGTTCTGTTAGGATATCCAGCCCATTCCCATATACACTTCCATGTTTCACCGCCATCTGTACTACGCCAAATATAAGTATCAGGCCACCATGAACTCAAAGCTGCTACCATTACCACCTTTGGATTTTGAGCATCAACAGCTAATCCTCCATATCCAAAATAAGTATCTTTTGCTGGCATTGGACTTATGTTTTTCCATTCGCCAGTTTTAGTATTATATCTCCATACTTCTCCATAGTCACCGTTGTAAGGGCCCTGAGTATTGCTATATGTTATATACAGCATCCCATCTGAGCTTAACTTTGCATGTTGTGGAAGTAAACCTGTAGGTTGTCCTGGTAGTGCCTCCCATGTTTGCCCACCATCTTTTGTATAGTATATGCTTGTATTTTTATCAGCTACCCCTACATAAATCACTTTGCTTCCCTCTCCGGGTTTACCGCTCGTTGGATCAAATACAACCCATACTACACCTGTAATATGATTCAAATAATCATAAGGACAATTCGGGTCTTCAACATATGTTCCTGGGTTCGGGAAGTTCTCTACTTTTTTCCACGTTACACCATAATCTATACTTTTCCATAGTCCATTTCCTTCGCGTGTACCTAAATATAAGATATTATTGTTATTCGGATCAATAGCTAATCTCTCTCCCATATTTCGACCAGGCATATTACCGCCCAATTTGAATGGTAAAGGAGTACGTTCAAATGTATTACCTTTATCTTTTGAACGTAAAAGGACCCCATTCATATTTGTCCAACTATTAGTGTAAGTACCAGCAGCAATGTAGAGTCGATTTGGATCAACAGGATCTGTTGCTATACTTTCTACGCCTAATAAATTCCACTCATCAAAGCTTACCCAGTTCATGAGCTGTGTCCACGTATTGCCACCATCTGTACTTCTGTAAGCACCGCCAATATCTGTTCTTACATAAACTAAGTTTTTTTCTTTAGGATTAAAAACTATTCCCGTAATAAAACCGCCGCCACCTTCAATTTTTACATTTTTCCAAATGTATTTTTGAGTGGTGACAATACTCTCTGCCATTACTAGAAAAGTTAAGCTATACATCACTGTACATAAAAAGATAATTGCAATAAATAACGCTATACCCCTTCGCATCTTAACCCCCTCTTTTCAATTATGGATTTAATAGTCTTAGTTGGGTAATTGAAAATTATACTTTATCTTTAGTTTCTATCACCTCACTCCTGTCTTTCGTATTGTATTAAATTTTATACATGCTCCCTACTATATATCATTTTATATTTTTAAGACAAATTAATTCTATCACTATTTTGCAAATAAATATTATAATATTGCTTTTTTGTATTGACAATTGTTGCAATTTTTCTAAACTTTTATGCAAGTATAACCAATTTAAATTTTTGATTAAAGATCTTTAGTTCTATCCTTATAAACATTGATTTTAGATAATTTTTTTAAATTTTCAATGTATAACCTAAAAGCTTCGTCTTTCTTTTGTTTCATCAACTTTGATTGAATTTCTTCTTTAACTTCATCAAGAGGCATATATTTTTCATCAAGTACTTTTACTATATGATAGCCTTTAACTGTCTTTATTACATTACTGATTTGTCCAACAGCTAATTTAAACACCTCTTCTTCAAAAACACTACCATACTCTGCTTCTTTTTCGCCTTTTCTAAAGTAATCAATTATTCCTTTTGTTGTACTCGCACCATCATCCTCTGAGTACTTTTTGACCAATTTTTCAAAACTCTCTCCTTTTTTTAATTCAGACACTATTTTATTTGCAATTTCTCTTTTTCGAGCATCCTCCTCTTCATTCTCCACCTTTAGAAAAATGTCTATAATTTTTCTCTTTTTAAACTGATTCTTATTGGTATTATAGTAATTAATTATCTCTGAGTCACTAACAGTTGTTTTGCTTGTAATAGAACTATATAACTTATTAATGAGTCTAGTTTTATACAGATCTCTATAAAAATGATTTTCATCAGAATTTATTTTTCGGAGATATTGGTTAAAATAACCTCTCATTTCCTCATTTGTCTTAAGCTCTTGAATATATTTTTTTATTTCTTCTTCTTCTTGCTTTGTGAGATTAATATTTCTTTTCCTAGCTTCTTGTAGGCACAACAATTCTTCTGTTAAAATTGTGAACAACTCATCTTTCAATAACTCTCTATATGTTTTTCCGTTAAACACCTGATCCAAGATGTCTGTACGTGATGAAAATTGAATTGCATTCTCTTTCAGGGCATTAAACCTTATTTTGTACTCTCTTTTGGTAACTTGCTCTCCATTTACCTCTAACACTACCCTATGATCATCAATTATACTCGCTATTTTACCCTTAAAAATAAACAACGACAAGATAATTGAAATAAGCAATATACCTACTACCAAAAATAGATTCTTTTTATTCATAATGAACCTCCTCAATTTAAAAATTTTTCTTACTCATTTTTTGTGGGTTAATCATTATAATTATCTCATAACTATTTTTTTAGAATAATAACTTTCATACCTTTCTCTGTAGTATATACCCAAATATTGTCATTAACTCTTATCACAGAGAACGTTTTGAATCTATAGAAATATTTTTTATTATTCTTAATTACTATGAGAAACCATGTATCATTTTGTCTAGCAAATATATAGTTCCTTGTATGAAGTGTAATTTGATCAAATTTCGGTTTCAGCAGTATCTTGCCTGTCTTTAGCATCACACCCCATTTGCCATTTTTCAGAAATGCTACGTACCCATCTTTTACTTCGCCTATTAAATCATAGTTCAGTGGTGTTAAAATTTCTCCGTTTATTTTCGCTAACCCCCACTTCCCATTGAGATAAACTACAATTATGTCTTTGTCTGCTATCCAGATAGAATCATACTTTGGCTTAATAACAAACTTCCCATTTTCTGCAATCAACCCCCACTTGTCCCTAACCTTGACTGCCGCAAAACCATTGTTAAATACTGTTATATCATGTGCTTTTATATCTACTGTCTTTCGTGAATCAAGATTTACTAAGGTTATGACTCCATTATTTTGATTTATTGAAATCATTTTGTTTGAGGAAACAACTACTGAATCCCTTTTAAAAGTTTTAGCTAATATTTTACCGTCAAAAAACATAATGTACAACTTTTTATCTTTTTTAAGCTCTATCCAGCCTTCATTGTGGACCCATATTTCATCATAAATCAACGGAAAAACTTCTGATAATGTTTCAAGATTTAAAATGCCCCACTTATTGTTTCTCATAACAGGTAACATTTTCCCAATGTTTAATGAAAAGTTGCTATAGTTTTCCTTACTTTCCTTTTTATTTTTGATCGATATTACTTTGTAACTATCTTTTTCTTTAGCAACAATGACTCCCTTGTAATTCAAAATTTGTATTTCTCTGTATTTAAATGGTATAATTTGATTTCCTTTCTCATCAATAATTCCCCATTTATTATACTTTTTAGTTTGAATAATTTTGTTTGGATGTATAATTATGTCTTGATACTGAGGTTTTATAGTATATTTACCTGACTTATCTATAATTCCCCACCTGTTGTTCACACACACAGCTGCAAGCTGGTCTGTGAATGCAGTTACATTGTCAAATTGGGGTTTTATCTTAACTTTTCCATAGATATCAATAAAGCCCCATTTATTTTTAAGCTTAACTGGAATCATTCCTTCACTTTCTAATAGTATCCTTTCATATGTAGGCTTTACTACTATTTTTCCCTGTATATCCATTATCCCCCATTTACTATTCTTTTCAAACATAACCAATTCATTGTTAAGATATGCTACATTTTGATAATTTTCATCTGAGATTGTGAAAAAATGTTTGGCAATATTTTTTCTAATTACAATTGTTGCTGTGCTATATATTGTTGTTATCAATAAGGTCAAAATTAATATGATTATAAAACTTTTTACAATAGGCAACCTCAAAAATTCTTTGAATTGAACTTTCGTTTGCTGTTTTTTTTTGCTTGTTTTTTTCTTTTGTTCTTCTTTTTACTATTCATTTTTGCCACCCTCCTAAAGTATGTTATTTTATTTTCGAATATTCATGCTGTCATACTTTTGCATTATTTTTGTGCTTTAATAGGCTGTTAGTAATAATATAAAGTGATGCAAAAAGAATGACAATATTCGCTATTGCTACTATAAAGTTCGAAAGATCTCGTTGAACAAAATAAATGTTTGAAAGAGATAGATCCAAAACCTTCGATATATTCAGAAAGGTTAGCAAGGAAATAATCATTGATATCCTTAACCATCTTATGTCATTAATCAGTACATATACCATAAGACAAAATAACCATGCAAATATCGAATATCTTTCATGCATACCTGTCATAAGGTTATATGAAAGTAATCCAACTAAAAAACCACCTTGCAGGAGATACCTCACTTGGATTAAATGATCTCTTGGTTTTTCCAACCTAACACCAATCTGCGCCAAAACCAAAATGTAGGCAATTGCTAAAGCAATCATATTTATGTAATCGTACATCCCTCCTGTTTTGACCCAATTTAAGCCTCCAGCATAATAGATATTAAATGCATTTACTGTGTAATAAGGATATTCTCCTGCTATTTTTATAAAGAACTTTGGAAGCCATAAAATTTCCTTATGAGGCGTGAAAAGAAAATACAAAACACCGCTTAAAACGCTAAAAGAAATTATTTGTTTTATTATGTCCACTGTTCTATTTCTAAGCCAAAGATTGTATACCCAGTATAGTGCTATTAGTGGAAAATATAGTATAAATTGAGGTTTTGTGAATAATAAATAGGCTGTTACACATCCAGTTAAAATATAGGTATTGTAAACTAAACTAACAAATAGCATAACCAGCAACATCAATACAAAGCTGTCACTCTGTCCCCACAGTGATGAGAGCAAAATTAGTGCGGGATTAAACAAAATTATTGTACTTTCCTCACGAGTTGGTCGACTTCCACACTTTTGCTTAAGGCCTAACACCATTACTCCAATGGCAATGTCAGCTAAAATGTTTGGTAATTTAATAAGTAGGTCCTCTGAAATTGTGCAGTGGACTCCCGAAGCAATGTATTTAAATAATGCTAAGATGATTAAATATCCTGGCAGGTAGTCAATAAAAATGTTCTTCTCGTAAATGTTGAACATATCAGTTGAAGCAATGTTCATCCATGCCTTGAAACAGTTTACATCTATCGGATGTCCTGATATTGCACCGCCTAAAGCCAATCTTACAAAAAATGCGGTAAATAGCATCCATATGAATTCTGTTCTTGAAATCTGCGATTTGTTGTTGTAAAAGTTTAAATAGTAGCTGTAAAAAATAATTCCACTTATTGTTATAATGCTCACTATTATTCTATTCGGCTGCCTGCTTTTAAACATCACTTCACCGAAATTAGCCATCCACCAGCCTAACGGCAATATTGTAATTAGTATACTGTATATTATTATTGCTACAACTTTTTTATTTGCAGCGTCAAGCTTGTTTACTGCTTCATACTTTCTATTTGACATCTTGTTTTTCATTCTCCCCTTCTCTATTTACACAACTTTGTTAGAATATCCAACTCTTCATTATCTTTAGCATATTAATGTATTTTGCTGACACAGTCAAACCGCTCACAGCAGGATAGTATATGATAAGCATAATCAGAGCTAAACTACTTACTGTCATTGCAACTTTTTCTTTTAATCCCTGCTTTAGTCTTAGATTATCAATTGCCATAGCTATCGCTATGTAAAGCCAAGGTAATGCGAGATAATAATGATATATAAACTTAATTCTACCTATAAACATCCATGGAACAATTGAAGATATATAGCTTGCAATTACTATAAAAGACCTCAAATTGTCTTTTGGATTTTTCAGAGCCACTATCAATAAATATGCCAGTGCTAACAACCCCAGACCCCATATGACTGGATTCCCTAAATATGCAATAGTCGAACGTAAATTACTTGGCAACGAATTGTCATAATAAGCCCATAGTGGTTTCGTTGCCAATAACCATTGATACCACTCAGAAGAAAATGGATGCGTTGCCACTAACGTCGAATGGTATTTCCAAATATGGTTTTGCAACATTATAAAATCACTTATAACTGCCCATGGTAAATTATGATATGGGTATTTTATTGTTATTGGAAGGTATGTAAGATAATAAGGTATTAAAAAAGCTATGATGGATAATAATCCATTTTTGATCACCTTTACAACCCAATTTTTGTCATTACTTTTTATAAGATTATGCACTCTATATGAGAATGAAATTGTTAAAATAGGTATAATTGAATACAAAGCATTCCATTTACAAGCAAATGCTAACCCTCCAGTTGAAAATGTCAAAAAGTACGCTAAATTCGTTTTAGATAATTTTTCTTTCTTTTTTAGTATACTACTAATGTAATACATTCCAAAAATTGAACATAAAAGAATAAAAAACAAACTGAATGTATCAAGGTTTGCTGTTCTCGACAAGCTATTATGCAAAAAGTCACTTGCCATCAATATTATAACTGCTATTCCGCACCAAAATGAGGGTTTGTGTAGCTTAGTAAATAAAATTAGTATAAGAACCAATGCAATTGAACCAAAAATTAAATTAACAATTCTCCATCCAAATGGGTTCACTCCCCATACTGCCATTCCAACTGATATTAGCCATTTACCTAAGGGTGGATGAACTAAATCATAAGGTGGCAGCCCTTTTAACAGTTCGTAGGCTGTTCTTGCATGATATATCTCATCAAAATATGAACTGTAACGGTAACTTACTATACTTCTCATTTTAGCTTGCTCATCAACTAAATTATAAGGATTTCCTAAATAGTTGAAGCCTTTTAAAATAACAATTTCTGCTTTTGAAAAATCTATAAACTGTTTGTCATCTTTTTTTGCTGCAATTTCTCTAATCTCAAGACCATTTCCATGTGTCACGATAAGCACTTTGTCAACGACGTTATTAACTAATATTACCTTACCTTGAAAAAAGGCTGATTGGACAGATTGTTGGAATATTACCGAGTTATCGTTCAAAAATTGTATATCAACTTTCCCGTCTCCATAACCAAAATAGATAAAGAAGTCTTTTATAAACATCTTAGGTGAAATTCTTACTTCAATTGTACTGCCCTCTTCTTTGGATGCCCAATATGTTGTTGGTATTTCTCTTGAGCCAATGGAAATAACCTGAAGAATAAAGTATCCTGTGGCAATCAGAATTGAGAGTAATAATAATACATTTTTTTCCTTCATTAATTTTTCACTCCTTTACTTTTACTGTATATGTCGACAATCATACCGCTTAAAAATTTTTTTAATTTTTTTATTGTTTTAGCAATTAAAAGAGCATAACATTAGTTGCACAGAGTTCTTATGATGACATTTTAGTAATTGTACACTTAGCACTCTATAATGCAACATTTTTAACAATCGATAATGCATAAAACTTTTATGGGATGGGTAATCTGGATAAATACGAATAAAAAGCATTTTATTCAGTTGTGGTTAAGTTAATGGTTCAATTTTTTGATATTTTTTGCATAATATGTGTTTCGTAAAATCAACAGGGCGGGCGTGTAGAAAACCCACCCTGTCATTTGACTGATAATTCATACATTAGTGCCTATTGAACTATCATACTTTTCAAATAATTTTCGCACCTCCCTTCATTCAGCACCAATCGCATTAGTTTTATACCATTGCCCCCATGGAGTTGGATTATTGGGGTCCCAATTGTTTACCATGTCCAAGTACCCCACATAGCTCGAATTGCCACACCAAGACCAGCTAAAAAGTCCTATCTTGTATTGTTTTGCATACCTGACAATAGTTTCCTCGTCAGGGTCACCATCTGTATGCTGATGCCCAAACTCCCCAATAACTAATGGCAGCCCTTTCTCCACAAATGACTTGATATATTCTTCTACCTTGCTCGCTGTATTGTATACACCGTACATATGAATCGAAAATACCAAATTGCGCAGCGGATCTGCTTCCATTATGCTCTGGGCATTGTCTCTCATAGTATTAGACCAATCCTGCCCCCAGTTCGGTGCATCAACCATTATCGTGTGCTTGAACCCTGCATCCCTTAGCGCTTTTATAGCATTCTTCGTGTCATTAATCCAGTTTTGATAGTTATTGTTCCCATACGGCTCATTACCAATGTTTATTATAACAAAATCCTCATTGCCTTCTAACACACTCTTTATCTCTTTCCAATATTCTACTGCTTGCGCCAATGAACATGCTGCACCGTCCTCACCATATCCTGTCGTGTCGTGAACTTCTAATACAATGGCTCTGAATCCAAGACTTCTTGACAATGATATAATATTTGCTACTTCACTTGCTGGTATCTTCGTCCATCGATAGCCATTACTCAGCACTACCCTCACAGAGTTCATACCCCATGACCTTATCCCTCGCAATGCCGTCTCAAGTTTATCTCTGTACCAGCAATGTGCGTGATTTGTTCCTATTAATGTGCTAGTATCTATCTTCACTATCCCACTGCTCGGCGTTAGAGTTGGTGCTGGTGTAGGTGTCGGTGTCGCTGTCGGGGTCGGTGCTGCTGTCGCTCCACTCGGCTCCTGTCCCCATACCAATACTCCATCTATATACGCAGTTACCTTCGTATTCTCTCCATAATTCGTCATGCTCTGCATCCATGACCAGTCATTCCCCTGATTGTAATTGCTCCAATCACTCTTGTTAAACCTTATCTGTATCTCCCCTGTGTCTTTACCAGCCTGCAACTGCCCAGCTCCACTCTTAAATCCTATCTCTAAATAATAGTCCGCTCCACTTACGCTACTGCTCAGCTTCACAAACTTGAATGTCACATTGCTTGCTCCTATCTGGGCCCAGTCTGATATCGCACTCTGCGCCTTGTCCCCATCTACCGTGTACCAGTACCTTATCGTTACTCTGCTCAAATCTATGCTGCTGCTTCCCAGTGTCACTACCTTCAACCCCATGCCTATCGTATTAGTTGTGCTATTTGTCTCCTTGTTTGCATACAGTACCTTTATCTGCCCGCCTGCTACAGGTGTGCTGCTCGGCGTCGGTGTTGGTGTTGCTGTTACTGTTGGTGTCGGGGTTGGGGTTGGTGTTACTGTCGGTGTTGGCGTCGGTGTAGCAGTTGGTGTCGGTGTTGGTGTTGACGTTGGTGTTGGGGTAGGTGTTACTGTTGGAGTTGGAGTTGGTGATGGTGTAGGTGTCGGTGTCGCTGTCGGGGTCGGTGCTGCTGTCGCTCCACTCGACTCCTGTCCCCATACCAATACTCCATCTATATACGCAGTTACCTTCGTATTCTCTCCATAATTCGTCATGCTCTGCATCCATGACCAGTCATCCCCCTGATTGTAATTGCTCCAATCACTCTTGTTAAACCTTATCTGTATCTCCCCTGTGTCTTTACCAGCCTGCAACTGCCCAGCTCCACTCTTAAATCCTATCTCTAAATAATAGTCCGCTCCACTTTACGCTACTGCTCAGCTTCACAAACTTGAATGTCACATTGCTTGCTCCTATCTGGGCCCAGTCTGATATCGCACTCTGCGCCTTGTCCCCATCTACCGTGTACCAGTACCTTATCGTTACTCTGCTCAAATCTATGCTGCTGCTTCCAGTGTTCACTACCTTCAACCATGGCCTTATCGTATTAGTTGTGCTATTTGTCTCCTTGTTTGCATACAATACCTTTATCTGCCCACCTGCTATAGGTGTGCTGCTTGGCGTCGGTGTTGGTGTTGCTGTTACTGTTGGTGTCGGGGTTGGGGTTGGTATTACTGTCGGTGTTGGCGTCGGTGTAGCAGTTGGTGTCGGTGTTGGTGTAGCAGTTGGTGTTGGGGTTGACGTTGAACTTGACGAACCCTCTGGTTCTTGTCCCCATACCAGCACGTTACCTTCATAAGCTGCTATGAACTTATTTTTACTAAGTTCTTTTGTTAATCCTGCATAAGATGGGTCATTAGTTGGATCCCATGGAACACCTTGTGGTACAGATATCTTAAATTGAGCTTGTTTTTTGTGTTCTACTTCCCCACCTGGATATATTTTTGTTCCTGTAAAATCAACTAATATATAGTAAAGGTTCTTTGATGCATTCCATACGTATGGTCCAGATATTTTTCCACCTTCTGAATAATATGTCTCTACTTTAACAACATCAGGACCATACCCAGCCTTGATTAACTCACTTAGGTCAATAAAATACTTAAAGTTTAGATTATCTGTGACTCGAGGCGGCCATCCCGTTCTGTTATAAATGTATGAAATTATTTCGGTATAGTTTGTACCCTGTGAATTACCAAACTTGGATTCAACAAAAATTTCATCATTAGTTGGCTTTTCGATAGCTTTGAAATTAGGTATTGGGTCTCCTCCATACATAAGGTACATTTTTGCCAGAGCACCTACAATACCAGCATTGTAGTCACAAGCCACCTCGTTTTGAACATAGTCAGTAATATCATCATTGTAACTATCATCAGAGCCTGGTCCGCCTACTAATGCACCATAAAGTATGTGTCGATGATATTCAGGTATTCGCATACTGTTCGCCCATGAACTGTGTGCATTTCTGTGATGTGGATGTTGTGGATAATTTTGCCCAAATCCTACCAAAAAGCTTCTTCCTGTTGAACCTAATGCATAGTTAATCTGACTCTCACCAAATTTTAGATAAGCTGTTCGCTTATTTTCTGGACATCCTGACCAATCTGCATAAACAAACGCTAAGAAAGCTGCAGTTGTGGCATACCTAAGTGAGCCCCACCCTGTTATCCATGCAAGACCTTTAGGTGTATAGGTTATGTTATATGTCCAATGATCAAGATTTCTTTCAACAGCACCTTTATATATGTCTTTATTAGTTATTTTTGCTAAAAGCAATATTGCTCCGTATCTTACATCGTCCCAGCACTGTGTCCATGTATTTGTGCCACCGGCATATTCTGCCATAAGCGCCTCAGCTTTATCTAAATATGATTTGTCATTTGTCGCAAGATATAGCCACACTGCTGCCCAACCAAGATCATCAATAAAACCACCTGATGTGTAAAATCCTGTTGCTGCGGTATACCCTGCATCACTACGAGTTCTATCGGCAAAATCAAAGAGTTCCATCGCATGCTGCAAATATGTGTCTGCCTTTTGACTATTTCTTTCACGTATGACGATTGAAGCTGCAGCTAAGGATGCTGCTGTTTCTGCAACAACCGAACTTGCTGGATTATTTAAATCACACTTGTATGCTGGCCGTTTCATTTGCATAACTTCTGCTGGACCCCAGAAGTTATGATCTTCAATTGGGTCACCAACTTGATAGTAGTATACATACTTTGATGGATGGCATTTTACAAAGTAGTCATTTACCCATTCAATCTGGTTAAGTATATGTTCAAGCTGACCACTTTTCTCAAATGCTGCTTTGTACTCATAAACTGCCCACGAAAGCATTGAAGCACTGTATGACATTGGTAGATTAAACTTTACATGGTCACCAGCATCATGCCAGCCACCAGTAAGATCTAAACCCACATCTTTGCCATCATTTAGACCAGAATTCCCGCGCCAGTTGTTACGGATCCATGATGGTAGTTTACCTGACATCTGGAATTCATAAAACATGATCGCTTTTTGAAGAGCTTCACCATAGTTAAAGGTTGTTGCTGCTTTTACTTCACTGTTATTATATCCTGAAAATAGAAAGAAAATCTGCAATAGAAATACCACAGCAACACAAAATGTAATCATTTTTATTGCTCTTTTTAGTTTAAGCATTTTTAACCCTAACCCCCTTTTTTGATCTGATAGTTAATTTTTAATTAATCGTATTGGATGTTATAATTTCGAAACTCATACTTTGTTCCCACAAATAAATGTTTAATAGTTACTTAATATAATTTTAATATAATTACATATATTTCTATCTGTTTTAGATCACCCCTTCTTTTTTTTTTTAAATTTACTTGTTTATAACTTCAACTATGCAGTCCTTTACTGTCCTCAAATTTTTCTTATATATCTACAAATTCCCATTTACCGTATTTTATCATTTTGCGGCTGGAACTGGCGCTGGTTCATTATTGTTGTAGTAAATTGTAATATTAATGTTTTTCCCATTTGTACCTAAGGATCGCTTGTGATCTAATCCAACAAACCTACCTTGACTGTCTTGCCAAAGAGCCGGCTTTAAAAATGAGTATTTTTTTTCATCCCATGTCGTAAAATCGTATCCAACCAAACCTCCAGTGTCACCTGAGTTAGCATTAAAGCACCAAAATGTGTGATGAATATGATTCTCTATGATGTAATCTCGTAGATATCTCATCCACTTTTCGTTATCAGCTCCATCAAGATAACCACCCCATTCACCTATCAGCAGCGGCGCAATGTTTTCTTCCATGATGTAAGCCCAATTCGGACGCCAACAATCTTGTAGTAAAGACTCTTTTGTGAAGCCTGAATAAAACCACGGCTGCTGGTAAACAGAGGGTCCGTAATCATGAGGTGAATATACTACTTTATTTTGATATTTACCCAGATTAATAGGATACTTTTTAACACCTCGCAAGTTACCGCCCCACCATGTTGAATAGTAATCGCTATAGGATTTTGATGTCCATGTAACGTCATCTTTTGGATATGCTTCAATTCCTTCTATTACAATAAGAAGGTTTGGATTTATATTTAGTATACGTTTCGCACATGTTTCAGCCGCATATTTCCAATTATTAATATCTGTTGAATTATCCCATTTTGCAAATGTTGTGTCTTGCCATGGTTTTCCATGTGGCTCATTTTTTAGGTCAAAAGCTATAATAGTATCATCCTTTTTATATCTATTTGTAATCCACTCACACGCCTTAAAAAAATCCTCTGGAGTAAATTTATCATCATACCATACTGGATAGATATGTCCCATTGCGTCTGTTTTTATGCTATGAATATCCAACATAATTTTCAAACCAACTTCTTTACATGTTTGTACAACTATGTCAAATACTTCTAGACTGTTTTTGCCCTCAAGTTCTGGATTAACGTAGTAGTTTATATTTGGTTTTGGATAAATACCTTGCGACCAGTTCAGTATAATCTCGGCTGATATTGGAATTCTTAGCAAATTAAAGCCTCTATTGGCTATTTCAGCCAAAGTATCTTTTAGATTGCAACTCCATACACCATCAAAAACATTTGTACCTGTATTGTATCCAAACCAGTTAATACCTGTTAACCATACCGGTCTACCATCTTTATCAACTATTTTATTACCACTTACATAAAGCCAATCATCATTTGCATCATCAGGAATACTCGGTGTTGATGTTGGATTTGGAGTTACTGTTGGCGTTGGTGTTACAGTCTGCACCGGTGTTGGTGTCGGCGTCGGGGTAGCTGTCAGAGTCGGTGTCGGAGTCGGCGTTGATGTTGGTGTTGACGTTGATGTTGGTGTTGACGTTGGTGTTGGTGCCGGCGTTGGAGTTGGAGTTGGTGCTGGAGTAGGTGTCGGTGTCGCTGTCGGGGTCGGTGCTGCTGTCGCTCCACTCGGCTCCTGTCCCCATACCAATACTCCATCTATATACGCAGTTACCTTCGTATTCTCTCCATAATTCGTCATGCTCTGCATCCATGACCAGTCATTCCCCTGATTGTAATTGCTCCAATCACTCTTGTTAAACCTTATCTGTATCTCCCCTGTGTCTTTACCAGCCTGCAACTGCCCAGCTCCACTCTTAAATCCTATCTCTAAATAATAGTCCGCTCCACTTACGCTACTGCTCAGCTTCACAAACTTGAATGTCACATTGCTTGCTCCTATCTGGGCCCAGTCTGATATCGCACTCTGTGCCTTGTCCCCATCTACCGTGTACCAGTACCTTATCGTTACTCTGCTCAAATCTATGCTGCTGCTTCCAGTGTTCACTACCTTCAACCATGGCCTTATCGTATTAGTTGTGCTATTTGTCTCCTTGTTTGCATACAATACCTTTATCTGTCCACCTGCTACAGGTGTGCTGCTTGGCGTCGGTGTTGGTGTTGCTGTTACTGTTGGTGTCGGGGTTGGGGTTGGGGTTGGTGTTACTGTCGGTGTTGGCGTCGGTGTAGCAGTTGGTGTTGGTGCCGTCGTTGGGGTCGGAGTTGGTGCTGGAGTAGGTGTCGGTGTCGCTGTCGGGGTCGGTGCTGCTGTCGCTCCACTCGGCTCCTGTCCCCATACCAATACACCATCTATATACGCAGTTACCTTCGTATTCTCTCCATAATTCGTCATGCTCTGCATCCATGACCAGTCATTCCCCTGATTGTAATTGCTCCAATCACTCTTGTTAAACCTTATCTGTATCTCCCCTGTGTCTTTACCAGCCTGCAACTGCCCAGCTCCACTCTTAAATCCTATCTCTAAATAATAGTCCGCTCCACTTACGCTACTGCTCAGCTTCACAAACTTGAATGTCACATTGCTTGCTCCTATCTGGGCCCAGTCTGATATCGCACTCTGCGCCTTGTCCCCATCTACCGTGTACCAGTACCTTATCGTTACTCTGCTCAAATCTATGCTGCTGCTTCCAGTGTTCACTACCTTCAACCATGGCCTTATCGTATTAGTTGTGCTATTTGTCTCCTTGTTTGCATACAGTACCTTTATCTGCCCGCCTGCTACAGGTGTGCTGCTCGGCGTCGGTGTTGGGGTAGCAGTTGGTGTTACTGTTGGTGTTGGTGTCGGTGTTGGTGTTGAAGTAGGTACTGAAGAGGCACCAATCGCATTAGTTTTATACCATTGCCCCCATGGAGTTGGATTATTGGGGTCCCAATTGTTTACCATGTCCAAGTACCCTACATAGCTCGAATTGCCACACCAAGACCAGCTAAAAAGTCCTATCTTGTATTGTTTTGCATACCTGACAATAGCTTCCTCGTCAGGGTCACCATCTGTATGCTGATGCCCAAACTCCCCAATAACTAATGGCAGCCCTTTCTCCACAAATGACTTGATATATTCTTCTACCTTGCTCGCTGTATTGTATACACCGTACATATGAATCGAAAATACCAAATTGCGCAGCGGATCTGCTTCCATTATGCTCTGGGCATTGTCTCTCATAGTATTAGACCAATCCTGCCCCCAGTTCGGTGCATCAACCATTATCGTGTGCTTGAACCCTGCATCCCTTAGCGCTTTTATAGCATTCTTCGTGTCATTAATCCAGTTTTGATAGTTATTGTTCCCATACGGCTCATTACCAATGTTTATTATAACAAAATCCTCATTGCCTTCTAACACACTCTTTATCTCTTTCCAATATTCTACTGCTTGCGCCAATGAACATGCTGCACCGTCCTCACCATATCCTGTCGTGTCGTGAACTTCTAATACAATGGCTCTGAATCCAAGACTTCTTGACAATGATATAATATTTGCTACTTCACTTGCTGGTATCTTCGTCCATCGATAGCCATTACTCAGCACTACCCTCACAGAGTTCATACCCCATGACCTTATCCCTCGCAATGCCGTCTCAAGTTTATCTCTGTACCAGCAATGTGCGTGATTTGTTCCTATTAATGTGCTAGTATCTATCTTCACTACTCCATCATTAGATGTAGCCGCACCAACTTTGGGTAAATTCGTTACATTTGCTATAAACAAAATGTTCAATAAAAAAACAACTGTACATAGTATACTCAACCATTTCTTTCCCATTTTTGTTTTTACTCTCATCTTAAAACCTAACCCCCTCTTTTTTATGCATTTTTGCCATTATACCTCTTTATTTTTTGTACTATTTTTTAAACACCTCCATACAGGATTTTAGCGAGGCAGCACATCATACCTATAGTTGTGCTACCCCGCTAAATTTTCATTTACCTACTTAATTATTGATTGCCAAACAGTATTTCATATGTTGCATTAGCTATTGCTATGTCGCACTGTGCCCAGAACCTGTGATATCTGAACTCAGGTGCCTGCCCTGACTTGTATGCCGCCTCTAACTTCGGCCAATCAGGATCTTGTTTATACTTGCTCCTTATGTCTATAAACTTAACTCCACTCTTTATTACATCTCCATTCGGCATCTTCCCTGTCCATCCTGCAGGTATATATACCTCTTGCTCAAAGAACCTCTTGTAGTCCGCTCTCTTCTCTGGCGCTGACAATCCCTTCTCATCCCTGTACAACTTCCACATCCTGTCCAGCAATTCCTTCGCTAAATTCTTCGCTCCCTCATCAAATACCCCATACTTCTTCGTCCCTGCACTATAGTACAACAACGCATTCGCCAATGACGCTGTTATTCCTAAGTCAGTACCATAGTCCACTACCTTAACATGTAAGTTGCTATTCCCTGTATACGCCCCGTTCCATGTATCAGGTTGTCCGCTCCAATCAAGCGTCGACGGTATCGCAAACGTACCATCACTATTCAACTTCACTACACTCTTAACCCAGCTTACCCACTTCTCAAGCAGTGCTCCTGCGTCCTTATCTCCTGTCACATAGTAATACTCCGCTACCCTCTGCATAGACCATGCCTGGAATCCAAACCATGTGTTGCTCCCAGGATCATGATATACCGGATTCGGTTCATATGCCATTCCATAAAATGTTGCTGTCCCTGCTGGATACTTCTCATATCTGCCATTCCATGAATTTGTCGCGCCTCCTGCTATCGCTCCCTCCGCTGACTGTAACCACCTGTAAAATTCTATCTGCCTCTTCAAACTCTTTGCCCAATCGCTCGCTCCATTCGGCGACTTCGGCTTCATATCACTATCATTCGCTAATGCCCATGCCGCCATCGGATTCTGATATCCAAAGTGCACATGGCTGCTCCCTATTTTCCATGACCATGCTCCATCCAATGCTCCACCCCATGCATAATACCATGATAGCAGATAATGTGCACTGTCATACCCCGTTCCTCCAGCCGCATTCTTATCCTGACATCCTAATGGCTTGAAATACTTGTCAAACATCGCATACCTTAAATAGTCTCCCATCTTCGCTGCCTTCGCTACATAGCTGCTTATATCATTAAACTTACCTTGCTCCTTCGCCCATACTTTCGCCCAATAAGTAGCCTGAATAGCTCTCGCATCAGCATCTGGTGCATCCGTATATCTCCATTGCTTCGAATAGTTCTGATCCTTAATAAACAAATCTAAAAATCCATTCGGTCCGCCCCACTTGAATTCCTCCCAGCTCGGATGTGGCACCGTCTCCCATACAGACTCCTCAGGCCCTCTCTGGAACGTGTTGATAAATGATGCCCGACTTACTCCGTCCCCTCTCTTGCCATATCCATACCAGTTGTCTACGTCCATCAACCAGTGCATACCATACATTAATGTGCTACCATATGTGCTCACAAGTTCATTATGCAACGGGTCTTTGCCAACAGGTACATTAAACTCCAACGGCGATGGATACTTGTCCGGTGTCTCCCACTCCCCTGCGTATGTCGCTGGCTTGTTAGGATCATATGACCTCATCGGCTGATCTTCCGCTGATGGTATCATATACTTCTCTAATGTGTCCCATGCTGTCTTAAATTTGCTCCAGTCACCTGTTAACTTACCATACACTGCCTCTAACCATACATAGTACGAAAATGCCTCACTCGTGGTCAAATGACCATAATCAGGTGCTTCGCATATCAATGTCTCTACCGAATGATATGGTATCCCATCCTGGTTAAAATACCCGTTCGCAGGATCATGTATCTTGTTCCATAACCACATAAACCTCTGCCCATATTCGCCAAGCACACCCGGTGTGCTGCTTGGCGTCGGTGTTGGTGTTGCTGTTACTGTTGGTGTCGGGGTTGGGGTTGGGGTTGGTGTTACTGTCGGTGTTGGCGTCGGTGTAGCAGTTGGTGTCGGTGTTGGTGTTGACGTTGGTGTTGGGGTAGGTGTTACTGTTGGAGTTGGAGTTGGAGTTGGTGCTGGTGTAGGTGTCGGTGTCGCTGTCGCTCCACTCGGCTCCTGTCCCCATACCAATACTCCATCTATATACGCAGTTACCTTCGTATTCTCTCCATAATTCGTCATGCTCTGCATCCATGACCAGTCATTCCCCTGATTGTAATTGCTCCAGTCACTCTTGTTAAACCTTATCTGTATCTCCCCTGTGTCTTTACCAGCCTGCAACTTCCCAGCTCCACTCTTAAATCCTATCTCTAAATAATAGTCCGCTCCACTTACACTACTGCTCAGCTTCACAAACTTGAATGTCACATTGCTTGCTCCTATCTGGGCCCAGTCTGATATCGCACTCTGTGCCTTGTCCCCATCTACCGTGTACCAGTACCTTATCGTTACTCTGCTCAAATCTATGCTGCTGCTTCCAGTGTTCACTACCTTCAACCATGGCCTTATCGTGTTTGTTGTGCTATTTGTCTCCTTGTTTGCATACAATACCTTTATCTGTCTACCTGCTAAAGGTGTGCTGCTCGGCGTCGGTGTTGGTGTTGACGTTGGTGTTGGGGTAGGTGTTACTGTTGGAGTTGGAGTTGGAGTTGGTGCTGGTGTAGGTGTCGGTGTCGCTGTCGCTCCACTCGGCTCCTGTCCCCATACCAATACTCCATCTATATACGCAGTTACCTTCGTATTCTCTCCATAATTCGTCATGCTCTGCATCCATGACCAGTCATTCCCCTGATTGTAATTGCTCCAGTCACTCTTGTTAAACCTTATCTGTATCTCCCCTGTGTCTTTACCAGCCTGCAACTTCCCAGCTCCACTCTTAAATCCTATCTCTAAATAATAGTCCGCTCCACTTACACTACTGCTCAGCTTCACAAACTTGAATGTCACATTGCTTGCTCCTATCTGGGCCCAGTCTGATATCGCACTCTGTGCCTTGTCCCCATCTACCGTGTACCAGTACCTTATCGTTACTCTGCTCAAATCTATGCTGCTGCTTCCAGTGTTCACTACCTTCAACCATGGCCTTATCGTATTAGTTGTGCTATTTGTCTCCTTGTTTGCATACAATACCTTTATCTGCCCACCTGCTAAAGGTGTGCTGCTCGGCGTCGGTGTTGGTGTTGACGTTGGTGTCGGTGTCACTGTTGGGGTTGGAGTTGCTGTTGGTGCTGGTGTGGGTGTCGGTGTTGGTGTTGCTGTTGATGTTGGTGTTGGAGTCGGTGTAATAGTTGTAGTTGGAGCTGGTGTTGTTGATGTCCCTGATGCTTCTATTACTGCCCAATAAGCTGGTTTTGCACTGTAATCCTCAAAAAACAATAATGGCCAATCATTTTTGCCGTTAAAAGATCTTAACCATGAATAATCATCTTTTAATCCCCAAAATGTTACACATTTTACAACATTCGTATACTTCTTTAACATTGTAAATAATTCTTTGTACTTCTGAGCTTGCTTCTGAAGTAAGTCCTGTGGGGGTGTCGAATAGTTTTCGCTTGATCCGTAATTGTATAAACTCATATCAAGCTCTGTTATATGAATTTCTATGCCCGGTATTGAACTGAATAACTTTATGCTGTTCTCTATTTCGCTAACTGAAGGCCAGTTAACATTTATATGGCATTGCATTCCAATACCATGTATTGGTATTCCTTTTGATTTTAAATTCTTAACCATGTTGTATATAAAATCTCTTTTCTTGGAAATCTCAGTATTATAGTCATTATAAAATAGCTTTGCGTTGGGATCTGCTTCATGTGCCCATATAAATGCTTTCTCAATGTATTCTGGTCCACAAATCTCATACCATGTCGACCGCCTATAACCATCAGACTGATTCTCATCAATGGCTTCATTTACAACGTCCCATGCGTATACTTTTCCCTTATACCTTCCTACAACATCATATATATATTGCTTCAATCTTGCTAACAATGCATCCTTGGTTAACCTTTGTCCACTGCTGTCTTTAAAAAACCAATCAGGCGTCTGGCTGTGCCATACTAAAGTATGTCCTCTAATTCCTATATTGTTCGTATTCGCAAAGTTTACAAAGGCATCAGCAGTGCTAAATCTGTAATTTAGACCTGTACTTGTTTGCCCAGCTAATAAACTTTCTGGCTTCATTTCATTCTCTGCTGTTATACTGTTAAAATGTTTTAATACCATCCTCCTGTCTGTATCGTTGCTCAAACATTTTGCAGGTATTGCTACACCTATCCTAAAATCATTCTTATAACTCTCATACAAACTTGGAATGCTCCAGTCAGGTGCTGCTTTGGTTTCAATTGGATAATAACTCATCGCACCAAACAAACAAACACCTGCTACAAATGTAATCAATACCACGTGAGCTATAATTTTAACTAATTTCTTCATCATATTATCTACTAACCTCCTCTTTCTATTTTATTTTTTATTTTACATTAAGATATAATCATTATAAATAATATTTTTTAAGTTCCAATAATAGCTACAATTCCGCGCTATAAACTAAAGCCTGTAAAACCTAAGCTCTGGTGCCTGCCAAGATTCACATGTCAACTCTAACTGCTGCAAACTTAGATCCTGTTTTACTTTCCCCTTAATCTCTTTAAAATCCCAATTCGTCTCTTTATTACCTTTTCACTTGGTAGTTCTCCTTTAAATCCTATCCGGTATAATTATCTCATGCTCAAAGAAACTTTTAAAGTCTACTCGATTCTCAAGCTGCAACAGTATCAACTATCAAACAACTCCATTAAACTCTTATTCCAGATTTCCTCTTCCCAAGCTACACGCCTGTCTCTTCATTATTTGCTGGATATAAACACTGTCCTGCACTTTGTAACGCCTATGGATAAATACATACCATATATTGTTATTGAAATCATGACAGCAATACCACACATTCTGCAAATAATATAGCAATGGCACCATAGCCAACATAAACATCTATCCTTATGAAATTGTCTAAATTACTTTAAATGATTTATTTAGTTTGTATAGATGTTTAATACAAAACAATATGATAAACTGTTAAATTAGGTACCTCAATAGTTAAAACATTGTTTTTTATATTATCCATACTTCCCATTTTTCTGACAATAGGACTATTACTGTCAAAACCATAAATTTCTGCTTTTGTATAGTTTTTTGAGCTTGTAATGCTGATCTTCGCAGGCAATTTTTTGTCATAGTTTCTGTTTATTAGAATAATATGAAGTTCAGATTCATCCTGCCCATTTATTGAGGCATAAACTGGCATATTTTCAACATCACTTGTATTAGCACTTACATTTGTATTGCCATATTTTGAGCCTTTTCCATCATAATTAAGATAAATGTTATATGCAGCCGCTGCATAACTACCAGAATCGCCCCATCTTGCTGCAAAGTACACTCCATATTTACCAAATATACCAAGAACATCAGCTAAAGCAATTCCCCCTGAAATATGATTTCGACCGCCATAATCGAATTCGCTAATAGCAAGTTTTGTACCAGGATAATATTTCTCTATGTCCGCATTTATGGTTGGAATTATAGGCAAATAATCTGAAAACCACTGGTTTATCCAGCTGTTCTCACCAGCTGTAATTTGCCCTTTCACTGATGTTTTATAGGTCGGGTCCCATAGTGTTCTTGGAGCTTGCATCCTAGCTATAGCAACTTCTTTTGATGTGTCATTTTCGCCATCAAAGCACACGCGAATATTTCCACCTCGTGCCTCTGGATACCAGTGTAAATCAAGCACATCTAATAATCTTTTTCCATAACTGTCTGATGCTTTTTTCATCTGTTCCAGATACCAGCTTATAAACCATCTATGATCTCCTTTAACTTGATTCCAATCAGGCGCATCTTGGAGACTATAATAACCCATAAACCCATATGATGCATATCCAAAAACTTCAGCTGATGGATCAAGGGTTTTTATAACTTTTGCCAGTTCAACAGATTTATCAATCAACTCTTTGCATGTGACCTTATTAGGATGTATACGTGGATGTGTTGATGCCCACAAATCAGGCTCATTATCAAGTATATACCCTTTTATCCCGGTAGGTGAAGAAGCCATTCCGTATTTGTTTATCAAATAATTTATGAATTCATCCATATAAACAAAGTTATCATTCAAGTCTGGATTCAAAGATAAAGGAGCATCCTTCTTAAATTTTACCTCTGCCCACCTGTTAGATGGAGCTGTTTCATTTTCACTAACAGTACCATAATTATCTTTTGACACATATCCTGCCATTTGCAAAGTTACAGCAGAATAAGCATTATTTTTAAGGGAATACTCATGAAATTTAGATACCACTGCTGCTGGAACCTTCGCATCTTCACCAGAAATTCCCATGCTCCAGCACAAATAATCGTCACTTGAATGATACCAATCGTTCCCCGCATTTGAAAAGTTGTTTTCCCAATTGTATCCTGTTAGTCTGTTTCCACCTAACCTTCTTGCAGGATGAACTACACCTTCAATATCCTGGTTTGCACCATAAATGTACGGGCTAATTGGTGACCTATCTTTATTTGTATTTATTGCTATTTCAATAACAGCCGACGATGGTGATACTGTTGGTAATGGAATTGACGTTGCCGTTGATGTTGGTGTTGATGTTGGTGTCGGGGTTGGGGTTGGGGTAGGTGTTACTGTTGGAGTTGGAGTTGGTGCTGGTGTAGGTGTCGGTGTCGCTGTCGGGGTCGGTGCTGCTGTCGCTCCACTCGGCTCCTGTCCCCATACCAATACTCCATCTATATACGCAGTTACCTTCGTATTCTCTCCATAATTCGTCATGCTCTGCATCCATGACCAGTCATTCCCCTGATTGTAATTGCTCCAATCACTCTTGTTAAACCTTATCTGTATCTCCCCTGTGTCTTTACCAGCCTGCAACTGCCCAGCTCCACTCTTAAATCCTATCTCTAAATAATAGTCCGCTCCACTTACACTACTGCTCAGCTTCACAAACTTGAATGTCACATTGCTTGCTCCTATCTGGGCCCAGTCTGATATCGCACTCTGCGCCTTGTCCCCATCTACCGTGTACCAGTACCTTATCGTTACTCTGCTCAAATCTATGCTGCTGCTTCCAGTGTTCACTACCTTCAACCATGGCCTTATCGTATTAGTTGTGCTATTTGTCTCCTTGTTTGCATACAATACCTTTATCTGCCCACCTGCTACAGGTGTGCTGCTCGGCGTCGGTGTTGGTGTTGCTGTTACTGTTGGTGTCGGGGTTGGAGTTGGGGTTGGTGTTACTGTTGGAGTTGCTGTTGGTGCTGGAGTAGGTGTCGGTGTCGCTGTCGGGGTCGGTGCTGCTGTCGCTCCACTCGGCTCCTGTCCCCATACCAATACTCCATCTATATACGCAGTTACCTTCGTATTCTCTCCATAATTCGTCATGCTCTGCATCCATGACCAGTCATTCCCCTGATTGTAATTGCTCCAATCACTCTTGTTAAACCTTATCTGTATCTCCCCTGTGTCTTTACCAGCCTGCAACTGCCCAGCTCCACTCTTAAATCCTATCTCTAAATAATAGTCCGCTCCACTTACGCTACTGCTCAGCTTCACAAACTTGAATGTCACATTGCTTGCTCCTATCTGGGCCCAGTCTGATATCGCACTCTGCGCCTTGTCCCCATCTACCGTGTACCAGTACCTTATCGTTACTCTGCTCAAATCTATGCTGCTGCTTCCAGTGTTCACTACCTTCAACCATGGCCTTATCGTATTAGTTGTGCTATTTGTCTCCTTGTTTGCATACAGTACCTTTATCTGCCCGCCTGCTACAGGTGTGCTGCTCGGCGTCGGTGTTGGGGTAGCAGTTGGTGTTACTGTTGGTGTTGGTGTCGGTGTTGGTGTTGAAGTAGGTACTGAAGAGGCACCAATCGCATTAGTTTTATACCATTGCCCCCATGGAGTTGGATTATTGGGGTCCCAATTGTTTACCATGTCCAAGTACCCCACATAGCTCGAATTGCCACACCAAGACCAGCTAAAAAGTCCTATCTTGTATTGTTTTGCATACCTGACAATAGTTTCCTCGTCAGGGTCACCATCTGTATGCTGATGCCCAAACTCCCCAATAACTAATGGCAGCCCTTTCTCCACAAATGACTTGATATATTCTTCTACCTTGCTCGCTGTATTGTATACACCGTACATATGAATCGAAAATACCAAATTGCGCAGCGGATCTGCTTCCATTATGCTCTGGGCATTGTCTCTCATAGTATTAGACCAATCCTGCCCCCAGTTCGGTGCATCAACCATTATCGTGTGCTTGAACCCTGCATCCCTTAGCGCTTTTATAGCATTCTTCGTGTCATTAATCCAGTTTTGATAGTTATTGTTCCCATACGGCTCATTACCAATGTTTATTATAACAAAATCCTCATTGCCTTCTAACACACTCTTTATCTCTTTCCAATATTCTACTGCTTGCGCCAATGAACATGCTGCACCGTCCTCACCATATCCTGTCGTGTCGTGAACTTCTAATACAATGGCTCTGAATCCAAGACTTCTTGACAATGATATAATATTTGCTACTTCACTTGCTGGTATCTTCGTCCATCGATAGCCATTACTCAGCACTACCCTCACAGAGTTCATACCCCATGACCTTATCCCTCGCAATGCCGTCTCAAGTTTATCTCTGTACCAGCAATGTGCGTGATTTGTTCCTATTAATGTGCTAGTATCTATCTTCACTACTCCATCATTAGATGTAGCCGCACCAACTTTGGGTAAATTCGTTACATTTGCTATAAACAAAATGTTCAATAAAAAAACAACTGTACATAGTATACTCAACCATTTCTTTCCCATTTTTGTTTTTACTCTCATCTTAAAACCTAACCCCCTCTTTTTTATGCATTTTTGCCATTATACCTCTTTATTTTTTGTACTATTTTTTAAACACCTCCATACAGGATTTTAGCGAGGCAGCACATCATACCTATAGTTGTGCTACCCCGCTAAATTTTCATTTACCTACTTAATTATTGATTGCCAAACAGTATTTCATATGTTGCATTAGCTATTGCTATGTCGCACTGTGCCCAGAACCTGTGATATCTGAACTCAGGTGCCTGCCCTGACTTGTATGCCGCCTCTAACTTCGGCCAATCAGGATCTTGTTTATACTTGCTCCTTATGTCTATAAACTTAACTCCACTCTTTATTACATCTCCATTCGGCATCCTCCCTGTCCATCCTGCAGGTATATATACCTCTTGCTCAAAGAACCTCTTGTAGTCCGCTCTCTTCTCTGGCGCTGACAATCCCTTCTCATCCCTGTACAACTTCCACATCCTGTCCAGCAATTCCTTCGCTAAATTCTTCGCTCCCTCATCAAATACCCCATACTTCTTCGTCCCTGCACTATAGTACAACAACGCATTCGCCAATGACGCTGTTATTCCTAAGTCAGTACCATAGTCCACTACCTTAACATGTAAGTTGCTATTCCCTGCATACGCCCCGTTCCATGTATCAGGTTGTCCGCTCCAATCAAGCGTCGACGGTATCGCAAACGTACCATCACTATTCAACTTCACTACACTCTTAACCCAGCTTACCCACTTCTCAAGCAGTGCTCCTGCGTCCTTATCTCCTGTCACATAGTAATACTCCGCTACCCTCTGCATAGACCATGCCTGGAATCCAAACCATGTGTTGCTCCCAGGATCATGATATACCGGATTCGGTTCATATGCCATTCCATAAAATGTTGCTGTCCCTGCTGGATACTTCTCATATCTGCCATTCCATGAATTTGTCGCGCCTCCTGCTATCGCTCCCTCCGCTGACTGTAACCACCTGTAAAATTCTATCTGCCTCTTCAAACTCTTTGCCCAATCGCTCGCTCCATTCGGCGACTTCGGCTTCATATCACTATCATTCGCTAATGCCCATGCCGCCATCGGATTCTGATATCCAAAGTGCACATGGCTGCTCCCTATTTTCCATGACCATGCTCCATCCAATGCTCCACCCCATGCATAATACCATGATAGCAGATAATGTGCACTGTCATACCCCGTTCCTCCAGCCGCATTCTTATCCTGACATCCTAATGGCTTGAAATACTTGTCAAACATCGCATACCTTAAATAGTCTCCCATCTTCGCTGCCTTCGCTACATAGCTGCTTATATCATTAAACTTACCTTGCTCCTTCGCCCATACTTTCGCCCAATAAGTAGCCTGAATAGCTCTCGCATCAGCATCTGGTGCATCCGTATATCTCCATTGCTTCGAATAGTTCTGATCCTTAATAAACAAATCTAAAAATCCATTCGGTCCGCCCCACTTGAATTCCTCCCAGCTCGGATGTGGCACCGTCTCCCATACAGACTCCTCAGGCCCTCTCTGGAACGTGTTGATAAATGATGCCCGACTTACTCCGTCCCCTCTCTTGCCATATCCATACCAGTTGTCTACGTCCATCAACCAGTGCATACCATACATTAATGTGCTACCATATGTGCTCACAAGTTCATTATGCAACGGGTCTTTGCCAACAGGTACATTAAACTCCAACGGCGATGGATACTTGTCCGGTGTCTCCCACTCCCCTGCGTATGTCGCTGGCTTGTTAGGATCATATGACCTCATCGGCTGATCTTCCGCTGATGGTATCATATACTTCTCTAATGTGTCCCATGCTGTCTTAAATTTGCTCCAGTCACCTGTTAACTTACCATACACTGCCTCTAACCATACATAGTACGAAAATGCCTCACTCGTGGTCAAATGATCATAATCAGGTGCTTCGCATATCAATGTCTCTACCGAATGATATGGTATCCCATCCTGGTTAAAATACCCGTTCGCAGGATCATGTATCTTGTTCCATAACCACATAAACCTCTGCCCATATTCGCCAAGCACACCCGGTGTGCTGCTTGGCGTCGGTGTTGGTGTTGCTGTTACTGTTGGTGTCGGGGTTGGTGTTGACGTTGGTGTTGGGGTAGGTGTTACTGTTGGAGTTGGAGTTGGAGTTGGTGCTGGTGTAGGTGTCGGTGTCGCTGTCGCTCCACTCGGCTCCTGTCCCCATACCAATACTCCATCTATATACGCAGTTACCTTCGTATTCTCTCCATAATTCGTCATGCTCTGCATCCATGACCAGTCATTCCCCTGATTGTAATTGCTCCAGTCACTCTTGTTAAACCTTATCTGTATCTCCCCTGTGTCTTTACCAGCCTGCAACTTCCCAGCTCCACTCTTAAATCCTATCTCTAAATAATAGTCCGCTCCACTTACACTACTGCTCAGCTTCACAAACTTGAATGTCACATTGCTTGCTCCTATCTGGGCCCAGTCTGATATCGCACTCTGTGCCTTGTCCCCATCTACCGTGTACCAGTACCTTATCGTTACTCTGCTCAAATCTATGCTGCTGCTTCCAGTGTTCACTACCTTCAACCATGGCCTTATCGTGTTTGTTGTGCTATTTGTCTCCTTGTTTGCATACAATACCTTTATCTGCCCACCTGCTACAGGTGTGCTGCTCGGCGTCGGTGTTGGTGTTGATGTTGGTGTCGGTGTCACTGTCGGTGCTGGTGCCGCTGTCGCTCCACTCGGCTCCTGTCCCCATACCAATACTCCATCTATATACGCAGTTACCTTCGTATTCTCTCCATAATTCGTCATGCTCTGCATCCATGACCAGTCATTCCCCTGATTGTAATTGCTCCAATCACTCTTGTTAAACCTTATCTGTATCTCCCCTGTGTCTTTACCAGCCTGCAACTGCCCAGCTCCACTCTTAAATCCTATCTCTAAATAATAGTCCGCTCCACTTACGCTACTGCTCAGCTTCACAAACTTGAATGTCACATTGCTTGCTCCTATCTGGGCCCAGTCTGATATCGCACTCTGTGCCTTGTCCCCATCTACCGTGTACCAGTACCTTATCGTTACTCTGCTCAAATCTATGCTGCTGCTTCCAGTGTTCACTACCTTCAACCATGGCCTTATCGTATTAGTTGTGCTATTTGTCTCCTTGTTTGCATACAATACCTTTATCTGCCCACCTGCTACAGGTGTGCTGCTCGGCGTCGGTGTTGGTGTTGCTGTTACTGTTGGTGTCGGGGTTGGGGTTGGGGTTGGTGTCACTGTCGGTGTTGGAGTTGGAGTTGGTGATGGTGTAGGTGTAGGTGTTGGTGTTGGCGTCGGTGTCGATGTTGGCGTTGGTGTTGGTGTAGCAGTTGGTGTTGGTGTTGGAGTCGTTGTTGCTCCAGAAGTTCCTGGTTCCACACCCCATACTTTCACATCTCCATCATAAAGTGGAATATATTTAGTTTTAACAACTGAACCACTAGAAACTCCCTTTATATCCTGGAAAGAATAGTCGTTAGAATTATCCCACTGTACATTCTGTGGTGCTGCAATTCTGAATTGAACTTCTTTCTTATATTTGTCTTGACCACCTGGATAAATCAATGTGCCAGTAAAGTCTACTAAAATGTAGTATATATTTTTGCTTGCATCCCATACATAAGGTCCACTTACTTTTGCACCTTGATTATAATTAGTGCTCAAGGTTAATTGATCTGGTGAATATCCTGCTTTAATTAATTCACTCAGGTCAACAAAATATCTAAATTTAAGCTTATCTGTTGCTCTAGCAGGCCAACCACTTTGGTTATTAACTATCGCTTTAATTTCAATAAAGTTAGTTCCGGATGCATTTATACCAGCTTCAACAAAGAATTCGTCGTTTGTTGGAGTTTCAATAGCTTTGAAATCTGGTATTGGATTCCCACCGTACAATTGATACATCTTTGCTAATGCACCCACAAACCCTGCATTATAATCACATGCAACCTCATTGTTCACATAGTTACTTATATCATCTGTGTAGCTATCATCAGAGCCTGGACCACCAACAAGCGCTCCATATAATGTATGTCTGTGATATGAAGGTATACTCTGACTGTCTGCCCATGAGCTATGAGCAGTTCTGTGATGCGGTCTCTTTGGTGGATTTGTACCAAATCCAACAACAAAGCTTCTTCCAGCTGAGCCTAACGCATAATCAATCTGGCTTTCTCCAAATTTTCTATATATTTCTTTTTTTGTACTTGGACAGCCAACCCAATCGCTATAAACGAATGCCAAAAATGCTGTAGTTGTTGCATATCTCAACGAACCCCATTGATCAAGCCATGCTAATCCTTTTGGTGTATACTTAATCCTTTCACCATTGTATCCTGTAGTCCAGTAATCTAAGTGACTTTCAATAATTTGTTTATAAATATCCTTGCCGGTAATTTTTGCTAACAATAATGCCGCTCCATTGTGAACATCATCCCAGCAATGAGCCCACTTGTAGTCAATTGTGTTACTGCCAGAAATTTTGGGCCAATTTTGGACATATGACTCAGCTTTTGTGAGATATGTTGAATCATTTGTTGCCAAATACAACCAAACTGCTGCCCAAGAAAGCTCATCATAGAAACCGCTCCATGAATTGTAATATCCATTTGCAGCAGTGTAACCTGCATCGCTTTTTGTAATTTCTGCAAACTCATATAAATCTTTTGCATGTTGCAAATATGTTGCTGCTTTAGTGGGATTTCTGTCTTTCAAAACAATTGAAGCTGCTGCTAAGGAAGCTGCTGTCTCTGCTACTACTGTAGATCCAGGACTGCTCTGGGTGACCTTAAATGAAGGTCTCT
>NC_014720.1:300000-395000 GCF_000166775.1 Caldicellulosiruptor kronotskyensis 2002 | reverse complement strand
ATAAGCTGTCTCATCATCTATTACAAGAACATCAGCATGATGTCCTATTTGCCCATCATCTTCCCTTTTTCCTGGCTTGTCTAAGATATTTTCTTGCCTGTGCCACACATTTGCATCTTCTGAAGAATAAACTCCCAGTCCACACCACGGGTCTGTTATCATCCAGTATTTGCCTTTCCAATAAAAAACGTTTGGCCCCTCTTGAGGTCTGTCAGTTAAAGCTGGTCCTAAAACTTTCCAATCTTTTAGATTGGTACTCTCTGCTACATAGATGTATGAATGGTCCGCTTCATCCTTGTACCACATCCTAAAAGTTCCATCTGGCATCTGGAAAACACACGCGTCAATAACTTTATTTGAAGATAGTTTAAGCTTGCAGATAAACTCCCAGTCCCACAGATTCTTGCTTTTGTAGTACAAAATGTATCTGTCTGCATTCCAATCCTGTGGAACACCAGGTACAAAGCTCACATACATATGGTATTCCCCTTCATAGAATATCACCTCAGGTGCCCAGAAGGTGTTTCTGCCCCTGCCATATTGAAGGTCTATAGTACCTCTATAAAGCCAAGTTCTGCCACCATCTTTTGATTCAGCAATGCCTATGTCAGTCCCATGCATAAAAGCCTTGCCAGGAAGTTTTTGGTTTGCTCTTCTGTTTGTGTACAAAATCCACCAACTTTTTTCAAGGTGATTGTATATGATTGTGGGGTCTGCCGCACCGTCATAGATTGGGTCTCTAAAAAGTGGAGCTGGTGGTCTTGGCACATTTATCATCCCCTTTTAATAAATTTTTATTTCTCTTTTGTACACTGGAATTAACTTGGCCGATTTAATCACAGCAACCCTGTCATTTTCCTTGTAATCAGGCACTTTCTGAAGATATATGTTATGAAACTTTGAAATAGCAGATATCTTTATTATGATTTCCTCAGGAAAATAGAGCTCTTTGAGGCTCAGGTGAAATCTATTAAAACCATCATAAAAATCGTCGTTTACAAGTTTGTCATTTACAAATGCTTGAATGACATCCCCAACATATTCTATCTCAAGAAGCAAATCGTCCAAATCTTCTTTTTTACCCCAAATCATGGATCTGAACTTAAACTGTTTGACATTGTCTTTTCTGTCGACATCAGCATATAAAAATCTATCAAACTCATTTTTAACAAACTCTTCTTCATACCATTTCACATCTGTTTTTATTTCTTCGAACCAAAAACTGATTCTATAAAAGTTTTCCGCAATCATTTCAGCGCGCAAGTTCTCATCAAATTCTATTTTATCATCTTCATAAGCTGGATATAGATAAAAATAACCCTCAGGATTTTCACCAAACACATGGACAGTATCATCTTCCACAAATATATTGTGTGTTGGGCATATCAATATTCTTTCTCGACCGCTAATCTTTAGCTTCCACATCTTTTCAGCTTGCATCTGATCAAGTGTTATAATTCTTAGATTCTTATCACTTTCTTTATGTTTTAGCGAAATTGATTTTTCAACTCCCAACTGAACATTTGAAATTTTTGTGTAACTGCTGCCATCAATATTGCAAATTTCAGAAAATTCCTTATGAGAAACAATGTTTTCCGTGATATCGCCCTCAAATACATATTCAACCTCAAGCCCTTTGCATTTTCTGAAAACACATATTAATTCATTATTTTTTTCATTGTACAGCTTGCAAAGAGGCTGGGCTGTTGCATATACAATTTTAAAATTACCAACATCAAAGTTAAATGGTAAAAAGAAGTATGCATCTTTTTCAAGTGTAAATGACTGAAAAGGTACTGTCAGAGCTTTTTCAGGAAGCTGAATTTTTACCTGCAATTTTTCTATATCAGAGAGTTTAGGATTTCTTTGATAGTTGTTGAAAAATACAAACCCACTTTTACCATTGCTTCTTACTGCCACTCTTGGAGTTGTTATGTCAAATCTATTAGCTGGGACTAACTTAGGAAGATACATCTCCATTGGTGCTAAAATATCACCAAAATCTTCTACAAACATGTGAATAATTCTCAAGATGTGATAATGCCGCCTTACCTCACCAAACTCTCCAAGTGGTGCTTGAAAGTCATACGAAATCACTGGATAGTCGTTAGGGTATCGTGTATCTTTACTCTCTTGCAATGTTGAGAGTTTGCCTATTGCATGTCTTCCCCCGTGATACATATAATACCCTAAGAGTGTACAACCACTACCAAGCTTCACAAGAGCAATTGCTCCAACATCATCTGGATCAATATATGGTCTTCTGTGATATGTCTTTTGAACTCCACCTCCAAGCTCGCACGTCCAAAACGGATAGTTATAAATTGCTGGATCATCTGATAAAGCATCGTTCGAAGATGAGATCAAATCATTCCCAATACCCGCATCATTTCTCAAGTGTGTGAAGAAAAAGTTGGGATTTGGAGGAAGTTCTTTTGTGTGTTGCTCCCACGGTGCTTCAGGATAGCCTCCAAACACAGGTATGACCTCACCTTCTGGGAACTTTGCTCCACCTTTTGGTCCCCAGCCTGTGACTGTATAAATGGGTGCTCTTAAACCAACTTTATTTGCAATCTTTTTGAGAGTTACTATGTGTTCTTTGTTGTCATAAAGCTCATTTTCAAGCTGGATGCTAATTATTGGTCCGTCTTGGTCAAAATAAAGTCCATCAACTTGTTTAGCAATCTCTCTATACCATCTTTCTACATACTCTAAATACAAAGGGTCATCTGTTCTCAAATTGCAGCCTTTTTGTAAAAGCCAATCAGGAAAGCCTCCATTTCTGCACTCACCATGCGCCCATGGTCCGATTCGTAAAAATACAAACATATCATGTTTTTTGCAAAGCTCAACAAACTTGCGGATATTTTTATTTCCTGACCAGACAAACTCTCCTTCAATCTCTTCATGATATATCCAAAAAAGATATGTAGCAATTATTTGAATACCGCCAAATTTTATTTTGAGAATTTCCTTTTCCCATAAATCCTCTGGATATCTTGAAAAATGAAACTCTCCCATGGTAGGAAGCCAGGGAATTTTGTTTTTGAGAAGATACTTGTTTGTGACAAAGATTTCCATCGAAGAATTTTTGCCACCAAAATTAAGTAAACTAATGTTTTTCTGAGGGCATGCCATATCAACATTCACCACAATCTGCACTATTATTCATCCCCTTAAATTTCAATTTGTTTAAAACAAAGTTTTCAATACCCCAGCATAGCCTTTTTGTTTTCTAAATAATAAAGATAATTCTCATACGGCACATCTGGGGGACACCTGTGGTCAACATGGGGTATAAAACCGCCTTGTTCCACCACCTTTTCAAGCCTTTTTAGTTCCTTTAGTATATCTTCTTTTGAACCCTGAAGTTTTGTCTTGTCAACACCGCCCATAAGCCTTATACTATCTCCGTAAAGTTTTTTCAGCATTACTGGGTCTGTGCCAGCATGAACCTCTACAGGAAACATGAGGTTAAACCCTGCTTCCAGCCAAAGCTCAACAATTGGCATGACGTTACCGTCACAGTCAGTTCCTATTATATCTACCCCATGCTTGTGCAAAAAATCTGCTATCTTCTTGTACCTTGGCATTAAAAATTCTTTGAACATCTGTGGAGATATAATTGGTCCCTTGTTAAACGCTATATCTTCCCAGCCGAGAGCAAAATCTACCTCAACGTCTTTCAAGGCCTTTTCCATGAGCTTTATTGAAAAATCAGTCATGTACTCAATCATCTCGTCCACCAAATCGGGCATGTCATAAAATGCAAGTGCAATGTTCTCGAAACCCATCCAATCACGAAGTTTCCCTAACAGGCTTCCACAGTGAATGCACACCGGATAGTCCCTCTTTTGAAGCTCTAAAACTATCTCATCCCAGTTTTCAGGGTATCTTGCAGGGTCCTCGGGATTCAGCCTTTCTTTAAACCTTTCCCAATCATCTTTATTTTTGATAGGATATTCAAGATAATGAGGGATTGTTGATGCTCTGTTTTTAAAGATTTGACACTTTATACCTTCCGCATCAATTATTATCATGTACTCTTGTGTCTCTTCTAACACCTTTTGTTCAAATTGCGGAAGAAGCCCATTTTTTATTGGAACATATTTATAAGAGTCTATACCAAAAAATTTATAAGCCTTTTCTTCATTATCTATCTCCGGCGGAAGACCTTGAGAATGCCAAGTTGGAAGTGTTTCATTCCAGTAGCCAAATTCAAAGTTTGGTATTCGGTCCACATTCTGATAGTGCATAACTCGTCTAAATCTTTCTCTATTTGTCAATTTACCTGATGGGAATTTATTCTTTATTGTTCTTTCCATCAGTTTTTCCCCCTTTAGCAAATCTTTGTTAAAATCCTCCACAGCTTCAAAAAATGCTTTTATATTTTCAATTGGAGTATGATAAGGAATGTCACAACCAGAGGAAATAACAAAATTGGAATACTCTTTTAACTTGAAGAGAAGTTCCTGAGTCTTGTGATACACACCTTCTACAGAGTCATTTCTAAATACACCCACAGGGTCAAGGTTGCCAAATACAAGTTTGCTCTGTGGAACCCTTTTTATGATCTCACAAAGGTCAACACAGTTGCCAAAATGAAACCCCATGCATTCAGTCTCAAGCATTGACTCAACCAAGTTCTGGGTATTTCCACAGTTATGAAGAAACACAGAAAAACTCTCATCCTGCACGCTTTTTACAATCTCTTTTATGTAATGAGATGAAAATTCTGAGCACTGCTGAGGTGACAGAAGACCTGCTGCCGGTTCTGCAATCAAAAGCCCATTTGCACCCGCCACTTTTAAAGCATGGGCATATCTTCTTAAATATTCTGAGCACTTTTCAAGCAGCAAATGAACTTTTTCAGGCTCAAGCATAAGACTTATCATAAGTTCTGTTATGTCAAAAAGCCTCACAGCAAGAGAAAAAGGACCAATCATTGTTCCAAGAATGGGTTTTTCAATATTTAAAGTTTGCAATCTTTTTATAACTTCAATCACATTTCTTGTTCGCTTTGATCCAATTTCAGGAATTTGTAGCTCTTCTGCTTCATCCAACTTTTTAATAAGAGGTCCTATAACAGATGGCACTTCTTCTGAAGAAAACCGAACAGCGCACCCAAACTCTTCTGCCTCAACTGAAAGGTCCATCGCAGTTGCGATTGCAACCATATCAAAGTTTTGGCAAATTTCTTTTAAGACGTTAAAATGGACATGACCATTCTGTGCCAAATCTTTGACATCAAAACCATCCATAGATTTCAAAATTGGATAACTCAAAATTGGAAAAGCTTTTTTGGTATTTTTTCCTTTATTAATTAACCTTTCTTGCCACTTTTGCATATTAAGTTTCATGCTTAAACACTCTCTTTCAGACAAAACATTATATTTATTATGTTTATTAATGATTTTTTATTTTTGCTTTTATTATATCACACATCATATTCGATTTAATAGAATTTTATTTTGTAAAGATGAACTTTTTTACAACAAACAAAAAGGACAGCAGAATTTTTCTGCTGCCCTTTCGCAACCTTTAAGTTATTCAATTTTCTACGCGCTGCACATACTTTACTGCATCTGAGCAATACCTTGCTTGATCTGTTTTACCATAGCCTCTGCTGCCTGCTTTGGTGTTGCTTTGCCTGTTGTGATAAGTGAGAGTGCATTACCAGCTGGTGTCCAAACAGCAGACATCTCTGGGATGTTTGGCATAGGTATTCCAACTTTTGCTTGTTCCGCAAATGCACTCATTATCTTATCGGACTTAACTTCATTGCTTGCAAGAACGCTATTCAATACAGGAATTCTATGTCCAACCTTAAATAATGTCAAAGCTGAGTTTTCAACCAAATATTTTGCTAACTTGAAAGCTGCATCTTTGTTTTTGGACTTTGCCGAAACAAACGCTGCCTGAACACCAACAAAAGATGGTGTTGGTTTTCCATCGTCTGTCTTTGGCAGTGGTGCAACTGCAAATGGTACTTTTGCCTTTATAAAGTCCTGAACATCCCATGGACCGCTGATGTAAAATGCAATCTTTCCATTTTGGAAGTTGCCCTTTGCAATATCGCCTCTTATATCCTTTGGCATGAATTTATATGTCTGAACAAAATCTCTTATCAATGAAAGTCCTTTTATCGCACCATTTGTTGCAAGTCCGATATCGTTTGGATCAAGCGAACCACCTTTGTTCTTGAACACATATCCACCATTTTGAGCAATGAACGCAAAGCTGAAATAGAAGTTGTTAACATCGTACATAAACCCGTATTTCTTAGCCAATGTGATGAGCTGGCTCATTGTCTTTGGAGCCTCTTTTACTTTTGATGTATTATAGAAAAGCGCATATGTCTCCATAGCAATTGGAAGAGCATAGAGCTTTCCTTCAAATGAACATGCATCAAGCGCAGTTGATACAAAGTTTTTCTTGTCAATGAGATTTGCTGGAACTGCTTCTAAAAGCTTTGCTTTCCAGAAAGCACCAAGGTTATCATGTGGAATACCAAACATGATATCTGGACCTTTTCCACTCATTGCAGCTGTCTGGAAGCTCTGGAACGAACCTTGGTCTGTGATGACTTTTACAGTGTATCCATTTGCTTTTCCCCACTTATCTGCAATTGGTTGCAAAGCTTTTACTTCATCCTGAGTAAGATGTGACCAGACAACAAGCTGTTTTTTGGATGTCGCAAATGCTCCGCTAAGTGGTATCAGCACCATAGCCGCAAAAGCAATTATTAGAACTACTGTCAAGATTCTTTTTAGATTTTTCATAATCAAAACAACCTCCCTTAAATTTATTTGATATGCAAACGTTTGATAATAACATTATATATTTCTCTCTAAAAAAAGTCAAGAGAGAGAAAAAATTTTTTACTCCATCAATAAATTTAGTTTCTTTTTAATGCAATCATTATAACGTTTGAGCTTTTCCGCATGATTCTCTTTCAACAATCTGATGTGGAACTATTATTCTTCTGTAAGTCTTTGCTGACTCACTTAAGTCCATCATCAACACTTCGGCAGCAAGCCTGCCAAGGTGAAAAATATTAATATCAACTGTTGTTAGAGGTGGTTGGCATATCTCACTAACAATGGAGTTATTGAAAGAAATCACTGAAAGTTCTTTCCCCACTTTAAGATTTAGACTTTCAGCAACTTTGAAAATCTCAATTGCAATCAGATCGTCCATACACACTATAGCAGTGGGCCTATCCTCTTGACTCAAAATCTCATATGCATTTTCTCTGTAACTTTTTTTGTAATAGTTTGCAAATTTTATATAGGAATTTTTTGGTTGTATACCGTATTTCTCAAGAGCTTTTTTGTAGCCTGAAAACCTGTCGCTTGTTACTACCAAATCACTGGGTCCGCCCATGAAGGCAATTTTCCTATGCCCCAGCCTTATGAGGTACTCGGTGGCTTCAAATCCTGCTTTGATATTGTCGTTGTCCACCCAGTTTACACTGTTTTCATAGCCAATTGGTCTTCCAATCACAACAAACTTAAAGTCAATGCTCTTTAGATACTCAATTGCAGGGTCCTTTTCCCTTGATGAAAGGAGCACAAACCCATCAACCTTTTTGCTCTCAACAAGTCTTTTCAAAAGCTCTTTTTCCTTTTCAGGATTTGAGATTGCAAGCAGGATATCATACTCAAAGCTATTTACTAAATTACATATGCTTGTTATCACCTGGTCGAAAAAAGAATTTAAAAAAGCATTCTCGGGTTCTCGCGGCACAAATACACCAACAGTAAAGGATTTTTTTATAACCAGCCCCTTTGCATTTGCATTAGGAACATAGCCAAGCTTCTTTATAGCCTCAAGAACCCGCTTGGTTGTCTCAGGACTGATTTTGCTACTGCCTGCAAGAACCCGCGAAACAGTGGATGGTGAGACGTTGGCTTCTTTTGCTATTTCTTTTATT
Source organism: Caldicellulosiruptor kronotskyensis 2002 (assembly GCF_000166775.1). Lineage (NCBI taxonomy): Bacteria > Bacillati > Bacillota > Caldicellulosiruptorales > Caldicellulosiruptoraceae > Caldicellulosiruptor > Caldicellulosiruptor kronotskyensis. The sequence continues at coordinate 387,064 of NC_014720.1, read as the reverse complement.
GTTGCCATCGTCTATCAATCCTCGTGGGATTTTGGAATGTACATCTTCTCGTAGTATTCTTTTACCATCCTCTCTGCTGAGAATTTGTCAAGTGTAGATTCAATGCTATTTTGCATCATTTTTACCCATTTGTCTTTGTTTTTATAGTATGTTGGTATTACCTCGTTTTGCATGACATTAACTAAACTCTTAAGGTCGTGGCTATCTTGTTCTTTTTCGTCTTTTGACTCAAAACCATCGCCAATCTGCCACCCATTTATTCCATGTTGGCACGCCTCAGGCCACCATCCATCTAAGGTGGAGACGTTCAAAACACCATTCATTGCAGCTTTCATCCCTGAGGTTCCGCACGCTTCTAAAGGTCTTCGCGGGTTGTTCAGCCAGATATCGCATCCGCGGGTTAGCATCTTGCCAATTTCCATGTCATAGTCTTCCAAAAACACAACCTTGCCAGGATACTTTTTGGACATTGCAATGATATTGTTAACAATCTCTTTGCCGGTATCATCAAGCGGGTGGCTTTTGCCTGCAAAGATTATTTGAAGATCGTTTTTGAACATCTTGTCAGCCGCTTCTTTGTCCCTAAAAATGAGGTCGCTTCGCTTATATGGAGCTGCCCTTCTTGCAAATCCAATTGTCAAAATATCTTCTCTTAATTTAACGCCCGTTCTTTTTTCAACAAAATCCAAAAGCTCACGTTTTATTTGAGTATGTGTCTGCCAAAGCTTTTCAGGATTATGTCTTGATTCTAATATTCTTCTGTCTGCCCATGTTCCAACATGAACACCGTTTGTAATACCAATTATTCTGCTTCTTCTATCAACCTGAGCCCACATAGCATTTGCAGTAACTCTGTGCAGGTCAGACACAGCATTTGAAATGCGAGCAAGTCTTAGCGCTGCAACTGTCATGTTAAAAGGCGCACCGCCAATATAAACAAGCTGCTCTTCTGTAAGATTCAAGTTTGCACCCATATACATAAGAAGTTTTAAAGGATGTGTTTCATTTCCTGCTTCAACAGGTGTATGTGTTGTAAACACAATCTTTTCTCTTGCTTTAGATAGTGCCTGTTCAAATGAAAGACCTTTTTCTTCCATGTAATACCTTACAAGCTCAAGTCCAGCAAACACAGCATGTCCTTCATTGAAATGATACACATCAACCTTGATACCAAGCTCTTTTAAAGCCCTCACACCGCCAATACCCAAAACCATCTCTTGAGCAACTCTTTCTTCACCGAACCAGCCATAAAGCTGTCCTGTAATCCACCTGTCACTATTTTCAGGAAGGTCAGTGTCAAGAAGGTAAAGGTCGCTATTTCCAAAATTGTCAACCTTCCACACCTTGCAGTACACATCTCTGTTTCTAATTCTTACCTTAACCTTAACACCTGTGTCTTTTAAAAAGTTGTACCTGTAGATTGGAAAAGCATCAATCACACCATATTCTTCTGTCACAATCTGCTTATTATACCCTTGCTTCCACAGAATTCCAACACCTACAACAGGGTATCCTAAATCCTTTGCAGCTTTTAAATAGTCACCTGCAAGTATTCCAAGCCCACCTGCGTAGATTTTGAAGTTAGAATCAAGACCAAACTCCATGCTAAAATACGCGACTGTAGGAAGTTTTTTCATTCTATCTAATCCTCCTTCTAAAAAAGAATTTTTATAATTTTTATGGTCAATTTAAACCTCAAATTAACCCTTGATAGCACCTGCTGCAAGACCGCTTTGAATCTGTTTTTGTAGTGCCATGTATATAATCACAATTGGCAGTGATGCTAGTATTGATGCTGCTGAAAACATAGGCCAGTTAGCTGAAAACTGGTTGTTTATAAAGTTTCTAAGTCCAATTGGGACTGTTGCATTTTCAGGTGACTGTAAAACTAAGCTTGAAAGCAAAAACTCGTTGAACACACCGTTAAAACTCCAGATAAACATCACAGCAAGCATTGGTGCAGTAAGTGGCAGGATAATCTTTCTGAAAATCAGAAAATGCCCAGCACCGTCAATTATTGCCGCCTCATCAATCTCGTATGGTATCTGGTCCATGTTTCCTTTCAAAAGCCAGATGTTAAACGCAGAACCGCCTGCCAGTACCAGAATGAGTGCAAAAAGATTGTCAAGAAGATTGAACTTTGCTAAAAGCCCATATATCGCAGGCATTGCCATGAATGTTGGGAACATTTGCAAAATTAAAAGTGTTTTGAGCCCATTTTTCCTTCCAACAAAGTTTATCCTTGAAAATGCATATGCTGCGGGAGCTGTCATGAAAATCTGCAGGAATGCAACTCCAAAACATACAATCAAGCTGTTTTTTACCCACATCACAAAGTCAGGCAGTGTCTGAGAAGGACTGCTCTTTCTCCTGAAAAGCTCAATATAGTTCTCAAACGTAATCTCTTTTGGGAAAAACGACGACTGGAAGAACGCCCCACCTTTTGATAGCGACGCAACTATGATAAACCATGTAGGAAGTAGTGAAAGTATTATCGCAACCCAAATAATCACTCTTGATATCCACAGAACAATAGCATCCTGTTTTGTCATATACTCTCTTCCAATCATTATCTTTCACCACCCTCAAATGCTCTTGTAAGCTTCATATTGATAAGCGAAATTGTTCCCACAATGAAGAAGATTATGATTGACATTGCAGATGCAAGGTCATATCTGTAAAACTGCATTGTAAGCTTGTATGTTGTTGAGACAAGAAGGTCTGTGTGCCCTGCAAACTGAGTGTCAAGCCTTGCAGGTCCGCCGCCTGTTACAAGGTATACAACGTTGAAGTTGTTGAAAGCATATGCAAACGATGAAATCAAAATTGGAAGCGCTGTTGGCACAATCATAGGTATTGTAATTTTAAATAGCTTTGTAAACCAGCCAGCTCCATCTATCTCAGCCACTTCGTAGAGCTCTGGCGGAATTGACTGAAGAGCACCAAGCGACGCATTCATCATAAATGGGTATGAAAGCCACAGATTAACAATAAATATGCTTATCTTTGCCCAAAACGGGTCTGTCATCCAAGGCAATGGATTAAGGTGAATTGTTTTTAAAAGCATGTTTATAGCTCCGTACTCTTCATTCAATAGTCCCTGCCATGCCAAAGAAGCAATTGTTCCTGGGATGGCCCATGGGATTATTAATATTGACCTGTAAATATTTGTCTCTTTCATAAACTTGTTGTTAAGAAGCACAGCAAGCAAAAGTCCCACTGAAAAATTAATAAGAACTGTAACAAGTGCAAATGTAAATGTCCATGCAAATGTTGGCGCAAATACTTCTCTGAACGGTCCTGTTATGATATCTACAAAGTTCTTAACTCCCACAAATTTGTAGTCTTCCATGTGGTTGAGATTAAAATTTGTAAATGCATAATACACCGTCATGGCTATTGGAAAGAAAGATAGCACTGCCATGGATATCAAAGCCGGCGCAAGATATACGTAACCTATTGGCTCGCGCTTTTTCATAATCTTTTTCCTCCTTTAAAATAAAATGTGCAATCGTTTGCTCTTGAAAATATTATACAATCATCTTTTATTCCTGTCAACAAATTTTTATTCTTTTCTCTAATAATCTATTTAACAATCACAATTTCAAAGCTTTCGGGACTCAGATCAAGTTCAATATAGCATGATTGATTTTTAATCTTTTTGTCCATGCTGAAAAATTCAATCTCTTTATCAACAATAAACTCTGACCACAGTTTTACTTTTTGCAAAGCTTTGCGTGGATTAAAAAGAATGTACACAACTTCACTTTCACTTTTTCTTTCAAAGCAAAGCACATCACCAATTGAAAACTCTTTTACATTGTCGCTATTTAGAGCTGAAGATACTTTTTTGAGGTCAATTAATCTTCTGTACAGGTTAAAAATCTCTTTATCATGCTTTACTTCTTCCCATATCATCCCCCTTCTGCAGTCGGGGTCATGTCCGCCTTCCATTCCAATCTCATCACCATAGTAAATCATAGGAATTCCCTGATAGGTAAGGTTATACACTGCGGCAAGCATTGCAAGTTCTTTATTTTTATTTAGTCTTGTTAAAACCCTTTCTGTGTCGTGGCTACCAATGAGGTTAAGCTGACATGAAAAAAGTATAGGATTAAATTTTAGTCTGTAGTCTGCCAAAATCCTTGATGCATCCTCTGCATTATATTTACCCATCAAATACCTTACAAAAACCTCCCACGAAAAGTAGTTCATCACACCATCAAACATGTCTCCCATCAAAAAGTTTTCGCTTCTGTGCATAACCTCGCCAATTAAAAGAATGTCTTTTTTTATTGCTTTTAGCTCTCTTCTTATCCTTCTTATAAAGTTTTTATCCAGCTCATTAGCAACGTCAAATCTAAAACCGTCAATATCAAACTCTAAAAGCCAGTACTTTAAAACCTTTAAAAAGAAGTCCTGAACCTCTTTGTTTGAAGTATTTATCCTCGGCATACTGTTTACATTTGTTGCAAAGGTCTCATAGTTTCCTTTTTGGATATCCACAGGTAAAGACCTTATATTGTACCAGCTATAATATTTTGAATTTTCTCCATTTTTTATAACATCCTGAAAGGCAAAAAATCCAATGCCAGTGTGGTTAAAAACCATATCAAGTATTACCCTGATACCGTTTTTGTGAAGGCTTACTACTAAGTCTTTGAAATCCTCTTTTGTTCCCAAAAGAGGGTCAACGTCAAAGTAATCGTCAACATTGTAGCGATGGCTTGAGTTTGATTTAAAAATCGGTGTAAGATAAATGGCATTTATCCCAAGAGTTTTAAAATACTCTATTTTTTCTTTTATGCCTGCAAAATCACCACCAAGAAAAACTTCAGAGCCTGGTACATCCCAGCTGCAGTAATCCCAATCAAATAGCTTCTTGCTGTGCACTTGTTTTTTGCCTCTTTTGAACCTGTCTGGGAAAATCTCGTAGACAACCAAACCTTTCGTAAAAGAAGGTTTTTCAAAGATATCTGCTTCATTTGCATATGGAAACTGGAAAGCATCAAAATACAGGTTTTCTTCGGTATCTACAAGTCCAAACTGGTTAAATACTTTAAAACTTCCATCCAAAAGTTCAATCAAAAACTTGTACGCAAATCTCGGTGTTTTGTTTTGCACCTGCGCTGTATACACTTCAAAACTTCCAACGTTCATGTAAAAATCCATCTTCACTTTCTGAACATCCAAATCATACCTGTCTGAGAATATCAAACTGACACTTCTTGCAAATCCTTTTTGCACCCAAAGTCTTACATAAAACTTATCTTTGCTCAGAGCAAAAATGTCATGAACTTGATTGTGAATAACCTGCAAATTTTGCACTCTCCTTCTGAAATATTTTTTGAAATACAACATTGAAATTTATTTTATCACTTTTCTATCTATAATGCAAATGTTTGCATAAATTTGTTTTGTAGGCACTTATAAAGTTTTCAAAATGTCAAATTTGGGTATTTTCAAATCAACCAAATAATTGTAAAATAAAATAGAACAAAAAATCAAAACAATACAATATTACGACAATACACTTTAAAAGAAAGGTGGAAAAAATGCAGGATATAAGAAGTATCAAATCACAGATATGCAGAATTGGAAGAATCATGTACGAAAGAGGATATATTAGCGGACCTGATGGAAATATCTCTGTGAGAGTAGACAAGGATAAAATTATTACAACACCCTCGGGTGTATCAAAAGGTTTTTTGAGTGAAGATATGCTTGTTCTAATTGATATGGAAGGCAAAATTCTTGAAAAGACAAATTACAAGCCATCGTCTGAGATAAAGATGCACCTTAAAGTCTATCAAGAAAGAGAAGATGTTAATGCATGTGTTCATGCCCACTCACCTTATGCAACAACATTTGCAGTTTTAAGAAAGCCTCTTGACAAACCAATTTTAGCAGAATCAGTCTTCATCTTTGGAGGGTATATTCCTGTTGCGCCGTTTGCAACACCTTCAACAGTTGAAGTACCAGAGTCAATAGCACCTTTTATAAAAGACTACGATGCTGTGCTTCTTTCAAACCATGGCGTTTTGACATACGACAAGGACTTGGAGATGGCATTTTACAAGCTTGAGATTGTTGAGTTCTGGGCAAAGATTTTATTTCTATCAAGCCAGATAGGCACGCCGCAGGTTCTGAGCCCTGAGGAGATTCAAAAGGTTTTGGATTTGAGAAAGGATAATTAAAAAAGCACAGATAGAAAGGAGAGATAAAATGCTTGATTTAGAAAAACTCAAAAACCCAGATAATTTTTACAGGTGCGCACCTTTCTGGAGCTGGAATGACAATTTAAAAGAGGAAGAGCTTTTGCGTCAGATAACCGAAATGCACCAAAAAGGTTATGGCGGTTTTTTCATGCACTCAAGGGTTGGGCTTGTGACAGAGTATCTGTCTGAAGAGTGGCTAAATCTTGTCAAAAAATGTATAGAGCATGCAAAAAAGCTAAACATGCTTGCATGGCTTTATGATGAAGACAAGTGGCCGTCTGGTTTTGCTGGGGGTGCTGTGGCTTTTAAAAATCCTTCATACAGGCACAAGTTTTTAGTTCTTTTGAAAGAGGACCAGGTTGAACACGACGATGAGGTGCTCTCAAGCTTTGTCCATGGTGGCGTAAAGTACATTGTTGCAAAGCGCACAATGAAGCTTGGTGACATGTGGTTCAATGGAAGCTGCTATGTCGACCTTCTTTCAAAAGATGCAACTATGGAATTTATAAACCTCACACATGAAAGATACAAACAAGCTTGCCAAGAGTATTTTGGTGATGCAATGCCGGGAATATTCACCGATGAGCCAACATATTTAAGAGTCCATTACAAAGATATCCCTACCTTACCATGGACAGAAAAACTTCCAGAAAGGTTTTTGCAGAAAAAAGGGTATGATATAAAAGATCATTTTGAGGAGCTCTTCTTCAATGTGGGTAATTACCACAAGGTCAGGTTTGACTTTTTTGATATTGCCCTTGAAATGTTCATAGAAAACTTTACCATTCCTTATGCAAAGTGGTGTGAAGAAAATGGCATTATGATGACAGGACACTACATGGCAGAAGATACAATGCGTGGCCAGATTGAATGGATAGGCGCTGCAATGCCCCACTATGAGTACATGCAGCTTCCTGGAGTTGACAAGCTTGCAAGACATTTAGAGCAGGTAGTTACAATGAAACAGGTGTCATCGGTTGCAGAGCAGCTTGGCAAAAAAGGAGTGCTGTGTGAAACCTTTGGAACAACAGGTCAGCATGTGAGTTTTCTTCACAGAAAATGGATATCAGACTGGCAGGCAGTGCTCGGCATAACATATATAAATCCGCATCTTAGCCTGTATTCCATGAGAGGCGAGAGAAAAAGAGACTATCCACCAAACCTTTTTTACCAGCAGCCATGGTGGGAAGATGAAAAGTTCTTTGCAGACTATCTTGCAAGAATTTCGTACATAGCAGGGCTCGGCAAAAGAGATGTTGATGTGCTTGTTCTACACCCCATATCATCTGCCTGGGCAGAGTATTCTAAGTTTGATGACAGCGTGGACAAGCTGGATATTCTGCTTGACAAAACGGTAAAAGAGCTAATAGCAAACAAGATTGACTTTCACTTTGGCGATGAGATAATCCTATCAAAGTATGCACAGGTTGAAAATGGCAAAATTAAGGTTGGCAGTTATAGCTACAAAGTAGTTGTCCTGCCGCCTCTTACAAATTTGAGGAAGACAACACTTAAGCTTTTGCAAAACTTTGTAAATACCGGTGGCAAGGTAGTTGCACTTAAAGATTTCATGTTTTCAAGATTTGAACTTTGCATGATAGACGGCAGCAAGTGTGACATTCCTTTAAAAGAAAAATTCATAAATGCTACAGATCTGAATGAACTTGTTAGCATCTTAAAAGAAGAGGTCTCAACCTACATTGAAGTAATTGATAAAAAGACAAGTCAAAACGCTAAAAAAATCATACTTCAGAGCAGAAAGCTAAATGATGGAAGCAGAATAATCTTTTTGGCAAACACAGACCTTCAAAGAGAAGCAGAAATCACAATAAAAATTCCTACTGACAAAAATGTTTTTGTCGCAGACCTTGTAGACTTTGGTGTGTTCAAGATTCCAACATTAAGAAGGGAAAAAGGCTGTGCTGTGATTGATGCAACAATGTATCCTGCATCAAGCCTGTGTCTTTTGGTGTCTGACAAGGAGCTTTCGCAGAATACAAAAAATCTAATCTCAGGCGTTATATTTGACAATAGTTTTGAATACAAAACAGGTAGCTGTGAGTTTGACATAGCGCTTAAAAACTACAATACACTAATACTTGACAGAATAAAATATGAAGTTGATGGAAAGGTAATTTTTGAAGATTGTTATTGTGCCCAGGTTTGGCACAAGCATTTTTATAATCTCCCGGAAGGAACACCTTTCAAAGCCACATACTATTTTAAGGTTGAAAAAGTGCCGTCAAAACTTTTTGTGGCAATAGAGTGTGCAGAGAATCTTGACATGATTCTTGTAAACAATCAGCCTGTCAAATTTGAAAGAAAAACCGAAAGCTTTTCGCCTGAGCAGAACTTTTTGGATGTGAATGTTGGCAAGATTGATATCACCTCTTTTGTCAAAGAAGGAAAAAATGAAATAGTACTCAGTGGTAGAAAGTCAAACAACATCACAGCACCTGGCTGCCATGAGAGGGTAAAAAACTCCAAAAACCACAGACCGACTGAGGTTGAAGCCATTTATCTTGTAGGAAGCTTTTCTCTGATTTGCGTTGATGAGACAAAGTTTATCTTAACCGAGCCCAAAAAGCCATGTCATTTTGATATAACAAAAGACGGGTATCCTTTTTATGTTGGGTCGCTAAGTCTAAAAAGCTCTTTTGAGATTACAAAAGAAAGTTCAAAAAGATTTTATATAAAGCTCAATAACGTAAACGCATCAATTGCCAAAGTGTTTGTAAACGGCAAGAAAGCATGTACTCTCTTTTCCCAGCCGTTTTTGGCTGACATAACAGATCATGTAAATGACGGTAAAAATGAGCTTGAGATAGTTTTAACAAACACACTTTTTAACCTCATAGAAGCAAACCACAAAGCAGACGTGTTTGAGGAGCTGTACAGACGTCCGCAGAGCTTTATTGACTTTGAAAACTTCACATCACGCTATATGCTCTTGCCATTTGGCCTTGGAAGTTATAGTATATTAACATCTGATGTTTAAAAAGGGGGCCGGTTTAAAAATGGAAATTTTGAACGAAATATCACAGCTCGTTCAAAAAGGAAACGCAAAACTTGCACCTGAAAAGGTAAAAGAAGCTTTATCTTCCGGAATCTCTGCTGAGACAATCTTAAACGATGCACTTGTCCAGGCAATGTCGGTTGTGGGTGAGAAGTTCAAAAACAATGAGATTTACGTGCCAGAGGTGTTGATTGCAGCACGTGCAATGAAAGCTGCGCTGGAAGTACTAAAACCAATCCTGACAGAGACAGGTGTAAAGCCAATCGGTAAGGTTGTGATTGGCACTGTAAAAGGCGATTTGCACGATATTGGCAAAAACTTAGTTGCTATGATGATGACAGGTGCAGGGCTTGAGGTAATCGACCTTGGGGTGGATGTTGCACCTGAAAAGTTCTGTGAGGCTGTAAAAAACCATAGCCCACAGATTGTTGCAATGTCGGCACTGCTTACAACAACTATGCCAAACATGAAAACAACAATTGAAAAGCTACAAGAGCAAGGTTTGCGCGACAAAGTAAAGGTGATTGTTGGTGGTGCACCTGTGACAGAGAGCTTTGCAAAAAGCATTGGTGCTGACGGGTATGCACCTGATGCGGCATCTGCTGCAGAGCTTGCAAAAAAGTTTGTCAAGGGTGTTGCATGAAAATTTAAAATATTAATCAAAATAACCACAGGCAGTCTTGCCTGTGGCTTTTTATTTTTTATATACTCTTTCTTACTATCATGGCTGCGATGATTAAAACCAGAAAATCTACAGCTATCGCTACCGGTATCAGATACCTTGTCTTTTTTACATTGGTTGCTGCAAGGTATGTGGTGATGACGTAAAAGAGAGTCTCAGTTGATGCGCATATTATAGAAGAATATATGCCTATGTCAGAGTCAACACCGTACTTTTCGAAGATGTCTTTTAGCACTGCGAAACTGCTACTGCCAGAAAACGGTTTTATGATAATAAGACCAAGCGCTTCTTTGTATATTCCAAAAAAGCTCAATACGGGAGACAAGAGCTTTTGCAGGATATCCAGAACCCCTGTCTTTGTGAAAAGCTCAACAGCCACAATCAGTGCAAAAACGTTTGGGAATATCTTTATTGAAATCCTAAGTCCATCTTTCACACCTTCTACAAAGCTTTTGAAGACATCTATCCTTTTTGAGGCTGCAAACAGGATTATCAGAAGTAAAAAACAGGCTATCAGATAATCTGAGATATTCTTCATTTTTTGCACACCTTCGACAAAACCTTACACAGGATTATTCCTATAAAAAGACTTGCCATTGAAACAAAAAGTGTGGGAAAGGTGATGGCTGCTGGAGCTGATGATGAAAATTTGGTTCTCAGAAGTATCGCAGTTGTTGGAATTAGCTGAATTGAACAGGTGTTTATCAGCACAAACAAAATCATGTCGTCAGAGGCTGTAGAATTTTTGGCTTCTTTTGAAAGCTCTTGCATGGCAAGTATACCTGCCGGTGTTGCAGCATTACCAAGCCCGAGCATGTTAGCAACAACATTTAAAAGTATAAAATTAAGCGCTCTTTCGTTTTTTGTTTTAAATAAAGCTTCAAAAATGGGTTTCAAAAGCTTTTTTAAAATCTCAACAAGGTTGCTATCCTGCACAACTCTCAAAAATCCTGACCAGAGCATTATTGAAAGCAAAATGGTCAAGAAAATATCAGCTGCTTTTTGAGGTGCCGAAAACAGAATTTCTGTAATTTTTTCTACATTCCCAAAAAGAAGCTGGTACAAAATAGAAGATACAATTGCACCAAGCCAGAATGCGTTCATTTTTTGAGCCTCTTTAGAGTTTTTGTCACTATATAATTTATACTTAAGCTTGCTTGAGAATATAACAAAAAAGCACTCTGCCAAAGAATACAAAAAGCACTTTTAGCAAAGTGCAAACTTTTAAAAAGCAAATCCTCATTAAAATTTACAATTTACAAACACAAAACCTCCCTTAATAGCTCCATATCAAGAAGAGGTGTTCGAGGCGCTGTGCTCTCAACATCAACAAACCTTCCCTCTTGTGTCGAAGTGTAGATTGCCCACAGAGTTTCCAGCACATGATAAGAAAGCCTGCCCGATGCCCTAAGAGGTGTTGAAAGCTTTATTGAAAGTGCCATGTCAAGTATCCCAAGCCCGCGCAGGTTGTCGTAATTGAACGGATTGATGGTCGGCATCTTTGTAAATTCCTTATCATCGTGTCTTTTTAAATATACTCTACCATGGTCAAAAAAGTTTGGATCTGGAACAATTAACGTACCTTCTGTCCCATAAATCTCTATCCCACGCAGGTTTGTATCCGGCACATCATACGACACAGTGACATTTCCTATAACACCTGTGTCAAAAAGAAGGTTTGCAGTTACATATGTCGGCATTTCAACCTCAATCTTTTCTCCTCTGTGAGGCTCAGAAGTTATAAGCCTTTCTTTGTATGTTACCATGCCCATACCAGATACTTTTTTGACAGATCCAAGTAAAAACGCAAGAGCTGTTAAACAATAAGGCCCGACGTCAAAAAGCGGTCCTAAGTATTTTTTGAAAATAAAATGAGGGTTTGGATGCCACTTTTCAGGTCCACCGTAGAGTATAAAACAGTTTGCAGCAAAGGGTCTTCCTATCCATCCATCTTCAATTAGCTTTTTTGCTGTCTGAATGTTCGCACCAAGAAATGTATCAGGTGCACATCCAACTTTAAGGTTTTTCTTTTCTGCTAACTCCAGAATTTCTTTTGCTTCCTTAAGCGTTGAGCAAAGAGGCTTTTCACTGTAAAGGTGCTTTCCACTTTCCAAAACCCTTTTGTTTATTTCATAGTGGTGCTGAGGCGGGGTGAGGTTAACAATTATATCCACATCAAGGTCATACACTTTGTCAGGTTCTACCGCCTGCGAAATAGAAAACTCTGTAGCTATGTTCTTTGCCTTATCTGCGTCCACATCTGCGCACGCAACAACGTCAAATATCCCAAACCTTTTGAGATTTTTAAGGTAAACTGGCGCAATGTTGCCACAGCCAAGCACTGCAACTTTTACTTTTTCCATTTTTCTTGCCTCCTGCAGTTTTTAAAAGTTAAAGCAAAATTCATTATATCATATTTTGATCTAAACAATTTAGCTTTTGTTTATTGACAAATTAATTTCAATGCTACAATATTATTTTGTATATAAATATTTCTACACCAAAATTTTTGAGCAGCTAAAAATAATTGAAAAGTCATAAAACTTGAGAAGGTTGGTGAATGGAGCAATGAAAAGGTCATCAAAAGGTATTTTAATCACCATTTTAGTGGTTGCACTGATTGCCCTGAGCGTATATGGTATATCTCAGAGGAACCAGCAGATGCTAAACACGGTTGAGGTGAAAACTGCAAATGTTGAAAAAGGAGATATTGTATGGCTATTCTCAACAAATGGTGATGTTGAATCAAAATCAAAACAAGATTATTTCATCCTCACCCCCACAAAGGTGCTAAAAGTATTTGTGGATGTGGGAGATAAAGTGAAAAAGGGTGACAAGCTTTTAGAGCTTGAAACTCAGGATCTATCAATTCAATACAAAATTGCGCAAAAACAACTTGAAATGGCAAAACTTCAATTAGAATCTCTGAAAAAATTAAAAGAAAAATGGTCAAGTCAAAACCAAAGCTCTTTGCAAAATAGCACAGCACCTATTCAGAGTTATTCTCTGAACACTTTTACATCATCGCAGATGCAAGTGGCATCTCCTGGTTATAGCCTTGACGATCAGATAAAACTTCAGGAAAAACAGGTTGAAATTGCTCAGCTAAATCTTCAAAGTATAAAACAAAACATGGACAAACAGCAGCGATATATCAAATCACAGATAAATGGAGTTGTGACAGCTATAAACGCACGGGAAGGAAACGTTTTTAGCTCTGTGCAGCTTCCTGCAGTTACAGTTGAAGACCCTGAAGACCTTCAGATTGTTCTTAATGTCAATCAATATGATGCTATAAATATTTCTGAGGGACAAAAGGCTTTAATAAGATTTGGTGAAAAAACTTTTGATGGAGCTGTCAAGATGGTTAGTCCCGCTGCAACAAAGGTAATTACTCAAACAGGAGCTGAAAACGTTGTAAAGGTGTATGTGGATATTCTAAACAACGATGGCACGATAAAACCAGGTTTTAACGTTGATGTGGATATAAAGCTTGGCGAAAAGAAAAATGTTTTAAAAGTCCCTTCAGAAGCCATTTTGACAGACAAAAAGGGGCAAAGCTTTGTATACATTGTGGAAAATGGTGTTGCAAAGCAAAGAAAGGTAGAAGTTGGTCTTTCCTCTGATTTAGAAACCGAAATTAAAAGCGGTGTTGCTGCTGGTGAAAAAGTAATTTTAAATCCCAACAGCTCAATCCAAAACGGTACAAAAGTTAAAGAAAAAGGTGGAAGCTAAGTATGATTGAATTAAAGGATATAAAAAAGGTGTACAGTCTTGGGAAGGTGGAACTTGAAGTACTCAAAGGAATTTCTCTTAAAGTAGAAAAAGGAGAATATGTTGCAATTGTAGGTCCTTCAGGGTCTGGCAAATCAACGCTAATGAACATCATCGGACTTCTTGACAAGCCCACTTCAGGAAGTTATCTTTTGGATGGTCTTGAGGTGTCAACATTGAACGACATGCAGCTTGCATCGCTTAGAAACAAAAATATAGGTTTTGTTTTTCAATCATTCAACCTGCTTAGTAAACTCAATGCCCTTGAAAACGTTGAACTTCCAATGATATACGCAAAAATTCCTCCCAAGGAAAGAAGACAAAGGGCACTTTCTGCTTTAGAGCGTGTTGGTCTTTCAGACAGAATTTATCACAGACCAAATGAGCTCTCAGGTGGTCAGCAGCAAAGAGTTGCCATTGCCCGTGCAATTGTTATGAATCCTTCTTTCTTGCTTGCCGATGAGCCAACTGGAAACTTAGATACTGCATCCAGTATTGAAATAATGAAGATATTCCATGAACTGAACAAAGCCGGTACAACCATCATAATGGTAACCCATGAACAGGACATTGCAAACCATGCAAAGAGAATCATCAGAATCAGAGATGGTATGATAATTGATGATGCCCCGGTAAAAAACAGGATAACATACTAAAAAGAATATCAAGGTGATGGGAGCATGTATATGAGAGAGCTTATCAAAGTAGCAATAAAGAGCATTTTTTCAAATAAGCTGAGGACATTTTTGACCATGTTGGGAATTATAATCGGTATCGCTTCTGTGATAACAATTGTATCTCTGGGTGAAGGTGGTAAGACAGCCATTTTGGGCGAATTTGAAAAAATAGGCGTGAATATTTTCTCTGTCAGACCACGAACAGATGTGGAGATAACCGAAAGTGACAGACTCACAGTCAAAGATGTTGAGATGATACGAAAGAGAGTTTCATCTGTAAAGTATGCGGCTCCAGTTGCCCAAAAGTTTGGACTTGTCAAGTCTGGAAAAAGAACCAAAAGAGCTCTTTTTATCGCAACAGACTTTGACTACGGTAATGTCTCAAACTTGAAAATTGTATACGGAAGATTTTTGAACGAAAGAGATATCCTGCTTGGTCGAAATGTTGTTTTGATTGATAGAGAGTCGGCAAAAGAGCTATTTGGATACGAAGACTGTGTTGGTCAGACCATAAAGGTGGGGTCTTCCACATCCTTTGATACCGCAAAGATAATTGGTGTGATAGACAGCAGTAGCTACAGGGCTTTGGGCGGAGCTGCAGCTGATCAGTTTCCTGTTATTGCTGCAATGCCAATAACCTACGCACAAAAGATATTTGATGATGTGACCATCTCACAGATTTACGTAATGACTTACAATTCAGACCAGCTTGATGAGGCAACATCTCAGGTAGTGAGACTTTTAGAGTTGAGACATCACAACAAAGACAAGTATAAAACAGAAAACTTTGTAAATTTCATGGAGCAATTTGAAAGGATACTTGGTATTTTTACAACTGTAATGAGCGCAATCGCAGCAATATCTCTGGTGGTTGGCGGAATTGGAGTTATGAACATAATGCTTGTTGCTGTGACAGAACGAACGAGGGAGATAGGAATCAGAAAAGCAATCGGTGCAACACAAAGAGACATCCTGGTACAGTTTTTAATTGAGGCACTTTTGATATCTCTTATAGGCGGCAGTATAGGTACACTTTTGGGCTATCTTCTCGCAAATTTGGTAGGCCCATTTATTCAAATTACCCCTGTTGTATCGTTGAAGACAATTTTAATAGCTTTTGCGTTCTCGTCGGCTGTTGGAATCTTCTTTGGGATTTACCCTGCAAAAAGAGCAGCACAGCTTGATCCAATCGTTGCTCTGCGGTATGAGTGAAAAACAAATATTACCCCTTTAAGCTATAAAAATATAGCTTTTTTCAGCTTAAAGGGGTTTTCTAACTAGATGATTTTGTATTTTCTAACTTCGTTCTAAAATGAATATATCCATCCTCTATAAATGTCTCAAGTTTTATATCCAAAATCTTGCAGAGTTCTTTCACGATAGACAGCCCCAGCCCAAAACCTTTCCTGCTTGATTTGTATCTTTCAAATAGAAAAATGAGTTCCTCTTCTTTGAGGTCTGTCTTGTTGTAGATATCCACATACTCCCTCTCAGTTTCGATATATACTTTTTTATCCTTTGTATTTTCAATTGCATTTTGCAGAAGGTTGTTTATTATTCTTCTAAATGAATTTAAGTCAGTCTTTATCTTTGGGGAATTTAAGCTTTTGATAATAATCTCAACATCTTCAATCTCAGCAAGCTTTTTGAGCTGTTCGCATGATTGCTTGATTACTAAATTAACATCAACTTCTTCTATCTTTTTCTCAATTATCCCCGCTGAAATCTTTGAAAGCTCAACCATATTGGAAATCAGGTTTTGCATATAATCACATTGTTTTTCAATTCCATCCATATTCTGTTTAATTTTTTCTTTATCATTAATATCCAAATATTTTGTGCTCTCACAATAGCCTTTTATAACAGCAATAGGTGTTTTCAAGTCATGAACAAAATTAGCAACAAATTCTCGCCTTACCCTCTCAAGAAGCCTCAATGAATTTTTAAGGCTATTGATGGACCTTGCAAGGTCTCCAACTTCATCTGTTGAGTTGTCTTTAAGTTCAAAGTCCTCGCCTTTAGCAATCTTTTGCGTAGCAACTGAAATTTTTATTATACGCTTTGAAATATGTCGTGAGATCAAGAGCGATACTAAAAGTCCGATTAAAATAAAAATAATGCTAATTTTAATTAAATTTTTTGATATTATATTTAATGCATATCCATAATATGGTTTTGTAGTTATTGCAATAGAAGTAAAATCTCCTCTTTTCAACACGTATGCAATATATTCAACTTTAAGATGTGGATGAGAAAATTCATAAACTCCTGTCGAATTGAATACAGGCATAATCATGTGATACGGAAGATCCAATCCGCCTTCTTCAAGCACAATTGTGTTTCCTTGTAAAATAAGTATTTTCATTGCTGACAAATCGCCTTCCAATTTGTTTTCAAGCGCATCTTGGGAAAGTTTTTTTAAATCATCAATAATCATATCCTCTAAAAAATACTTAAGGTAAAGCATATTTGAGATGTATATGCTCAAAACCAGAAAAACTATTATTCCTATAAAGTTTAAAGCTATTTTAGTAAAAAGTTTCATCTTACTCTTACATCCTCTCAATTATTCTTTCTCTTCTGAAAGTTTATACCCCACACCCCAAACTGTCTTGATTAAAAACTTGTAGTCTTTTAGCTTTTCTCTCAATTGTTTTATATGAACGTCCACAGTTCTGGTCTCACCAATGAAATCAAAACCCCAAACCTTTTCAAGTATCTCATCTCTTGACTTTACCAAATCTTTGTTTTTAGCCAAGAAAAGCAAAAGCTCAAATTCTTTATGAGTGAGGTTCACATCCTCACCATCTACTATCACCTTAAACCTCTGGGGGAAAATCTCTACCTTGCCACCTAAAAGTTTTATACTTTCTTCAAAATTCCTGTTTCTTCTCAGAACAACCTTTACGCGTGCAATCAGCTCAAGCATAGAAAATGGTTTTGTGATATAGTCCTCTGCCCCAAGTTCAAAACCTTTTAGTTTGTCAAACTCTTCTGACTTTGAGGTCAAAATTATTGTTGGAATGCCTTTCTTGCTGGCTTCTTTCAATACCTCATACCCTTCCATGTCAGGCAGCATAATATCAAGAATTACCAAGTCAGCATCATTTAACTTATTTAGTGCATCTTTTGCAGTGTATGAGTTTATAACATTGAATCCATCATTTTTAAGAAATCTTGTTATTATTTGATTCAAATCCTGCTGGTCTTCAACAACCAAGATATTTGCCATTTTTCACTCACCCTTAAATATTATATCTTTTTTAATGGACTTTTTGCTAAGCTTAAAATTATTCTTTACAATTTCTTTACACTTTGCTTATACCCATCTTACAAATAGAGTTTAACATATAAAATGTAAAACAAATAAGACTTTATGGAGGTTGATAGAAATGAAAATTCTAAAATCAATTTTAGGCATTGGTTTAGTCTTGGCACTTGTTCTGACGTTTACATTTGTATTTGCGAAAGGACTTCAACCAGGTTCTACGCAGAAGACAAAAAATGCTGCAGCAGGATGGCAACAAAATACAGGTTGTGGATATGGGTTTATGCTGCATACAAACATGCAGGAACTTGTTGCAAAAGCGCTGGGTCTTTCGGTTGATGAGCTTGTCCAAAAAATACAAAATGGTCAAACTATAAACGACATTTTAAAAGAAAAGAAATTAACAGTTGATGACCTTAAAAAGAAGCTATATGATTTAAGAGCTGCTGAAATTGACAAACTTTTGAAAGATGGAAAAATAACAAAAGAGCAGGCTGAGTTTTTAAAGAAGCATTTTCAGGCAAACATTCAATACTGCATTGATAACATTTTAGATTGGTCAAACAACGGTTTTGGTGGAATGATGGGTTTTGGACATGGCGGCGGCATGATGGGCATTGGACATGGCAACATGATGGGTGCTGGTTTTAGCGGTATGATGGGATACTAAATGAAAATATTTTTAGCCTGTCTGCAAAAACAAGGCAGACAGGCTGTTTTTTACTACCAGGCACACATTATCAATTCCATTTTTGGGGTTGGAAAATCAACTAAACACCTTATTTTATAGGTTTTGCAATAATCAGTTTCACAATGTCAGATAACAAGTTCTTTTCCTCAACTATCTCAAACCCGGCTTTTTTAACATTCTCCACTGTATTTCGATTTATATTAGCTCCATAAATGCCAACAACTAAGGGGTTTAACATATCCATTATTTTGCCTATTGGCTCTTTTTTGCTTCGAACATGTTCAAGCATTACCAGTACTCCATCACCTTTTAATACCCTGCGAATCTCTTTCAACCCTAAAATTGGATCTGGCACTGAACAAAATACACAGGCTGTCACAACTGTATCAAAAGAGTTATCACTTAATTCCAAATGCTGAACATCCATAAGTCTTAAGTCTACTTGCAAGTTTAATTTTGCAGCTCTTTCTTTAGCTCTTTCCAGCATCTTTGGGCTAAAATCAATTGCAACCATCTCCCAATCTTGATTATAGTAAGGCATATTTTTGCCTGTTCCAACACCTACTTCTAAAACCTTAGGTCCCTTGACAAAGCTAAATAATAACTTCCTCCACTGTGAAAACCATTTCTTCTCCATCATACTTTCAACTGCATCATAGTATTTAGCAGCTCTATCATATCTTTTTCTGATTATCTCTGTTTTGTCTCTCATATATTTTCTCCTTTCCTTTCTCTATTCTTACCATTCTTTTCAAGCTGCCGAAATCATTCCGTAAATTATTCTACCACTTTACAAACACTTAAGTTCAATATTCCTTCAGCTGAAGGTGTAAATAAACTGCAAAGAATTTGTAAAGAATTTGTTAAGTCAATTGACTTTTAAATCACCTCTGATAAAATAATTTATATAATAATTCCGAGTAAATAAATAGGTTTACTTTAAATTTAATGAGAAAAACTGTCTCTTTAAAAATGTTCTTTTATCCTAAGTCAGAATGCAAAAGGGGAAATGTTTTGATGACCAAGAAGACAAAAAGAATAATTGTGACTGCTGTACTTTTTGCATTTGTAGTATCTTCGCTGTATGCTCAAGTTATAATCTCACAGCAAAAGAAACAAAGTAATACACAGACCAAAACCATTTATCGACAGGATTCGAAACAAAGTACAAGTTCCAAAAACAATTCCCCGGACCCTCTGATAATAAATAGTGAAGGCTTAATCACCATTGGAGTGAGGTATCTAAATCCTATAAAAGATGACAAAGATTACCTTGTATTTGAGGTGTTTTTTGACAATCATCAAGTTGATTTATCCACACTCAATCTTAGCGGAAAGATATTGTTTACCACAAGTGAAGGTATAAAAGTTAAAAAAGCAACATGGCGAATTGAGGGTTCAGGGCATCACGTCATGGCATATATCAAAATACCAAAAAAAATAAATGGTAAAAACCTTATTACACCTAAAACCAAATATATCCAATTGGAGTTACAAAATATTGGAGGTGTCAAATCGAGAATTTATAGGTGGGATAAGAAGTTTTTAAATTAGGAGGATCTATAAAGTGGCTTATTTACTACCTTCTGCAGCAGGCTTAGCATCTTTCTTTTCCCCCTGCATAATACCAATGATAAGTGTATATTTTTCATTAATCACAGGTGTATCAATTAGAGATTTGAAGGATATAGAGCTTCACAAAAAAATGAGGAAATTTATTCTCATAAATACCTTTATATTTGTATCTGCCTTTACACTTGTTTTTACAATCGCAGGAGCTTTAGGAGGAAGTATTGGCAGATGGTTAAGTGGTTATACCACGATAATGAACAAAATTGGTGGAGCAATAACTATAATAATGGGATTAAATCTGATTGGTCTGCTAAATCTAAATTTTTCTTTTTTGAATAAATATAGTGCAGATAACATCAAGACATCATCAAGATATTTTACTACTTTCTTAATAGGTTTGTTTTTCGCTATAGTATGTTCCCATTGCATCGGGCCAATTTTATACTCCATATTGATATATACCACTACCACAAAAAGTGCCTTTGTAGGCATGACAATCATGTTATTATTTTCCTTAGGTCTTGCAATACCGTATTTGCTTGTTGGTTATTATTTACCCCACGCGATTAATGCTATAAAAAGGGCAAAGAAATTCCAAAATGCTATCTGTGCAGTTGCAGGAGCTACACTCATTTTCCTTGGCATTGTGATGTTTTTAAATAAACTTCAGGACTTAACAGCAATTCTTAGTAGACTGCTACCTTATAAATTGCCGTTTGGAATGTAATAGATACAAAAATTGTAATAATGGAGGAAATAAAAGTGATTTTAGTTGTCATCAGCTTAGCATCAATTTCATTGTTTATATACCAGGTCATTTTAAATCGAATATATTCTGCCTTATTTTGGTATCATTATACCTTTTTAATTACATCATTTGCTATATTTGGTCTTGGCATAGGTGGAATAATAGCTTACAATCAGCGTCAAAAAAGTGAAAATTTAAAAACTAATTCATTGGTTAAGGCCTTATTCCTTCTATCTATCTCGTACATATTTTCACTGGGAATTATATATGTATTGCCGTTTCAAAACAACGTATTGATTTATTTAATTCTGGCCACATTACCTTTTGTAGCAGGTGGTTACTTTTTCTCTATTGTATTTGAGCAGTTTGGAAAAATAAGCAACAAGCTATATTTTGCCGATCTCATAGGTTCAGGATTTGGCAGCATAATTGTGTTACTTTCTTTAAACAATCTTGGAATATATCGGTCTGTAATTTTGATTTGTATTATTTCAGTCATAGCTTGGCTGATCATAAGTGCCCAGTTTAAAAAGAAAATATTACTTAGTATGGGAGTATTAGCTGTTTTCTTGGTTGGGCTTTTTATACCAAACAAGTACGTTTACTCAATTGAACAGAATTTCATCGGATTTATTACAAACAAAACAAAAACACTTGGCAGTATTGCAAAATCAAACCAAAAAGCTAAGATTGTATATACCAAATGGAATGCATTTTCACGAACAGATGTTGTTAAAGTAGAAGGTGATAACGATGAAATGATAGTCACAATTGATGGAACAGCAAATGCACCTAATACTAATTGCAGCCATACTGGTTATGATTCAAGGCTTTTTCATGGGAATGCCGTTCCCAAGAGGTATAAAGATATTAAGCGAAAATAAAAAGAAAAGCAAAACAATTCCTATGATGTGGGGACTCAATGGTGTAATGTCAGTTGTGGGTTCAGTTTTATCAATTATGCTTTCAATGGAGTTTGGATTTACCATTGCTATGCTTGCAGGAGCTCTTTTATATGGGCTTATAAGCTTACAAAATAGAAATTTGGTAACTGCTAAATAAAAATGGGAAGGGGAAATTTAGGGATGAAAGAGGCACTGCTTATACTTCTCGCAATGAGCGGATGTTTGCTAGCACACATTTTTATGCACAAAGCAATGATGGGTAGAGGTTGCCACGGCCATGCCCACCACCACAGCAATGAAACCCAAAAAGCATCTGACTTCAAAGATCATCAGTTCCATCACCATCACCACAGTGAAGAATTAGTTGCACTTGATAAACCTAAAAGTGAAGAGAACAAGTAGAGGGATTTATCCCTCTTTTTTTGTGATTTATCGCATCAAATTGGACAATATAGACAAAAAAGTTCATATGGTATATAATAATGCAAACGATATTATTTGAGAAAGGTGAATATTTCAATGAAGAGAATCTTAAGGTACATACTCATATTTGCTATCGTTTTCTTAATTGGACTTAGTTCATTTTTGGCAGGTCTTTCTAATTCTCAAAGTCCAGTTCAAACTAAAAAAGACGGTCTGATTTTCTACGAAGTTTTTGTCAGGTCATTTTATGATAGTAATGGTGATGGTATAGGAGATATAAATGGTTTGGCTGAAAAACTTCCATATATCAAATCCTTAGGTGTAAATGCCATCTGGCTTATGCCAATATTTGAATCTCCAAGCTATCACGGATATGATGTAACAAACTATTACAAAGTCAATCCCGACTATGGTACAAATGAGGATTTTGTCAACTTCATAAAAAAGGCTCACAAGATGGGTATCAAAGTAATTATAGATATGATGATAAATCACACAAGCAGCAAACACCCTTGGTTTATAGAGGCATCAAGTAATAAAAATAGCAAGTACAGAAACTATTATATCTGGGCAACACCAAACACAAACCTCGATGAACCATCAGAACTTGGCACAAGGCAATGGTATAAGAAGGGTGATAGTTACTACAATGCTATATTTTGGTCTGAGATGCCCGATCTTAATTTCGACAATAAAGCTGTGAGAGAAGAGATGAAGAAAATTGCCAAGTTCTGGTTAGAAAAAGGAGTAGATGGATTTAGGCTTGATGCCGCAAAGCATATTTATCCTTTGAGCAGAGAAAAAGATACTCTTGTGTGGTGGGAAGAATATGCAAAATTCTGCCGAAGTATTAAAAAAGATGTGTACCTTGTAGCAGAAGTGTGGGACAGCCTTCAAAGAATAGCGCAATATGCAAAGATTTTTGATTCTTGCTTTAATTTTATCATTGCTCAAAACATCATTGAAGGAGTAATATATGAAAATACTCAAACTTTGCAAAATAACCTCTCTTCAATATACAATCTCTACAAAAATGTCAATCCTCAATTTGTTGATGCCCCATTTTTGACAAACCATGATATGAACAGAGCTTATACCGAAATTGGGTCAAATAGCAAAATGAAATTAGCTGCAGCATTATTATTGACACTTCCTGGCAATCCTTTTATTTACTATGGTGAAGAAATTGGCATGAAAGGGCAAAAGCCAGATGAATATATAAGAGAACCATTCAAATGGTATGAGACATGGAAAAAAGGACAGACAAACTGGGAGATGAGCCTTTACAATAGCGGCCCTGATGTTGCTTCAGTTGAAAAACAAGAAAAAGACAAAAATTCTCTGCTCAATTTCTACAGAGACATGATTAGTTTCCGAAAAAAGAACTTACCATTACTAAAAGGGGACTTTCAGTTAATTAAAACCTCTTTTGATATACTTAGTTTCGCAAGAGTTTACAATAATCAGAAGATGGTTGTAATTTTTAACTTCACAGGCAAGGAATTATCAAAGACTATAAACCTGCCATCTAATATAAATATCACTGGCAAAACAGTTAAAGGATCTGGCAAAATCTTGTCTTTAAAAAATGGAAAACTTTCTTTTTCAATAAAACCTTATTCCTTTATCATCATAAATTAAAAAGCCATATAAACTAAAATCATATCTTTAATAGAATCTCAGAGGCGGGCAACTTCTTCAGAATGGTCTGCCTTTAAGTTTTTTTAAAAATTTTTTTAAAATGCTACTTTATAAATTTTTTATCATCTGTTTAACAAAACTAATTTTAGATTTATATGCTCACAATAATTTAACGAAAAATAATTTCAAAACATTGTGCTAAGCTTTCTTCAAACAATATCAGAGAATTTTGATATGTGGTATAATCAAAATTGGAATCTGAAAGCTACAAATAGCAACAGAAGGAGCGAGCATTTAATGATATATATCGTCACTGCTTTCCATGCAGAAGCAAAGGCTCTAATAGAATATTTTGCCCTTAAAAAATTATATGTACCTTCAAAATTTCAGATTTTTTCTGGCAATGATATTCTTCTTATAGAAAGCAAGGAAGGAATTATAAAGAGCAGTATTGCAACAACATTTGCCTTGACAAAGTTTGGAGCAGGTAGCAAAGATATGGCCCTGAACATTGGGATTTGCGGAGCTGTGGAAAATACCTTTTCAAAAGGCGATGTTATTCTTTGCAACAAAATAATAAATCACCACTCAAAAAAGGCATTCTACCCGGATATTTTAATTTCGCATAGCATGAAAGAGGCAACACTCGAAAGCTTTATGCACCCTGTGAAAAAAGATAGCTTGCCAGTTGAAATCGAGGGAGATATAGTTGATATGGAGGGTGCAGGATTTTTTGAGGCATCTTCTATCTTTTTGCCCCTTCATAATATACACTGCATCAAGATAGTTTATGACTTTTTGGACTTTGAAAAGATAAATTCTTCTGAGATTGAAAATCTGATAAAGCAAAGTATTCCTCATATAGAAAATTTGATAAGTTCCCTCTTAAAATTAAATTTTGAATCTTGCAACAATACCCCTGAAATTAATAATATACCTCTGATTGTAAATAAACTAAAACACAGTTTACATCTTACAGCTTATATGACCAACGAGCTTGAAGGTTTGTTAAAAGATTATATAATAAGGCATAAAAAACTACCTAATTCTATTTTTGAATTTTTTGAAGTTCAAATAAACTCAAAAAAGGAGGGCAAAAATTACTTTGACAAGCTCAAAAAAATCCTTCTTAGCTAAGCATTTTTCTCATGTTTATATTGAAAAAGCCGTTCTTTCTCATCCTGTTACAATAAAAATTTTAGAGAAACTGCAAAGGTCTAAAATAGTTAAAATAGATAATTATAAAGAGGTTTTCTGCAGATCAGGTCAAAATTATTTTCTTCAGGAAAAGAGTAAAAAATTAATTCTTGCAAAAAAATCAGGAGAGTTCCTCTATCCTGGCCCCCAGATTTGCCATAACTTTGGATACGACAATTTCTTTTATACAAGCAACATTTTGAACTGTATTTACAGCTGTGAATATTGTTTTTTGAAAGGAATGTACTCCTCTGCAAATATAGTAATATTTGTGAACATCGAAGACTACTTCAAAGAGATTGATACTGTTTTGAAAAATAAGACGCTGTATCTTTCTGTATCATACGAAACAGACCTTTTAGCACTTGAAAATATTGTCCCATTTTCTTCTGCTTGGATTGAATACGCAACTTCAAAGCAAAATTTGACAATTGAAATCAGAACAAAAAGTACCAACTTCCAAACTATAGAAAACTTAAAACCTAAAGATAACGTAATTTTGGCATGGACACTATCTCCTGAAGAAATTATAGAAAAGTTTGAAAATGGCACACCTTCTTTATATTCACGGATTTCTGCAATTAAAAAAGCTACAGAAAAAGGCTGGAATGTGAGGCTTTGTTTTGACCCAATTTTATACATTCCCGACTGGAAATCAATTTATGAAAAGTTCTTAAGACAGGTTTTTGAAGAGTTGAATCCTGATAAGATTGTAGATATTTCAGTTGGTTTGTTTAGAATTCCAAAAGACTATCTTAAGAGTATGAAAAAAGTTTTTGCAAACGAAATTACCTCTTTTCCTTATGAAGAATCACAAAATATCTGCACTTACCCCAAAAAGTTAAAAGAAGAAATGATAAATACAATACTTTTAATACTTGGTAATTTTATTTCTTCTTCAAAGATTTTTGTGATTTAACTATTCTCGAGACCAATTATCAATGTACCCAAAACACTAACAATTTACAGTTCAAAAAAAATCAAAAACCTGTTTCTAAATCTTCTTTTAAACTCTAAAATGCTGCCTTTATTTTGTGTAACTATGTCTATTTATAGCAAAATCAAAACAAAAAAGGTATAACAGTTTTTTCGCTATCCCCTTCTTACCTTATTATTCCCTTGAAAACAAACGGCGCACCCAGGAGGATTTACCCTGACCTTTAGAACCATAGTTTGAGGAGATATTATTTTACAAACCTTAACAAGATACAAATATCTTGATACATCTTAATTACAAGACTCTGAGAATTTATTCCAGCTCAATAAAATATACATTTTTTTATTTCGGTAGCTGTAGTGTAGCTGTAGTAAAATTTTAGCTGTGATGATATTCATTTATTCCTAATTTTTCTTTTAGTGCTTCTTGGAGTACTTGAGAAAAATTTATGTTGTTCTTTTCTGCTAAGATATTTAACCACTGAGGAATTGTCAAAGTCTTTTTTACTGCTTTATTATCCATCTCATGTCGAACAAGAGGCATCCATACTTCAATCAAAATTGGTATTTGATTTTGTTCAAGTTTTAAGTTGTTCACAGGTGTTGGCTCTGGTATTGGTTCATTGTCTTTTTCCATGCTCCAAAGATACAGCCCTAATACTTCTTTTGCATTTTTCACTGCTTCATCCAAAGTCTCAGCACATGAAATACAACCGGGCAGGTCGGGAAATTCAATTGTTATTCCGTCATCATCAAAAGTAAAAATGGCTGGAAAGACATAAATATCTCTATTCATTTCTTTTTCACTCCCCAATATCTTCAATTTTAATTCCAGCTTGTTTTAAAATACTTTTAACTGTTCTTATTGGCAAATTCTTTTTGGGATGAGGTACAGTAACTTTGCCTTTTTTGACAGGATGTTTAAATTGATAGTGGTCTCCTCTAACTGCCTCTAAGTACCATCCGTCAGCCATTAGTATTTTTATTATCTCTCGTGAAGAATAAGCTTTCATTAAACTCATCCTTTCATCATTATTTTAATACGTATTTTAATACGTGTCAATAATTTGTTAACCTTAATCCTCAAGTTTTATCAAATTCAAAACCTTAACAAACCTGGCTCTATAATAAATATTGGGGTGGTAAGAAAAGAAAAAATATAGCACTTATTCTGAATGCCTGCTATAATTAAAATTGTTTTTAGGTATAAAAAAACACACAAAAGAAAGGAGGCATCCAGAATAAGTGCTTAATTATAACTATATCACAGAACTTTTGAAATCAAAAGATATCATTCTCCACCAAGTAGTAGAAAGCGAAAAGGAGGTAGAACTGCACATAAGTCAGACGCAAAAACCTCACGAGTGTCCTAAGTGTGGTAGTATCACAAGCAAGATACATGATTATCGTGTCCAAAGAGTAAAGGACGTACCAATAATGGGTAAGAGAACATATTTAGTTTTAAGAAAGCGAAGATATGTTTGCAAAGAATGTGGAAAGAAATTTTTTGAACACATAAATTTTTTAGGCAAGAGACAAAGAATGACAAATAGATTAGCAGCATACATTATAAGTCAGCTCAGTAGCTTAAGCAGTATGAAAGAAGTGGCAAGACAGACAAATGTATCAGTTACAACAGTTATGAGGTTATTTGATAAGGTAAGTCCTACCAAGAAAATAGAGGATTTTTCTTCTGAGGCGATATGCATAGATGAATTCAAAGGAAATGTAGGTGGAGCTAAATATCAGTGTATAATTGTGGACCCTGTGAAAAAGCAGATAGTAGAAATTTTAAAAGACAGAAGACAAGATGTTTTGATTGAATATTTTAAGAGATTGAAGGATAGGGATAAAGTAAAATATTTTGTATGTGACATGTGGAGACAATTTGTGGAGACAGCAAAGATATATTTTAAAAACGCGAAAATAGTAATAGACAAATTTCATTTTACAAGATATGTGTATTGGGCGTTAGAAAATGTAAGGAAGAGAGTACAAAAGGAATTAGAAGATAATTTAAGGAAGTATTTCAAAAGAAGCAGGAAACTATTGTTAAAGTCTTATGAAGAACTTACAGCAGAGCAGAGAGAAGAGTTAGAAGTGATGTTTTGGTACAGTAGAGATTTAAGGAAAGCGCATAGACTCAAGGAAGAATTCAGGAAAGTTTTAGAAAGCAGTAATTCAACACAAGCAAAAGTTGAATTAAAAAAATGGATAGAGGCAGCAGAGAGAAGTGGCCTTTCTGAATTTTGCAGATGTATAAAGGTTTTTAGGAACTGGTTTTCAGAGATAGTAAATTCATTTGATGTTCCATATACAAATAGTGTAACAGAAGGTTTTAACAATAAGATAAAAGTTTTAAAGAGAAATGCATTTGGGTATAGAAATTTTGAGAGATTTAGAAAGAGGATTTTATATAGTTGTAGTAGTTAGGAATTAGAAAGAGAATAATAAAAACCCGCAAAAATAGCGGGTAAAGGTAAGATTGAGTTTTTAAAATTATTTACCTCTAATATACATATATTACAATTAATGCTTGGTTGATAAAACTGAAAAAGGTGGGCATTCAGAATATCCACCCCAACTCTTGACAAAGAGCCAACAAAAACTGCTGAATTGCTTCTTGCCAATCCAATTTAACAATGCTTCTTTTTGGCATAATAAAACCACCTCT
Source organism: Caldicellulosiruptor kronotskyensis 2002 (assembly GCF_000166775.1). Classification (NCBI taxonomy): domain Bacteria; kingdom Bacillati; phylum Bacillota; order Caldicellulosiruptorales; family Caldicellulosiruptoraceae; genus Caldicellulosiruptor; species Caldicellulosiruptor kronotskyensis. The sequence goes on along the minus strand of NC_014720.1, from coordinate 358,642 downwards.
CGCATTTTTTGCGATTGGTGGCTATGATTTGCCATTTTTTTAGTCCAATAGTAATGTTAAAGTCCACCGATTTAAATTTTCTATTGGACTTGCTGTTTTAAAGCCTCATTTCCAATTTTTGTCGCTACTTTGTAACCCTTGAAATTTCAGCCTTGAAAACAAATGGCGCGCCCAGGAGGATTCGAACCCCCGACCTACGGATTAGAAGTCCGTTGCTCTATCCAGCTGAGCTATGGGCGCATTTAAATGGTGCGCCATTAGGGACTCGAACCCCAGACCCGCTGATTAAGAGTCAGCTGCTCTACCAACTGAGCTAATGGCGCACCTGTTATTCTCTTTTATTAAATTAAATGGAGCTGGCGATGGGACTCGAACCCGCAACCTGCCGATTACAAGTCGGCTGCTCTACCGATTGAGCTACGCCAGCACCATTTTTAATCTTAGTGGTGGAGGGGGTTGGATTCGAACCAACGAAGCCTGCGGCAACAGATTTACAGTCTGCCCCCTTTGACCACTTGGGTACCCCTCCATATTTTACTTTCTTTTTTAGAGAGCCGACGTTTTTGTATTTTAACATAGGCTCTACATCTCTGTCAATACCTTTTCAAACAAACTCCTTTAATGGTCGGGGTGAGAGGACTTGAACCTCCGGCCCCATGGTCCCAAACCACGTGCTCTACCAAGCTGAGCTACACCCCGCCATCAGCATTTATATGATATCATCATTTTTAGTTTTCGTCAAGAGGTTGTAATGAGGAATTTTTTAACTTCCTTATATTATAGCAAACATGGTATAATTCAATAATGTCTACAATATAAATCAAAATAATAGCATTTGGAGGAATGAAAAATGCAGCATATATTCAGCAAGGTGAGAAAAGCTGTTGAAGATTTCAACATGATAGAAGAAGGAGATAAAATTGCAGTTGGTGTTTCTGCGGGAAAAGACAGCCTTACCATGCTTTATACTTTAAGTTTTTTGAGAAAGTTTTATCCAAAAAAATTTGAGGTTGTAGCAATCACAGTCGATATGGGATTTGAAGGAATGGATTTTTTGCCAATCAAAGAATTTTGTGATAAAATAGATGTTGAATTTCATCTTGTTCCATCGCAAATAAAACAGATTGTGTTTGACATTAGAAAAGAAGAAAACCCTTGCTCGCTTTGTGCAAATCTTCGCCGTGGAATACTCAATTCCACTGCAAAAAGTCTTGGCTGCAACAAGGTTGCGCTTGGGCATCACCTGGATGATGTGGTCGAAACATTCTTCCTGAGCTTATTTTTTGAAGGAAGAATCCACTGTTTTTCACCAAAGACATACCTTGACAGGACTCAAATTACAACTATAAGACCTATGATTTACTTAAAAGAACATGACTTAAGGTCTGCTGCAAAAAAGCTTGAACTACCTGTAATTACAAATCCATGCCCTGCAAATGGAAAAACTAACAGGCAAAGAATGAAAGAGTTTGTAAAAAGCTTAAAACAATTTCACCCTGCAACCAAAGATTTGGTCTTCAATGCTATAAAGAGAAACATATGGGGGTTGAAAAACTAAACTCTTGCAATTTTCCATGACAAAAGACTGGAGGCAAGCGTGAAGATGAAAAGGTTTTTAAGCTTTATCTCATTTGCAACAATTTTGTCGATTGTTCTATCAGCATTTGCAAAACCGTACACAGAAATTTTGAGATTTAAAACAATACAGCAGATTGCTCCTCGTACGTACTATGAAAAGTACGAACTTTTAACAGATGAGGGGTTTGTAGATATAAACTGCATAAAGCTTGACCTTATAGATGGCGGGTTTTACTTTGACGTGTTGAAAGCCAGCGTTGCAAACACTGGTGATTTTGTCTATAACATGGTTTACAATCAAATTGACAAAAACCCTGTTGCTGCAATAAACGCAAACTTCTTTTATACAAACACCAAAACAGATTACAATAAAATCTGGCCGATTGGAATTTCAGTGTCAGGTGGCAAAATTCTTTCTTCACCAAACAACAAGCAAAATACCTTCCCGGCCTTTGTGTACACAAATGCAAGTGAAATTCTTTTTGACTATATAAATGGTCTTTCATACAAGCTTGTAAACTTAGATTCTGGCTATGAATTCAAGATTGCACACATAAACAAGTTCACAGGCGATTTGACATACCCTATTTTGTTCACGGGCGATTATGTTCAAAAAACCATTGGTAACAAATACAAGGGAATTGTGGAGTTTATCATAAAAGATGGCATCATCAAAGATATCAGAGAAGAAGATCAGACTGTTGCATTGGATAAAGATGAGTATCTTTTGGCAGCAACAGGAAACTATGCAAAAAACCTAAAAACAAACTTCAAAGTTGGCGACAAGGTGGAAATCAAGATAGACCTCTCTGTTCCCCTTGAGAAGATAAAAGCTGCAGCATCCGGCAATACCTTTTTGTTAAAAGATGGCAAAATACCATCTTTTACACATGAGATTGCAGGTAGGCATCCGCGCTCTGCAATTGGCATTGATAAAACTGGTCGGTATCTTTATCTTGTTGCAGTTGACGGTCGAAATGGAAAGAGTATTGGCCTTTCACAGGGTGAACTTGCAAATTTTTTGCAGTCAATTGGCGTGTGGACAGCCATAAACCTTGATGGCGGGTATTCCACACAGCTTATTGCAAAGGACAACGATGGAAACCTCAAAGCCTTTTATAACACAGGTGAGACCAGAAAAGTATTTGACAGCATAGCAGCTTTTTACAAATACAGAGATGATAAAATTTCCACATTTTATATAGACTGTCCTGATAAGGTTTTTGCAGGCGAAGAGTATCCCATAAAGGTTTTTGCAAAGGACAGGTTCTACAACACAATCACATATGATGCTGTATATTTGAAGGTATACCAGGATGCCTATGAGATAGACATAAAAGATGGTTTATTTATACCTTACAAAGATGGTGTTGTTACAATATCTTGTGTTTATGAAGATGTGTACCAAAAAGCTTTCGCACAAAAAAAGATTTCGGTGTACAAGCCAGAAATTTTGACAACAAGCAAAAAGCAGCTTTATCTTTTGCCCGGTGAGTCTGTAGCGCTGAGGTTTTTTATAAAAGATAAGGTTGGTCACTTTAAAGAGATAGACCCAAGAAAAGTTCAAGCAGAAGAAAACCCTGCTTTTGAATTCAAAGATGGGACTTTCATAGCAAAATCTAACTTCCGAGGCTTTGTAACATTTACTTATAAGGATTTAAAATGCAATATACCTGTTGGGATAGGTGAGACTTTACAGCTTCTTCGGTCGTTTGACTATCTTGCTTTGAGCTGGCCAAAAGGTATTTCAATGTTTCTTTCATCTAAGAACAAGACACAGGGGAAATATTCAAACAAGATATACTTCAGCGTTTCATCAACAAAAGGCAAAAGCTTTAAGCTCAACTTTAAAACTCCTGTTGATCTTACAAATATAAGTAAAATTTCATTTGACCTTTGCGCAAAGAATGTCAAAGTCTATCTTGGTTTTAAAATGTTAAATGGCATGCAAAAAGAGGTTGAGATTTCGCAGCTTAAAGGCGACAATTTTAAAAGCTATTCCTTGAATGTAGAGAGTTACAAAACCTTAGATTATATTCTTCTTATTCCTCAAAAGACACAAGGTTATATCTGGATTGACAATCTTACAGGCAATGTTGTGAATTTACCACCTGTTGAAAATATCAACCAGTATGTTGCAAAGTTCGATAGTAACCTTGCAAAATCATCTGTTATCTTTCTGACAAAGAGTTTCGAAAACCTGCCAAGTGACATAAAGAAAAAAGTTGAATCTAATCTTGGCAGCTATTTGAAATGCTACAGTCTTGAAAAGTATAATCCTCCATACGACATGAATGAAAAGTTCAATGCAGTATTTTTGAGAACAAAAAGTGGCTCGATTTTAGATTTTTCATACTATCAGTGGATTAGAATTAAAAATTTATCAACTGAGAAAAAATCTATGATTGTTGTTTTGGACATTCCCTTTGAAAGCCTCAGACAAGATGAAAAAGATATACTCATAAGACTTTTAAAATCAAGAAAATCACCCTCAATGATTATCTGCACTACAAGTGATTATACCCGTGTAGAAAGATATGATACTTTTTACATCGGCTATGCATCAACAAATGCCCTGCTTTTAAAATCAAATGCAAAAAATATAAACCTCGCATGTGATGTTGAGAAAGGCTACATTTACCTTGCAAGAGGGTATTAAAACACAAAAAGGTCCAAGACTTAGCGTTTGGACCTTTTTGTGTTAAAGGATAATACAAATAAGACCACCACTTCCCTCGTTTATAATCTTTTGCAAAGTTTCCTTTAGTTTTGACTGAGCATCTTCTGGCATTCTGTATAACTTGTTTTGCAATCCTTCCTTAACAAGCTCGTGCAGAGATTTTCCAAATATATTTGACTCCCAAATCTTTTTTGGGTCATCTTCAAACTCTCTCATCAAAAAGTTTACAAGCTCTTCGCTCTGTTTCTCTGTTCCAACAATTGGTGACACTTCGGTCTCAACTTCTACTCTTATGATGTGCAAAGATGGGGCTGATGCCTTGAGTCTTACACCAAAACTGTTTCCTCTTTTGACTATCTCAGGAGTTTCAAGCTTAAGTTCGTCTAAAGATGGTGGTACAATACCATAACCTTTTTCACCTGCTTCTTCAAGCGCATCTTTGAGTTTATCATAGTCTTTCTTCACCTGTGCAAGTTCAGAAAGAAGTTTTAATAAGTGATGATCGCCTTTTATTTCAAATCCAGTGGACTCCTCAATAATCCTGAACAAAAGCCCTTCTTTGAAGTAAATCGAAAGCTCACTCTTTCCATCACCCAAGTTGATTCCTACAACATCACACCTGTCAATTTGAGGATGTTGTTTTAAAACTTCAAGCTGGTCTGTTATATCTCTGATTTTATCAAGTTTTTCTGCATATTCTTTTATCTTTTCATAAATCTCTTTTTTGAGCCATGACTCATCTTCCAGCTCGTCAAACCATCTTGGCAAATTAATCTTTACTTCAACAACAGGAAACTCAAATAGCACTGTCTCTAAAATTCTCTTTACATCCTCAATCTGCATCTGAAGACAGTTTACAACCAAAACTGGCATCTTGTACTTCTCTTCAAGATCTTTTTTGAGCTCTTGTGTATCGGGTGAGTAAGGTTTTACAGTATTGAGAACAATCACAAATGGCTTATTGAGTAACTTTAGCTCTTCAATCACTCTTTCTTCTGCCTTTATGTAGTTTTCTCTTGGTATCTCAGTAATTGTGCCATCTGTAGTAATAACAATTCCAATTGTTGAGTGGTCCTGGATAACCTTTTTAGTGCCAATCTCTGCTGCCTCTTCAAACGGGATTGGCTTTTCAAACCACGGTGTTGTGACCATGCGCGGATGGTTTTCTTCCAAATGTCCCATTGCACCTTCAACCAAATACCCTACACAGTCAACAAGCCGGACTTTAAGCCTTGCACCGCTTGATAGCAAAATTTCGACAGCTTCATTGGGAACAAATTTGGGCTCTGTTGTCATTATGGTTTTTCCCTGTGCGCTTTGAGGTAGTTCATCTTTTGTTCTCTCTTTTTTATACTCATCTTCAATGTTTGGAATTACAAAAAGGTCCATGAATCTTTTTATGAAGGTTGACTTTCCTGTTCTGACAGGTCCAACCACACCAATGTAAATGTCACCGTTTGTCCTTTTTGCTATTTCCCTGTAGATATCAGTATCCATCAAAATAATCTTTCCCCCTATGCAATTTCAAATGGACTTGTCAGTAAAAATATATTTTTGTTGAGGGGGAAATATTACAAGATTTAACCTTTACTCTGTTTTTTGCCTTGAAATTATGTTTGACCTTATCATCAAGACTAAGAATACTAAAATATATACAAAGCTTAAAGCAATAGGAATAACCTCATTCTGAGTTTTTAACCCTTCTTTAAGAATTTCTTCAACCAAGTCTCTTAAAACTTCAGACGAAACAATTGCTAAAATTAATGTCGTGGCAATGAAAAAGAGTCTTATATTTATTCTGTTAGAAAGCTTAAACACAAAGTAGCCCAAAAGTACAGCTGCAAATATCCCCAGACCAATTCCGTAGAATAAAGTTAAGGATTTATCCTTGAAAAATGAAGCCAATGAAAATATTACTAGCTCTGCTCCTTCACGTAGAACATTTACAAGAGATAGGACAAAAATACCATATGAATATTTTTGGAAATTAACAACCTTTTCATAAGTCTGCTGTTTTAAATCTCTTTTCTGATATTTAATAGCTAAAAATAAAAACCATGTAATAAGAATCACCAGTAAAGCTTTTAATGCTATCTCAATTCCCTCAAAGGACTCTTCCAAGCTCTCATAAAAGGCAAATACAATAATACCAAGCAATGCACTCAAAACAATCCCTAATACCAGCCCAATATTCATACTCTTTAATAAATCCTTTTGGTTAAGCTTTTGAATAACCCCAATCATCACAGCAACTACAAGAATTATCTCGAAAACCTCTCTAAAAGCAATTACAAATCCCTGAACCATACCAAAAACTCCTTTCTGTGTTTTTGAAATTGATTTTCATTTTCAATTATAAAGCAATGTAATGATAATGTCAAGTATTTCTATATGAATAGTAAAGTTTTCTTGCATAATAAAAAGGGCTTATTTCCAAGCCCTTAGCAACAATTATTCTACTAAAGCTATCATTTATATATGACCTTTACATCGATACTTTTTATATCTTTGCAACCTGTTAAAATCATGGCTTGTTTTAGCTCTTGAGCCATTTTTTCTAAAATGAGTTTCACTCCCTCTTTACCACCGCCAAAGGCTGCATGAATGATTGGTCTTCCTACCAACACTGCATCTGCCCCAAGAGCCAAATACTTCAAAACATCAACACCAGATCTTACCCCTCCATCAGCAAAGATTAAAATCTTACCCTTTACTTTTTCAGCAATTCGCGGCAGCACTTCTGCAACACCTGGTGTATGATCTAAAATCCTACCCCCATGGTTGGATACTACAATTGCGCTTGCTCCAACTTCCAAAGCAATTTCTGCTTCGTCCTCTGTCATGATCCCTTTTAATATGAATGGAAGGCTTGATGAAGAAATAAGAGCTTTTAATTCTTCTTTTGTTTTTGGACCAATAGGCTGGCCCATTAGCGCCATTGTAATAAGCCCTGCGCCGTCAATGTCTATCCCAACAGCTAAAGCTCCTGCATCTTCTGCTTCTTTTATTCTTTTTATTATTTGGTCATTACTCCTTGGCTTTATGATAGCAATTCCATGCCCATTTTCGTTTCTTATAGCCTTTAGGCCTGACTCATAAAATACAGGATCACCGCCATCTCCACACATCCCTATGGTCCCTGCTTCTTTGCTTCCTGATATTACCATTTGAATGAAGTCTTCCTCAGAAATTTTTCCTCCCATATTATAGCTCGAACCTGTTATAGGTGCTGCCAAAATCGGCATAGCTAACTTTTTCCCAAACATTTCTACGCAAATATCTGGTTCTTTTGCGTCATGAATAGTTCTTAAATTTAATCTTATTTTTGAAAGCGCCTCAACATTTGCAACAAATGAGCTTCCTGTGCCTATACCACCCATTCCAGGGACTTCTCCACGGCATGCTTTTCCATCACAGATTGGACAAACTCTGCAATAACCTTTTAACATCTCTCTTGCTTTTTCCCTGATTTCTTTGACTGTCATATCAAATTTAACCCCCTTGCAAAAAATTAGTTGAGTTTTGAATTTATGAAACAAAAGGCTGCCCTTCTGCAATTTACGGACAGCCTTAGAGATTTTCTAACAATATTCTGCTAAAAGTTCTATTCATTTTCCAAAGCTAACTCTGCTTTTCGTGTCTTTGATAATATGCTTATCCACTTTATAACTGAACTTACCATGATAATAATTGCCAAAATCATCAGAGTAATTACTAATACAGCAGGTACCATTTGTTTTTGAGGCAGGTATACATTAAATACATTCGTAATTCCAGCATCCAATACAGTTATGAACAGGAAAGTCATTGGTAAGAAGGTGGTCAGTGCATATATTTTCTTCTTGCTTCTTTGCAAGATCATAGTAGTGCCTATTGCCAAAGCCAATGCGCCAATGGTCTGATTAGCTACACCAAACACCGGCCATATTGTTTTAATATCACCACCGTAGATGAGATAGCCCCATGCAAAAGAAACAGCTGCGCTAAGTAATACAGTCAATCCAACTGACTTGTTTTCTTTAATTGGTGAATAAATCATTCCAAGCAAATCTTGTGCAATATATCTTGCAACACGTGTCCCAGCGTCGATTGTTGTTAGAATAAACAAAGCTTCAAACATGATTGCAAATTGATACCAATAAGCCATCAAGTGTCTAAGTCCACCAATTCTTGAGAATATGTCTGCCATTCCTACTGCTAAAGTAACAGCTCCACCTGGTCTGCCTGCAAGTTCTTCTCCTACAAGTTTTGAAAGCTGCGGAAGATGAACGATTTGCATATTAAGTTTCTGGAAAATTTCTGGCTTTGTATTGATAGCAAAATAATCGCCGGGCATCAAGGTTGTTGCAGCAATCAATGCCATCAATGCAACAAAAGCCTCTGTCAGCATTCCTCCAAATCCTACAAGCTTTATGTCTTTCTCATTAGCTATCAGTTTTGGAGTCGTACCAGAACTAATTAACGCATGAAAACCAGAAATTGCACCGCACGCAATTGTAATGCATATAAACGGCCAAACCTTACCGTTTATAATAGGTCCTCCACCATTGATAAATTGTGTAACAGCTGGCATATTTATACGCGGATTTACAATTATAATACCAATAGCTAACAGTAAAATAGTTCCTATTTTCATATATGAGCTCAAATAATCTCTTGGCGCAAGAAGTAACCATACTGGTAAGGCTGCAGCCAAAAAGCCATATAAAGGTAATAAAATTTCCAATGTTTTGTCAGAGAGCATTAAATAAGAACCTAATGGAGAATTTTTGATGTAAGGTCCTACCAACACAGCTAATAATATTAATGCAACACCAATCAGAGAAGCTTCTGCTATTCTGCCAGGGCGAAGTTTGTGCATATAAATGCCTATGAAAATAGCAATTGGAATTGTCATGCCGATAGTAAATACACCCCATGGATTTTTGAACAGAGCATTGACCACAACAAGCCCTAATCCTGCCATTGTTAAGATTATTAAGAAGAATATTGCTATTGCAGTGGCAACCCCAGCAACAGGTCCGACCTCTTTTTTGGCAATCTCGAACAAACTTTTTCCATCATGCCTAACTGAAGCCAACAAAATAACCATGTCATGCACTGCACCGGCAAGCACTGCACCGATCAAAATCCACAGTGTCCCTGGTAAATACCCAAACTGAGCTGCTAATACTGGCCCTACTAACGGCCCTGCTCCTGCTATTGCCGCAAAGTGATGCCCAAATGCTATCCATTTGTTCATAGGTACGTAGTCTTTCCCATCATAGTGCCTTTTTGCTGGTGTCTCTCTTGAGCTATCCAAAACTAATACTTTGGCAGCTAAAAAGCTCCCATAGAAGCGATAAGCCAAAACTAAAATAAGGGCTGCTGCAATTATCAACTCAAGTGCACTCAAGCTTTCTCCACTCCTTTGTTCTTATTCTCTCATTCTGTTTAGTTATATTTTATAACGCAGCCCTTATTCAAAAAATAAATTTGTAATAAAATGCTGAATTTTTGTATTAAATAGCGTGAAATGGTGCATAAAATGAAATAAAAAATTAAATCTTTAATCCAAATTTTTCTTTAAATCCTTTTAAAAATGTTCTACCTACTGGTACCTCGGTTGCATTGTCGTCCGCCATTCTCAGGATTATAGAACCACCAAAAAGTGGTATTATCTCTTTTATATGCTCAACATTCACGATATAACTTTTGTGAACTTTCATAAATTGTTCGGCCAAGATTTTTTCAAGGTCAGAAAGAGAATGACGAGATGCTATCCACTTGTTCTTCAATTTTATCCTTGCATAGCGACCCTGAGCCTCAGCTATATAAATCTCTTCCTTATTCAACAATAAAATCTTATCCTCTGTGTGAATTAAAACCTTTTTGTTGGTAAATGTTCTCAGGTTCTCTAATAACTTCTTAGTATATAGCCCTCTATTTTCTAATGCTCTTTTTATCCTCTCAATGCAAAGCTTTACCCTCTCAAAAGAAAAAGGCTTGAGCAGATAATCCAAGGCGTTGAGCTCAAAAGCCTTTACTGCGTATTGGTCGTATGCTGTGGCAAAAACAATAATTGGTGGCTGAGGCATTTTTAATAACTCAAAAGCCGCATCCAAGCCACTCAAGCCATACATTTCAATATCTAAAAATACAACATCAGGCTTTGTCCTTTCAACAACTTCAAAAAGCTCTTCTGCCGAATCTAACTCAGCTACTACTTCAACCTCTTTAGTTTCTTTTAGCAAAAAATCCAACTCTTTTCTTGCTAACTCCTCGTCATCAACTATAATAGCCCTAATCATATAATTCTCCTTCCTTTAATGCGTAATAGGTATAATTAATCGTGCAATCGTTCCTCCTTTTTCATTAGGGGTTATAACAAGTTCTCCCTCTTCCCCAAAAAGATTCTTCAGCCTCTCCTTTAAGTTTGTCAGTCCTACTCCATCCTTTGCATTTCCATTTATACCAATACCATTATCAGCAACCTCAATCACAACTTTATGACCATTTTTTGAGGCTTTTATTTGTAAAGTACCTCCCTTTTTGGGCAGCAATCCATGTTTTATAGCGTTTTCAACTAATGTCTCCACAGAAAATGGAGGTACCTTTATAGTAGTCGTCTCATTGTTAATATCAAATTCGATGTGTAGCTTGTCTGAAAATCTTGCTTTTTCAAAAGTAAGATATAAATTTACATTTTCTAATTCTTCAGAAAGAGGAATCAAAGGGTCCCATTCTCTGAGATTGCGTCGAAAATACTCACTTAGCTTAATTATTAGTTCTCTTGCCTTTTCAGGGTCAATTCTGCAAAGTGCAACTATACAATTTAGGGAGTTAAACAGAAAATGCGGGTTTATTTGAGCTTGCAAAGCTTTTAGTTCAGCTTTTGCTAAAAGTTTAGTTTGTTTCTCTAAAGCAGCAATTTCCAATTGAGTAGAAATCAATTGCGATAAACCTTTGACGAAAGTTGTTGTAAATTCGTTAAGCTGCACGAAACGATTATAAAAAAGTTGCAAGGTTCCTATCAAGTTGTTTTTAATAAATAATGGGCAAATAATTGCAGTAGTCAAATTGTTGTCTTTACTATCACCTTTATTATTTTCTTTTTCGGAAATTGTGCATATATCTCCTTTTTCCAATGTTCGCAACATTTCTTGGTCTTCTATCGCCTTTATGATAATCTCTTTATGATTCCCACAACCTGCATATGAAAGCACTGAATTTCTATCTGTAATAGCAACCGCATCTGCATCAGTTTTATTCAAGATTATCTCAGCAACCTTCTTTGCTGTCTCTACAGTCAACCCTTCTCTTAAAATTGGCAAGGTTTCATTTGCAATATGCAAAGCTTTTGCTGCAAACACTGCTCCTATCTTCTTCTTTTCTTCAATAACATTTTCAAGGATTAGCAGGAATATACCAATACCTATGCCATTGATTACAATCATTGGAATTCCAATCACTTCAACTAAGTCAAGCGCATTCTTAAAAGGTTTTGCTAAAGTTAAAATAATAATCATCTGGAGCATCTCTATACTCATTCCTGTTAAAATTCCAAAATACCATTTGAATTTCTTATCAGAAAATTTTTTAGCCACCAAACCTGCAATAAGTCCCTCAACAGTTGTCGAAATACCACAAGCAACAGCAGTAAAACCACCCAGCAAAGCGCGATGAAACCCTGCAATGAATCCAGCCAAAAGACCAATATAAGGTCCCCCAATGATGCCAACAATAGCAGGTCCTATCACACGCGAATTTGCAATTGCACCTTTAATTGGTATTCCCCAATATGTCCCTAATATCCCAAATAATCCTCCGCCTATTATTAACCCTACTTTTTGAATAATATTTAATTGCTGGTTCAGTATATTGCCAAACAATTTAGTTCTTGAGAGAAAAAAAGCCAACGTGACAATTACACCTAATCTTTCTGCCAGGTTAAAAAATACCTCATGCATATACCCTTCACCCTCAAAACGTTTTATTATTTTTTTCAACTTTCTTGTTGGTTCAAAAATGATTATACCATAAAAACAAATGCTTAAAGATATATTGCGTAATCTCTTGAATACTCAAATGCATTTCATTTTAGTTGATATTTGTTCGTTTTTTAAGTATACCCTACTATAGTATATTGACATAATATTCAATGCTGCTTATAATAAATATTAAGATATTCATTGTTCTTAAGGGGGTATAAGGTATGCCATTTTACGATTTGAGGTGCAAAGATTGTGGTGAGGAGTTCAATGTTAGAGCATCAATTAAAGAGAGGGAAAACAAAGAGATTGAATGTCCAAACTGCCACAGTCATGAGCTTGAGGCAGTTTTCAAAAGCGTCAATATAATCTCATCTTCGCGTTCAGACAGCGGCGGATATTCATGCTCAAGCGGATGCTGCGGTGGGTCTTGTGGGTTTTAATAAGAGGGCGGCTTAAGGCGGTAACATTTCACAGCTGCCCTTTTATTTTTTGTTTTTAAATTTTTTAGCAGCTGGTGTATAATAGTCTTTAAAACCTGCAAATTTTCCGGTTGAGGTACAATGTATAGGATATTTTGCGAAAGCTACCAGAACTTTTGCAAAAGTTTTGAAAATAGTAGTGCACAAGATGAATTCAGATACAAGATTGCAAAGGTGTTTGAGCTCATTGTAGATTTGAATAAATTCAAACAGGAAAGAGAAAGAAACTCAGATCTTTACAAAAACCTGTGCGACCTTCTGTGGTTTATGCAGCAAAATACCCATAAATACCCAAAATTCAAAGCATTCTTGTGGACTTTGGAATCAAGAGAAATCGTACCTATATATTTTGGTACAACACCTCAAAACACTCTTGAAGAGCAGGCAAAGCTTGCAAATATGTTTTTGAGCCTGTTGTACTGGGAGTAAAAATCAAAAAGGACCTCATCGGCTTTTCGCCGAATCAGTCCTTTTTACTTTTGCTTTTCTTTTACCATCTTCACATATGTTGAGGCTGAAAGCCCGGCAATCTGACCCTCACCTACAGCTTTTGCAACTTGATAAGGCCTTCCCACTACATCGCCTGCTGCAAAAAGTCCTTCAATAGATGTTTGCATCTTGCTGTCAACTTTTATGTGCCCATCTTCTGTAAATTCAAGTCCATAAATTAGCTGGTCAGCAGGCATAGTCTTTCTTATTATAAAAACTCCATCAACATTTAATATCCTGTCTTCAAGCTCTAATGCATTTACAAAATCTTCTCCATATACACCTTTTGGACGTGCCAAAACAATCTCAACATTGTCTTTAAAATGAAACTTATTTTTTTTGTAAAGTGGTATATAATATACCTTTTGAGCAAGCTCAGACAAATACTCAGCCTCTTCTTCAGCTTCCTCACTTTCCCCAATCACTGCAATATCTCTTCCTCTATACAACATTCCATCGCAAACAGCACAGTACGAAATTCCTCTTCCTACAAACTCAGACTCATTTTCTAAAAGAGTTTTCTTTGGTGTGCCAATTGCTAAAATAACAGAATATGCTTCAAAAAACTCGTTGTTTGCATTTATCGTGAAGATATCACCTGATTTGTAAAAGTTTATTACCTTTTTGTAGATAATCTCAATACCCATTTTTTTTGCATGATCATAAAATGACTGCAAAAGTTCTTTTCCTGTTACACCGTGAAATCCGAGGTAGTTATTCACTTCAGGTGCCCTGTAGATACTGGAGTCTTCCTGTTTTGTTGCAAATACAACAACACTTCTGTTTGTCTGAGCAAGATTTATAGCAGCAGATAAGCCCGCTGGTCCTGCCCCAATCACAGCACAATCATAAATCATCTTCAACTTCACCCCCATATTATTATACCCATACAGGGTATATTTTAAAACTATCATTTCAAACTTTCAAGAAGTTTTCAATATCTAATACAAAAATTACAGCACCGCCTTGTTCAATCTTTTGTTTGCTCACAAAAAACAAGCTCTGCAGCGCTGGTGGCAAAGTAGACTTTGAAACCTCTTTCCTTTCTGATACATTCTTTTTTATAAGCTCAATCACCTCATCAAGCCTGTCATCTTCAGCACCTATCATGAATGTAACAGTGCCCCTATTCAAAAAACCACCTGTTGAATATATAATTGTTGCAGGAATACCATTTTCAATAAGTGCAAGGTTCAGTTTATTTCTATCCACTTCTGACACAATGGCCAAAACTAATTTCATTTTTTAAATTCACCCTTTATAAAAAATCAATTATGATATTATTTTACCACAATTTTCTTAAGTTGATTTAGATTTTATGCCAAATCTTTGTTGTTAGCAAATGCAATTTTGGTGGTATAATAATTAAGTTAGAAAATTTTAAATCTATTTTGACAAGGAGATGTTACAAAAATGCTTGAAATCGTTGACCTTCATGTGGAGGTTGGCTCAAAAGAAATTTTAAAAGGAGTTTCACTTACCATCCCCGACGGAGAAACTCATATTCTATTTGGTCCAAACGGAAGTGGAAAGACAACACTCATGATGAGCATAATGGGTCTTCCAAAATACAAAATAACGTACGGCAAGATAATTTTCAATGGTATTGACATCACATACATGCCAACACATGAAAGAGCAAAACTTGGAATTGGAATGATGTTCCAAAAACCACCAGCTATAAGAGGTGTTGAACTTCAAAAGCTTGCTGAAATAATAAAATCTATAAGAAACACCGATGCTGACATACAAGAATATGCAAGAATTTTAAATTTAGAAGAACACCTATCAAGAGAAGTAAATTATGGATTTTCTGGTGGTGAGATGAAAAGGTCTGAACTTCTGCAGCTTTTGTGTCAAAAGCCAAGCCTTGTTCTTTTGGATGAGCCAGAGTCAGGTGTTGACCTTGACAACATTACCCTTTTGGGAAATCTGATTAAAAAGCTTCTGAAAGGTGAAAAGATAAAAAAGCGTCACACCTCCGGCTTGATTGTTACACACACAGGGTACATTTTGGATTATGTTAGCGCAGACAAAGGTCACATTTTGATGGATGGAAAACTTGTATGTTCAGGTTCAGCTGAAGATTTATTTGAAGAGATTAGACAGAATGGGTTCGGGAGGTGTGAAAATTGTCTTCAAGACACTATATAGATGAAAAGATTTTAGAGCTTGCAAAGTCAGCTTTAAATAAAAAGGCAGCTTATGGACAAGACATTGATCTTTCCCAATTTGAAGAAGCAGAAGAAAAAGAACAGATTTCAGAGCTATCTAAACTTCCAGAAGAGATTCAAAAGACAATACTAAATGCAGGAATAGAGGTATCTGAAGAAGGTCGGTCAGGAAGTTTTTTGCAACTTGACCACTCTGTTGTATACAGAAGACTTCAGCAAAGGTACCATGGCCAGATTGAGATTTTGGATATAAATGAAGCTTTGGAAAAGTATCCAGAGGTTCGCGAAAAGTATCTCTGGAAAGCGGTAAAGCCTGATAAGGATAAATACACTGCATTTTCAGCAATGCATCCTGCCCATGGGTATTTTATAAGAGTGTTCAAAGGGCAGAAGGTGGAAAAGCCAATACAGGCGTGTCTGCTTTTGCAGGAAAATGCAAGGATACAAAACGTCCACAATATTGTCATATTAGAAGAAGGTGCTGAGGTTCAAATAATTAACGGATGCGCAACAGCACCAAAAGTTAAAGAAGGACTTCATATTGGAATTTCTGAGTTTTATCTTGAAAAAGGAAGCAAGCTCACATTTACAATGGTTCACAACTGGGCAGAAGATTTCTATGTCAGACCACGCGGGGTTACGGTTGTAGAAGATGATGCTGTGTTTGTTTCAAATTATGTTCTTCTAAAGCCTGTAAAGTCAATACAGTCATTCCCTGTTGCGGTTTTGAAAGGTAAAAACGCTGTTGCTTCTTTTAACTCTTTGCTCTACGGATTAAAAGACTCAGAAATTGACATGGGATCACATATAATACTGGAAGGTGAAAATTCAAGTGGTCAAGCAATATCAAGGGCAATTGTAAAAGACAGCGCAAAGATATACTCGCGCGGAATTTTAGAAGCAAGACACAATGTATCAAAAGCACACCTTGACTGTAGAGGAATTCTTCTATCAGACAATGGACTTATGTACGCTGTGCCAGAACTATTATCAGATGGCGCACCGCAAAGTCATCTTTCACATGAGGCTGCAATTGGTCCAATTGCTGAGGAAGAAGTTGAATATCTTATGAGCAGGGGACTTTCAAAAGATGAGGCAATATCCTTAATCACTCAAGGTTTCATGGATGTAAAGATACTTGGTCTTCCAAAACAACTTGAAAATTACGTTCAAGAGCTTATTCTGCAAACACAAGAAGAAAATATGTAAAAATAAAGAGGCAAGGTGGCAAAACCTGAGCTATTATCCGTACTATTTGGAAAGTTAAAGCTTCTTCTATGTTCAACTCTTATAAGGGTTTGCTACCTTGCCCATTTTATATTTTTATTCGTACCTCAGCGCCTCAATAGGATTCAAGCGTGCTGCCTTCTCTGCTGGAAGCATTCCAAAAATAATTCCTGTCAAAACAGAAATCCCAAAAGCTACAAAAGCCCACTTTAAAGAATACACAGGCTCAACTCCAGGAATCTTTGAAATTCCCACCGCTATCACTAAAAAACCAAGTAATATCCCAATTATACCACCAACACCTGTTATAACCATTGACTCTATGAGAAATTGAACTCTTATATCACTTCTCTTTGCCCCAATTGCTTTTCTAATTCCAATTTCTCTTGTTCTTTCTGTTACAGATACAAGCATAATGTTCATTATCCCAATTCCACCAACTACAAGAGAAATTGTAGCAATACCTCCAAGGATTATCATTAAAAGATAGGTTATTCGACTGAGCGCCGACATAAGCTCTGACATATCATAAACCGAATAGTTTTCCTCTTTTTTTATAATACCGCTCAAATATGCTTTTACTCTTTTTTTAACTTCTCCATTCTTCTCTGAAGAAACTGTGCGAACTAAAAAATTTTTTATAAGAGCATAGTCACCTGCAAACATACTATTCAAAGCAAATAAAGGCACTATAACGCTGTCGTCTATTGTGTTATCTCTACTGCCCTGCTTTTCTTTTAAAACTCCAACCACCTTGAAAACTTGACCATTTACATTTATCTCATTCCCTACAGGATTTTTATTATCAAATAGCTTTTTTTGTATCCTTGAACCTACAACCGCCACCTTTTGCCTAAAATCACTGTCTACAGGACTTACAAACCTTCCTTTTGAAAGTGCAAGATTTTGTATCATCATGTACTCGGCTGTTGCACCAATAACCTGGCACTCCTCTTTTTTTCCTCTGAAAAGTGCTTGAGCAGGATATTGAACAAATGGGCTTACACCCAAAATAACATCGCTATTTTTTCTTGCAAATTCTAAGAATTCATCAACTGAAATATCTTCACTCCTTGAAGCTGGATTTATAATAACATACACAATGTTTGTGCCAAGTTTTTCTATCTCTTTCGTAATACCGGCTGTTGTTCCTTCAGCAAGCCCCACAGCTGCAACCACCGCTCCAACTCCTATGACAACACCAAGAAGTGTCAGAAATGACCTTACCCTGTTGAGAAAAATGCTCTGGATTGCCATCTTACAAGCAAGCAAAAACTTCTCCATCTTGCAACATCTTCCCCTTTTTTAGTAAAAAAGACTTTGACCCTGTTTTTCACTATCAAACTTTGGTAGCACTACTTCTTCGCCTTCGGTAAGTCCCTCCAAAATTTCAACATATTTATCTGTTGTCATACCAAGTTTGACCTGTCTTTTTTCTGCATCTTTATAGTAAGAGCTGTCAAGTCCGTACTCATC
The DNA here is from genome assembly GCF_000166775.1 of Caldicellulosiruptor kronotskyensis 2002. NCBI lineage: Bacteria > Bacillati > Bacillota > Caldicellulosiruptorales > Caldicellulosiruptoraceae > Caldicellulosiruptor > Caldicellulosiruptor kronotskyensis. Next base: position 340,566 of record NC_014720.1, on the reverse strand, counting down.
TTTTTTCTGGCTGGTTTTTTGATCTTTGTTTTTCTCAGAAGTTTTAGCCTTTTGTTGTGTGTAAACATACACATAATATTTTCCATTTTCCTTATGAACTGCTTCAACTGGTACAACAAGCGCATTTTCCTTGGACTTTAAGATAATCTCTGCTTCTGCGTGCATCCCAATTTTTATACTGTTGTTATTTTCAAACTCTATTTTAACAACAAACTTTGAGATGCTGCTACTATCTGCTTGAGCCTTTTCAGAAATCTCTGTAACATATCCTTCTATAGAATTACTCTTTGTACTTCCTACCGCATCAAGTTTTATGTTAACTTTCTGCCCTGGCTTTATTTTCAAAATGTCAAGTTCTTCTACCTGAGCACTTATCACAAGGTGTTTCGGGTCATATACTGAACATATCAGCTGCCCTGCAGTGACAATATCGCCATCCTGAAAATTTAAATCAGTTATTTTACCACCAATTGGTGATAAAATTTTATAGTTTTTTAAATCATCTTCAGCTGCTTCTATCTGGGATTTTACATCTTCTATCTTCAAATCAAGCTGTTTTATTTGCATCTCGATATCATCTGTCGCAAATTTCAAAAGCAAGCTACCTGTTTTTACCTTCTGCCCATTTTCAACAAAAACCTTTTCTATTCTGCCAGACACAGGACTTACAATGCTCTTTTTTGAAAATACCTCTAAAATACCTTCGCTAAGCGATGTCACTTTTTCACCGTTTGAAAGCTTTAAACTTACACTTGCCCTCATACCCTCAGTCAAACTACCATTTTTGTTTGAAACTGCCACCTTTGCATCAAACACCATCGCACCATCCTGATTTTTGTATATCCTGCTTCCCAAGCCTGCAACAACACCGTCGACCCTATCCATAAGGTCTGATACCACAACCTCTGTCTTCTGGCCCTGTTTTACCTTTCCATAGCACCAGGCAGGAAGTTGCACGCTCAGCTTCATCTTTGAATCATCTACAATAGTCATTAGCTGCATTCCTTGGCTGACAAGTAAGCCTTCTTCTGCCACAAGGTTTTGGATAAATCCATCTTGAGGAGATTTTAAGATAAAGTTTTGAAGCTGTCTTTGAAAATTTTCTCTTTGAAGTTCAAGATCAAGAAGCTGTCTTTTCAAAGTCTCTATCTTAAAAACTGCCTGGCTGTCATCTATCTTAGCGATTAAATCTCCTTTTTTGACATACTGCCCGTTTTTGACAAAAATTTTTTCTAAAGTTCCATTTACTTTTGATATAACATTTTTTGTGTTTCTGCTTTGCACAGTACCAGATACCAAAAGGCTTTGCTTCAAAGAAATCTTCTGTACTTTTGCAGTCTTGGGCTTAGATGAAGCATTCTTTTTGCTTCCGGACGGCATTGTTAAAACAAGTGTTAAAATAAATCCCACTAAGATAAGCAAAACTATGATTACTACTTTTTGCCAATTTTTTAGTCCTTTTGCACTATTTTGCATATGAGAATACTCTCCTTTTCTATTTAGCACCAAACTTCATAATGTTTTGCGAAAACAGCGAAATAATTGGCATTATGAGGGTAATTATAGTATACACAGCTGTAACAATTGCAGTTTTTGCTTTGTTAAGTTCACAGACAGTAAAAACTCCAACACCAATCAGTACATACCGCCAGATAGAAAATACATGTAGGTATGTTCTTATAAAATATTTAAAATCCATTTGGACATCCAGCATATTTAAATTTATGACCCTGGCATATATAGCATAGAAAATGTAATAAGGAATCATTACAAGATTTGCAACAGCTACAATTGTAAGTGCCTTTTTGTAGTCAATCTCGCCACCTGCGAGCCTGACAATTATGAGCAAAATAAATGAGACTATAAAAAATGAAATAATATCTTTTACAAATGTTGTTGCTGCTAAAAATACAGGTGACATTGTAACTTTTAAACTCTTTAGTGCTGTTTCTTGCAAATTAGGGTCTTCAACTGTTTTCTTCACATGTTCTAATAAAACCTCGTCAGGTATCTTTGGTATGCACAGAACAGAAAGTGCCGATATTAATGATATTATAAGTACTAAAACTAAAAAATCTGATTTTTCTTTTATTTTCTGAAATACTTTAGTAGGTGATATGACAAGATTTAGAAGATTTGAAGGTTTTAAATATTCCATTTTTCAAAACTCCTGGTCAACCAAACTGTGCACATTAGCACATGTTTGGCGGCTGGGGTATTTGTAGTCCGCCCATCAAAGCTTTCCCAGCCCCAGCAGGCGGTATTTGGGAAAGCCATAGCCCCTGCCCCAAGAAACAGGAACTTACGCCCTTTTAAGTGGGTCTCCCCACTTGCCCTGAAATCAAAAGCGATTTCAAGACAGACATATCACGCAGGACTCTGTCAGGGGAGAGTGGCGTTACCACCGCTACCCTAAGAACTCGCCAGGGATTGTGTTTTTTGCCACGACTACCCGCGCTTGTTCCATCCAGAGGCACGGATAGCCTCCCTGGCTCACTCCCAGAGCTTTGTAAAATCACTATCACCCTATCTATCTCTTTGAGTTGTTTTCTCCTAACGTTCGGGTTCTTAACCACCTTCTTTACATATTCTTTTAGTTCTTCCAGGCTGTTTGTATCAAGACTACTAAGAAGCAGCATATAATTGTGCGGTATCCTTTCTCTCAAGCCAAGTCCTCTTCGCGCTATTACATACGCTGCCGCAATATCCTTGCTCACCATAAGCTGCGGTGCATACTTCAACATACCTATTACCGAAGTATACGCAGGGTCTACTTCTATAACCTCTACTCCTTCCCGTTTTGCCAGAAGTTTTACCTTTTCCAAAAGTGACCTGTACCCAAAATAGTGCCTTATCCGTCTTGATTTTCTACCTGAAAAATCTCCTCTTCTGCCCCTGTCCTGTATGCTAAGGTTCTCAATTACTATCGCTTTTTTCTTCTCTTTCGCCATTTGTACTATCATGTGTGCATACTGCCACCTGTAATACTCTCTCTTGCTTGAGCTTCCACTCTCAAGCTTCTCAAGTGGTATTCTGCCATATCCCAGAAACTGTCCGTACTCATCTGTTTCTGCCCATGCAACATTCTTTGGATATGCGTTAGTGTCTATCCCTATAACTCCATTTGCTTTTGTTATCGCAGGCTTGGGGAAAACTTCTTCAACGGTGAAGTAGGCATATACTACACCGTTTTTGAGTTTCAGTTCTACAGAATAAGGTCCACTTGAGCTGCTTATCGCTTGTAGCAGTAGGTTCCTATCCATGTATGTCTTACCTTTCATCTTCCATCCAGCTTGTATCGTCGCATATACGTACTCTCTTTCCCCTACATTAATCCTGAGTTTTGTGAAGTTTCCGTCTATCTCAATTCTTGTATTGAGATTTCCCTTCTTGCTCCTGTCTCCTCTTGAGTACAGACTCCCCTTCCTTTTCTCCTGCCACTTAAGTTGAAGTTTCCTATTTGCTTTGCCGTTTATGTGCCGCCTCTTTAGTTTTTCAAAAAGTTGCCTACCACCAAAAATGACCTTTTCAGGATTTTCTCCTCTTTCTTTGCATGAGGTCAAAATGCTTTTTGCTTTCATTATTGCATCATCAATGTATCGGGAATTAAGATTAAAAATTCCTTGCAGCTGCCTTTTGAGTTCATTCCTTTTGTGACCTTCAAGTAACCTCTTGTATGCATATCTCATACAAGAGGACCATCTTCTCATAAGGTCCAGGACTTTTTGCTTATCTTCCCTGCTTTCAAAAATTAGCTTGGCTTGAACTGTTACCATGATGCTTTTTTGCCCCTCTTTGTCCGTAAATTCTTGCTGCAAAAGATGTATAGCAAAAGGTACCCTGAGAGGTATTATTAACTCTTCCTTCTCCCAGTTTATTAGTGTTCTTCGACAGATAGCATGTATCTCTTTAATTTTTTGAATACTTAGCAACATTCAACATCATTTGGTCAAAATTATACCTTTTTGTATTGTTATTTTCAACTGTTGTGACCTCCTCAAAATTTTTTGATATACGCACAAAATAAAATTCTATACTTTGACCAATTTTAAATTTGCTGTAAATATTATATTTTAAGTTTTTGTTTGTTGCAAGAAATTTTTGTAATATACACTCTACCTTAGGAATTATTTCGGATTTAGCCTTATATTATTTGTCCTTACCATCGATTTTATTAACGGCCCTGTTCCAACTGAAATTACCTTCCACAAACCATTTTCATCTTTACTTAAATAAAAAAACATCACTTCCATTCCTGTCTTTCTATCCCTATACCCTTTAACTATGCATTGCTGAAAATCGGATGCTTGATTATATGAGTTACCTTTTATGATAGTCACTTTACTTGCTGCCCAAGGACCATTCCTCATAAACACTTGACCTCCTCCCAATCCCCTGAAGGGGATAGGATTCCTCTTCAGGGGTTGGTCTTCCCGCTTCTACGTGGTATGACTTACCAGGATATAGGGATTGCCCCTGAATATCCTGGCAGCGGTCTCCCACTCCACGGGCTTAAGTTCGGACCGGTCCAGCCCTACTTCCTTCAACATGTTTATCGTTGCGTTTAAATCCCTATCAATTTCCAGACCACACACTGCACACCTGAAAATTCTGTCAGATAGCGAAATTTTCTGTTGACTGCCACAACTGCTACATGTTTTTGTGGTTGGTACGTTGCTTTTGACCACCGCAGTAGAAACCCGAAGACTGTCGCTCAGTCTTCTCTTAATTGTCCCTACTGCGCTGTAGTGTACTGATTTTGAAAAATATCCATCCTTCCAGCTCTTGATATTGTCTTCCTGAAAACATATTTTCCTGTATCTGTACAAAAATGAACAGGTTTTATTAATTATGTCATACTTGATGTTCGTTAACTTTTCATACTCTCTTGCAATCTTTTCCTTTGTTTTGTACCATCTTTTAGAACCTTTCTGCTGGCGTGCAAGTTGTTTCTGCAACTCCTTCAAGCGTTTTGTCTCCTTTATCCGCCATTCAAGTTTGAGCCTGTTTGATAGTACCAGTCCAGTAGGCTTAAAATCAATTCCAGCAGCAACATCGAATATCTGCCATACCCTCGGTTTTACTACACCTTTCTTGTTCTTTCTTTGTTCCCAAACTTTTGTGTGTTTATCCCTGTCTATGTAGCAGGTTACAAAAAGATAAATGCCACTTGGTCTTCTTACCAGTTCTGCTTTTGCTATTTCGCTATCTTCGGGAATTTGATGCCCACCCAGTACCCTCAAAGGTTTTTTAATACCCTGTATCTTAACTATGGTCTTTTGCTGGTTACCAAACTTGAAAGTGTTCCCGTATTGCTTAAGGGGTATTGAATTAACACAATGCTTGAATTGCAGTTTACCTGTTCTATATCCGTTTTCTTTTTGTACATGAAGAGAGTACAAATTCTGCTTTATTCTTTCTCTTAGTGCCTGCTTCATCTGTGAACTGAGATTTTCAATTTTTCTTTTTTCGAAATTTTCCCCGACCTTTATTTCAACTTCTTTTAACTTTTCTGCATTACTGTCAAGTCTGTTTTCAATGTCAGCAACAATGTAGTTGTACAGCCATTTCGCTTCTAAAAACAATTTAAAAAGTTTTTCTTTTGTTTCTTCTGAGGCAGAGTTGAGATTAATTTTTAGTTGATACATCACAGGTATCTGATTTTTTCTTCTTTCTTTAGTTTGCTGCCGTGTTTGCTTAATTTTTTCTACCTTTGTCATTCTTTTCAACTCTCCTGATAGCACCGAAAAACTTTTTGCTACTTCTATTATACCCCGTACTCTCAAGATAGTTCAAGAGAAGAAAAAGACACCCATTCATCACAATCCCCTGAAGGGGATGTGCTTTCTGGCTGATTCTCTGTAAAATTTTATAGCTTTTTCTGGAGTCGAATGATACTCTTTATATAGGTTTGTCCCAAAAATAATTGTTATTGTCACAATAAGTAATATTATTAAGAAAAATAACCATATCTTTTTCTTCACAATCAGTTCTTCCTCTTTCTGCTAAATATTTTCTTTTGCATTTCAATTATATCAATTATATATTTCCAATTTCAATATAATTATTTTAGCTTTTTTCTTTTTATTTAATTTTAGCGGCACAGATTTTTGCCTAATATTTCTATTTACCAAACATATTTTCGGTGATATAATATATACAAACTTATGTTCTATAGGTGAGAAAAAGTGGGCAGGGTGATTTTGCACTGTGACCTTAACAACTTCTATGCATCTGTTGAATGTCTTTATCAGCCTGAGCTGAGAAACAAGCCTGTTGCTGTTTGTGGTGAGAGTGAGCTTCGGCATGGGATAGTTCTTGCAAAAAACCAGATTGCAAAAGCATTTGGGATTCAAACAGGAGATGTTATATGGCAGGCGCTGAAAAAATGTCCAAACCTTGTTATATTAAAACCTAATTTTCCCCTTTATATTCGATTTTCAAAGCTTGCTCAACAAATTTACTCTGAGTATACAGATTTAATAGAACCTTTTGGAATTGACGAGTGCTGGCTTGATGTAACAGAGTCCACACAAATCTTAGGAAGTGGCAGAAAGATTGCTTATGAAATCAAAGAAAGGATAAAAAGAGAATTAGGACTTACAGTCTCAATTGGAGTGTCCTTTAACAAGGTATTTGCAAAGCTTGGGAGTGACTACAAAAAGCCTGATGCTGTGACAGTTATCACAAAAGAAAATTTCAAACAAATTGTCTGGCCACTGCCTGCAAAAGACCTCTTGTATGTCGGTAGCGCAACAGAAAAGAAGCTCAGTTCAAGAGCAATTTACACAATAGGTGATATAGCTAAAAGCTCCCCTGAATATCTTAGAAGAATCCTCGGCAAATGGGGTGAGGTACTCTGGATATTCGCAAACGGGCTTGACACAACACCTGTTACTCCCCCACTTTTTGAAGACAACATCAAAGGAATTGGCAATAGCATAACACTGCCAAGAGATTTGACTTGCTATGAAGATGCAGAATATGTTATTAGAATGCTTTCTGAATCTGTTGCGCAAAGGCTTCGTCAACAGTATTTAAAATGTTTTACCATTCAAGTTTGGATAAGAGATAGCTCTCTTTTTGCAATCACAAGGCAAGAAAAACTCCAAACACCCACTTTTTTGGCAAGAGAGATAGCTCAAAAAGCTTTTGAGATATTCAAAAAAAATTGGAGCTTTAAAAATAGCATAAGGTCATTTGGCGTAAGAGCTTTAGATCTTGTCTGTGCAAACTCATTTTATCAACTTGAGTTTGACAGTTTGAAAAAGTTCAAGTTAGAACAGCTTGAAAAGACGGTTGACCAAATTCGAAAAAGGTTTGGGCAGAGCGCAGTTTTGCCAGCAATACTTTTGACTAAATCTAACTTGCCTTGCGAGATTCCTCTGCACAACAAAATCCATCCTGTCGCATTCTTCAAATAAAATTTTGTTTTTCAAAACAAACATGAGAGAGTGAGGGTTTTTAAAATGAGAAAAATATTTGTAGAAGTTTATGCTCACTTTTCAAAGGAAGGAGAAATAACCCCAATTTCGTTTGTCTGGTTTGATGGAAAAACATATGAGATTGACAAAATCATAGAAAAGAGAAATGCTGCCTCTTTAAAATCAGGCGGACAAGGCATAAGATATAAAATCCTTGTCCGCTCAAAAATGCTGTATCTCTTTTATGATGAGAATAGGTGGTTTGTAGAATTTACATAGTTTTATGTTTCATCTCTCTAAGCTTATGTACATTTATCAACGGTAGTCTCAGAGGCGGGTTAAACCCTGCTAAAGCTGTGCATGACATAATATATGAACGTGTAAGATGAGTCAAGGTAATTATACCGTTTAATTCCAGCATGTTCTTAAAATCTTCCAATCCAAGTTTTTCTTTTTTCCCAGCAAAACACCCCTCATACACTATATGAATTTTAAATAACTTTTTATTCTTCTTTTTTCCTTCAAATGCCGCTTTAAATTGAACAGCCCCTATATATATCTCATTATTTTCCTCAATTTCCTCAATATCGTAATCACACTTAAGTTCCACTTCAATCTCGTCACTTTCTTCTTTTTTTGTCTCAAGTTCAAATTTTACAACACGCGTACTTACAAGTTGAAAATCTGCCTTTAAATTTCCTATTTCTATCAAGCAGCCTCACCTACTTCATTGTTTATAACTTCATCCAATAACTCTTCACTACTTTCCACCCAATTTTCCTCATATTCAGTCTTTTCTCTAAACTCTATCTCAAGTTCAAACCCCAGTTTTTTAGCAATTTCATATAACATTTTTACAGTAGGATTATAATCCCCACTTTCAAGTTTTGACACCATAGCCTGACTAATTCCAAGCTTTTGAGCTAATTCTTTTTGGGAAAGATTATTTTTGATTCTATATTGGATAATCTTTACAGCAATGTCTACTAAAATGTCGTCCAGTTCAAAATACTTTTTATCTTCTTCATTTGTATATTTTTCAACTATTTTGTAGGCTGAAATTAATCTCTTATTATCTAACATTTTTCTCATCTCCCTGCAAACTATTTTTGGCAAACTACTTTTATTATATTATATCCATTTGCACGTGATTTATAATCAATAACCTCTATCTTTCAACTTGTAATTAGTTGTAAGTCCTCATATACAGATTTTAGTTCTTCTATTCGCTCTTCTGCTTTTTCAATCGCATATGAATAACTTTTTGGATTATTTTTTGTGCTCTTACTTTTTTCAGGAAAAGCATTAAGTAATATTACTATTTCTTTTCCTTGCAAAGCAAAAAAAGCAAACAATATTCGAATATTATGAACACCCATCACTCTTAATGAATATAAATAACAGTGCTTGCTTAATCTCTCAAAGCTTTTTTGTTGAATACAATTTTTCTTTAGGTTCTCTAAAAAAATAATTTTCTTTCTAAATTGTTTTCCAAAATCAGTTTCTTTCCCACTTTCACTCAAAATTTCATCTAAATCATCAATTAAAGAAGGATGAGCATATACATAATCGCTCTCGTAATTCTCTACATAAACTATTTTATTAAGCTTATGTAACATTGAATTAAACACCTCAATTATATAACTTATAAGTTATATTGTCAACAACATTCTTGATCTTTTTGCATTTTCAAGACTTTGACTTCCCACTCCAATCTCATTTAAATTCGTTTAACTTTCTTTTTGGAAAATCCTCTTTCTAATCATAAATATAACTCTTTTATCAACCATTTTCAACAAGAAAAAATTTAGGGATAAGTGCAAATTTGAGCTCTCAATTTTCAGCAATTGCACTTATCCCTACTGTAATTATTTACTGCAATTATTAACTTCTATCTTCAAATTTTAAATTTTATTACCCTTTCACAATCTCTTTTCCCACCTCAAAAGCCCTCTCAAGTACATCCTTTCTTTCATTCACTGCACCAATGGGATTAAGATTGTTAGCCCCGATTATTGCCTTTATATCCATTCCCAGTGCATCTTTAAAAAACATAGAGAGCTCTTCCATAACCTTTTGACCATCTGTGCCGCCGCCTTGAGTATATACAAGCACACACCTTTTGCCAGCAGGTATTCTTGGACCTTCTCCAATCTTTAAAAGGGCATAAAGTCTGTCTAAAAAGATTTTTGTCTGGGCAGTTATATAACTCATGTAAATTGGAGAGCCAACAACCAGTGCGTCGGCAGAATACATCGCATCATATATTTTTTGCATGTCGTCTTGCTGTTTGCACCTGCCGTTTTCCTGGCAAAAATTACATCCCTGGCAGGGATGAATATTCAGCTCATTCAATTTAAATATTTCCACATCAAGCCCTGCTTCTTTTGCACCGCTTAAGATTTTTTCAACCAAAATTTCTGTATTGCCACCTTTGCGCGGACTGCCAACAATTCCTATTATCTTCACTTTATAATTCCTCCCTTACACTGATTACAAATAATATATTATCTACTATTAGTATATAATTGCAAGTAGGTACTTTTTTGTGATATACTATATTTTAGGTAACCTCAAAGAAAAAAGGAGTTATGAATTTTGAAAAACTCAAATGATAATATGCCACTCTGTCCTGTGGAAATTACGCTGACCTTGATAGGCAGTAAATGGAAAATCCTTATTTTGAGAGAGCTCATGGATGGTACAAAAAGGTTTAACCAGCTTCTAAAATCTATTAATGGCATTAGCCAGAAAGTTCTCACACAGCAGCTGCGGTCAATGGAAAAGGATGGACTTGTTATTAGAAAGGTTTACCCAGAGGTTCCACCAAAGGTTGAGTACACGCTTACAGAGCTCGGGCTTAGTCTAAAACCTATTCTTGATGCGATGTATGAGTGGGGAGAAAGATATAAAAAAATTAAGGGATAAGTGATACAGTCTTTTTTAATTGATATAGCTGTAACCACTTATCCCTTCTATTACTTTAAATAAAAGTCCCCTTTCAAATCACTCTACAGTCACACTCTTTGCCAAGTTCCTTGGCTTGTCAACATCGCAGCCTCTCTGGACTGCTGTGTAGTATGCAAAAAGTTGCAAAGGCACAACCGTCAAAACTGGTGCTAAAATGTCAAGCGTTCTTGGAATATATAAAACATGGTCTGACACATTTTCTATCTCGGTATTTCCTTCCTGTGCAACAGATAACACAACAGCACCACGGGATTTTACCTCTTTTATGTTGCTCACCATCTTTTCAAAAAGCTTCTCTTGCGTTGCAAGCGCAATTACAAATGTTCCGTCTTCAATCAGTGCTATTGTTCCATGCTTTAGCTCACCTGCTGCATATGCTTCTGAGTGAATGTACGAAATCTCTTTGAGTTTTAAAGATCCTTCCATTGCAACCGCAAAGTCCAAACCTCTTCCCAAATAAAAGATGTCTTTTGCATTGAAATGCTCTGATGCATATTTTTGAATGTTCTCCTTGTGTGTCAGAACATACTCAACCTTTTCAGGAAGTCTCTTTATTTCATCTCTGATATTTGCAAACTCTTCATAGGAAATTGTTCCAAGCTTTGTCGCAAAGTCAAGCGCAATAAGATACAGGCATATTAGCTGTGTTGTATAAGCCTTGGTTGATGCAACCGCAATCTCTGGTCCTGCCCATGTATAAAGACAGTCATCTACCTCTCTTGCAATTGACGATCCAACAACATTGACAATACCAAGCGTTCTTGAACCTCTTGCCTTTGCCTCTCTCATTGCAACAAGTGTGTCTATTGTCTCACCAGACTGGGAAATCACAATTGTTAATGTATTCTCATCTACGATTGGGTCTCTGTATCTGAACTCGCTTGCAATGTCAACCTCGACAGGAATTCTTGTAAGCTTTTCAATGACATGTTTTCCGACAATCCCCGCATGGTATGCTGTGCCACATGCAACGATAAATATTTTATTAAGCTTTTGTAAATCCTCTTTGGTAATCTTAATTCCATCAAGGTTCACTTCAAAACCACTGTCTGGAAGCCTTCCTGTCAAGGTATCTCTGATAGCCTTTGGCTGCTCCATTATCTCTTTTATCATAAAATGTTCATAGCCGCCTTTTTCCGCGCTTGATACATCCCATGTAACATGAAATACCTCTTTTTTAACTGACTCTTTTTCAGTGTTTACAATCTCTACCTTATCCATTGTCACAATGGCAATCTCATTTTCCTCAAGAATATAGGTATCTCTTGTGTACTCCAGAATAGCTGGGATATCTGATGCTATGAAGTTTTCATCCTGGCCCAGTCCCACAATTAATGGACTGTCTTTTCTTGCTGCAAGTATCATATCCGGTCTGTCAAGACAAAGAACACCAAGCGCATATGACCCCTGTATCTTTTCAAGAGTCTTTATAAATGCATCTAAAATGTCACCGTCATAGTAATACTCTATAAGATGAGCAACAACCTCTGTGTCTGTATCTGATGCAAAAGTGTAACCTTTCTTTATGAGAAATTCCTTCAGCTTCAAATAGTTCTCAATGATTCCATTGTGAACAATTGCAATCTTGCCGTTTTGACTCACATGCGGGTGCGAATTTTCATCAGATGGCTCACCGTGTGTTGCCCACCTTGTATGACCAATCCCAACAAAACCTTCAATGGGATTTTGATTTAGCTTCTCTTCCAAAACGGTAAGCCTTCCTTTTGTCTTTACTATGTCAATCTTTGATTTATCTATATCGATAACTGCCACACCGGCAGAATCGTATCCTCTGTACTCAAGTCTTTTAAGCCCAGAGAGCAAAATAGGAACACAGTTTTTTGTGCCAACATAGCCAACAATTCCGCACATTGTTTTTGTCCTCCTCTTGAGCTTTATATTTAATTTCCAAGCTGCTAATTTGTCACAGCAAATACAAGGATATAAGCCTTTTTTCTTTCTGCCTTTGTCCCAGAAGTTGCCTTCCGGGGTTTGTAGCAGAAAGTTACGAGGGAAAAAGGCAAAACCCCGCTGGGGCACCCGCCGAAAACCTCGATTCTCCCCAGTCCTCGTCAACCTCTGGAAAAAATGCGCAAAGGCAATAGCGCTATAATTTCCAGAGGTCCTGGCGCTTTTAAAAAGCCTTTTTTAAAAAGGCCTTTTTAACTTGGCTCAGAAACTTTTATTTTATGAAAGCCTTGATTCAATCAAGCTTGCAAGAGCTTCCGCATCTTTTTTAATCTCTTCATAGTCTTCACCTTCAATCATTACCCTGATTAAAGGCTCTGTGCCAGATGGTCTTATCAAAACCCTTCCTTTGCCGTTTAGCTTTTCTTCAACCTTCTTGATTGCCTCTAAAATTACAGGATCTTTTGAATAAAGGTCTTTCTTGCCATTTTCAACCTTAGCGTTTACAAGCACCTGAGGATATACCTTCATGATCTTTGCAAGGTCAGAAAGCTTCTTACCACTCTCTCTTATAAGCTTTGTCAGTTGAAGACTGGTTAAAATTCCATCGCCTGTTGTTGCAAAGTCTAAAAGTATTATGTGACCTGACTGCTCACCGCCAATTGAATATCCGCCTTCAAGCATCTTTTCTAAAACATACCTGTCTCCAACTTTTGTAACTTCAAGCTCTATTCCAAGCTCTTTTGCCGCGACAAAAAGCCCCATGTTGCTCATGACTGTCACAACCAAGGTGTTGCGACTTAGTCTTCCCTGCTGTTTTAGGTTTTGTGCTAAAATAAGCATTATTTTGTCGCCATCAACAATATTGCCCTCTTCATCAACAAAAAGCGTCCTGTCTGCATCACCATCATATGCAATGCCAAAGTCAGCTCTGTTTTTAACAACTTCTTGCTGGAGCATTTTGAGATGTGTAGAGCCACACTCTTTGTTGATATTTGTACCATCTGGCTGGTTATTTATTACCACAACCTCTGCACCAAGTTCTTCAAAAACTTCTGGAGCTATCTTATATGCTGCACCATTTGCACAGTCAATGACAATTTTAAGCCCTTTGAAGCTTGCTCCATTTAATGTCGATTTCAAGTATTCTTGATAATCCTTTTTAAGATCAACCCTACTTACCCTTCCTATTGCATCAAATTGAGCGTGTGGAACCTCATCCCATTTTTTGTTTAAAATAATGTCCTCAATTTTTTCTTCAATCTGGTCAGAAAGCTTAAAGCCCTGAGAATTAAAAAGCTTAATACCGTTGAATTCATAAGGATTGTGTGATGCGGATATCATAATCCCTGCATCAAACCCATGGAATTTTACCAAGTGAGCTATTGCAGGTGTTGTAACAACTCCTGCCAAGTACACATCTGCTCCTACAGAGGTAAGTCCTGCACAGAGGGCTGCCTCCAGCATATCACATGAGATTCTTGTGTCCTTGCCAATCAAGATTTTAGGTTTTTTGTGCATTTCAGTTAGCACATACGCCCCAGCTCTTCCTAAGTCGAACGCAAGTTCGCATGTAAGTTCTTTATTTGCAACGCCTCTCACACCATCTGTCCCAAAAAGTTTTCCCATTCTCGTCCCCCTTTCATATGAAAGTGATTTATTACTTTATCTATTATATACCTATGTTTGAAAAATAACAATGTGAACATTTATTTTAAAGACAAAAAAAGCTGCCAGAGAAATTTTTTCAGGCAGCATGAACAAAATTTTTTACCTCAGGTATTCTCTGAGTTTTAAATCTACTTTTTTTATCCCCTCAACCACAAGCCTTGCAATCTCACAAGCACCATACATATTAAAGTGCGTATTGTCTTCTATACCTTCAGGAAACTGAGGATATTCACCCGGCTTTGCATAGACAAAGAGCTTTTTTGACTCTTCAACCCCAAGTTTTTCATAAAGCTGGGAACTCATTTGAAGCAAATCAATCAGAAAAACATTTTCTTCCTCTGCCAACTCCCTCATAGCCTTAGGGTAATCAAAATGAAGTCCGCTACCAGCAATTTTCCCATTTTCATCAAAATGTCTTCGTGCAACAGGTGTCACTAAAACCGGTACAGCTCCTCTTTTTCGTGCTTCATCTATATAAACCTTTAACATTATCTTATATGTAGTATTTGCCTCAGTATATCTTTTATCATCCTTCTGGTCGTTGTGACCAAACTGGATGAAAAGATAATCACCCTCTTTTATGGTCTGAAGAATTTGTTCCAACCTTCCCTCTTCGATAAAACTTTTAGATGATCTCCCAGAGTAGGCATGATTGGAAATAGAAACTCCTTTTTTGAAAAAGCAGCCAAACGCCTGACCCCAGCCGGCATAAGGCAAATTTTCCTGGTCGCAAACAGTAGAGTCTCCAGCAAGATAAATAACAATAGGATTTTGGGCCTCTTTAACTTCTATACTACAAACCTCAGCCCCATCAGTTTCAATTTCAAACACTATTCTTTCATCTTTTACATTGACAGTAAATTCTTCTTGCAATACTTCTCCATATTTTATTTTTAAATCCTTTAACATTATTCTTCTTGGGAAAACCATAACATTAGCTTTTGCAACATCAACCTCGAGATTTTTAAGCACAATCTTTACATCATAATTCTTATTTGGCAAGTCCACTCTGAATCTGAAAGACTCAAAACCATATTTCTTGTCACTTTTGTAAATACTACTTCTGCTTACATTTATAAAATCACTTTTCATCACGGGTTCAAAATTGAATTTGAATTCCATATAAATCCCTCCTTGTCTGACCTTTATTTCATAATATATTTTACATTTTCCATCAAAATAAATCAACAAAAATACACATTATTTCAACACTAAATCTTATTAAACTCCTCTTGTAATTACAAATAATTTATTATTTGTGCAGAATGAATAATTAAATTTGTGATTTCTGCCCATTTTTGATAGGTGTTATTTGATTGTTAATAGTTCAGATGTTATAATAATTTTAAAGCTAATTATATTCAAAATTAATATTGAGAGGTGATGATAAATATATCCACAATATTCAAACATATTCCTCAATATATCATAAGAAGGTGTTGACTAATGCAATATGTATTATTTTCAGGACCTTTTAGAGCATTACGGCACAAAAATTACAGATACTACTGGTTTGGGCAGGCAATATCGGTGATTGGCTCATGGATGCAGAACATGGCAATGCAGTGGCTGGCTTTAAGCATTACAAATTCAGCACTGCTTCTTAGTATTGTCACTGCATGTGAACAAGTACCTGTAATGTTTATTTCGCTTTTTGCAGGGGCAATACTTGATAAAATGCAAAAAAGAAGGATTATTTTGTTAACTCAAAGCCTTCTTCTATTCTTTGCTTTCATTCTATTTTTGATTACATATACTCACACAGTTCGCTACTGGCACTTAGTAGTTTTAGCTATTTTAAGAGGTCTTGTTACAACATTTGATAACCCTGCAAGACAGTCTTATATGATAACTCTCGTTGGAAAAGAGGACTTGCCAAACGCTGTTGGTCTTAACTCTATGATTTTTAATCTTGCAAGAATCATAGGCCCTGCTGTCGCAAGCTTGGTTATATCAACAGCAGGAATTGAAATGTGTTTTTTGGCAAACGCTATAAGTTTTGTGCCAGTCATTATAGGCGTATTTTTGATTGACGCCAAAGAGCCCCAAAAAGAGGAAAATGGTAAAAGCGTTTTTGCAGAGGTGGTTGAAGGACTTAAATACGTTTATATGAACAAAGTGCTTCTGAGAACAATATCGCTTGTTTTAATCATGGGTACATTCATACTCAATTTTAACGTTCTTATCCCTGTGTATGCAAAACTTGCTCTGGGCAGAAATGAAACAGGTTTTGGTTTTTTGATGTCATCGATGGGCATTGGCTCACTGATGGGCGCATTTTTGACAGCTACAAGAAGAAAGGAAAAGATTAATTTAAATCTCCTTTTTAAGTTCATCCTCTCTGTGTCAATAGTTTACATTTTTCTTGGTCTTAACAAAAGCTATGCAGTTGCTTGCGTACTATTTGTGTTTGTAGGGCTTCTTGCAATAAGCTTTAACACAAGCGCAAACGCACTTTTGCAGCTTTCATCAAGTGATGACTTCAGAGCAAGGGTTCTGAGTATCTACTTTCTTTGCAATGCTGGAACAACACCAATTGGAAACCTATTTACAGGAACAATTTCGCAAAAAATCTCTCCATGGGCTGGATTTTACATACCTGGCCTTGCTACAATAGCTTTGACCACAATGGTTCTTATCACCACATTTAAGAAAAAGAACCTTGAAAAAACTAAATAATCTTAATTAATACCATCAAAAATGGCATTATTACAACCGAAAACACAGTAGAATATGTAATCATAGCAGTAGCAAATTCATAATCACCATTATATACTCTTGAGATTATAGCTGAATTTACCATCACAGGCATAGCAGACATTATGATAAACACATCTCGCATGAGTTTGGGAACGGGAATAAAATGTGAAAGAAGCCAAGTGATAAAAGGTGTAACAAGGAATCTGCCTGCAAATACTAAAATGCTATCTTTGTCTAATCTGAAATTTTTAAATCCCATCTCGTACATTGTTATTCCAACACAGAAGATGGAAAGGGGGGTTGTAAGCCCTCCTACCATTTTAAAGCTATCAAATATAAATTTTGGAAGCTTTATCTGCAAAAGTACAAGACCAACTCCTATCAAAAATCCTATCAGAGGCGGGTTAAATATACGTTTCAGGGTATCTATGCTCAAAACATTTTGTTTTTCTTCTCTGTTGTCCTTAATAATTCCATATACACCAAGCGTCCACCAGATTGTTGTGTTAGCCATGTAATAAAGCAAAGTATAAGGTGTTGCGACATCTCCAAAAAGCGCAAGAGACATAGGAAGTCCTACAAATATCGAATTTGAAAGAGAAAATATTGCAGCAAAAAGACCTCTTCTGTGAACTTTTACATTTGCAACTCTTGCTATTATCACAGCCATACTGTAAGAAAGCAGGATTGATAAAAATGGAATCAAAAGTCCTCTTGCCGAATGTTCAAGCTCATTTTTTGTAAAGGTCGAAGTAAGATTTACTATCATATAAAGTGGCAGCGACACATTTACAACAACCTTTGCAAAAAGGTCTGATACTTTTGAGTCAAACCACCTATACTTTGCAAGAAAATATCCGAGCATCAGGACAAATAAAATAACCAGTACACCCTGTATAGCATTGACAAATGTATGTAACAACGTAAAGCCCCCCTGACAATTTTCTTGTCAAATTTTTTGCATGGCTTTCAAAATATTATAACACTAAACCTTTAAAAAGTAGATAATATTAAATTGTAAATTCTTTAATTCAAAAAGTCAACATAATTAAATACAATTCCAATATTTTTGTTTTGGAATTTATAAAATGTTTTATGGCTTTTGGCTTTTGAAAATTCAATAAATATGTGTTTTGTTAAACATTTATCTTAAAATTTTCGTTTCAGATTTAAAATAATCCACTTTAAAATGCTATTGATTGCTGTTATAATTAAGGTCAAAGTGTTAGAAATCATGAATAATTTTGTGGGAGGTTTAAAATGGAGAGAGAATTTCAGCTCTGGGAAAAGATCAAAGACATAACATATCAGTATCTTGATTTTACATTGAACTACAGGCAAAGTGGTCATCCTGGTGGGTCTCATTCAAAAGCTCACATGCTTATTTCTCTTTTATTTGGAAAGAAGATGTTATATGACATTAGAAAGCCTGAATATAGATTCAACGACAGGCTAATTCTCTCAGCCGGACACACAATACCAATTATTTATTCTATTTTTTCAGTTATTGGTGATGCTTTTGATGAGATGTACAGACAAACCAAAGATGAAAAATATTTGATTGCTGAAGATAGACTTGTACGATACTACGACCTTCTCACTTTCAGGCACAGAGGCGGACTTCCCGGGCATGCTGAGTCAAGCGGAAAGACACTGCTATTGAAATTCAACACAGGACCCTCTGCTCATGGTCTTCCAGCATCTGTTGGGCAAGCTTTGGCACTCAAAAAAGCAGGTCTTCAAAACGTAAAAGTCTTTTTAGTTGAAGGTGAAGGTGCACTGACAGCAGGTGCCACACATGAATCTCAAAATGGTGCATGGGCATATGGACTTGGTAATCTTTTCTGGCTTTTGGACTGGAACGATTTTGGAATTGATGATAGACCATTTTCATCTGTTGTATATGGCACACCTGAAGAGTGGTTTTCTGCTCATGGTTGGAAGGTTCATGGAACAATGAACGGTCATAGCTGGCAGGATGTTTACTTTACAATCAAAAGAGCAGTAGAAGAGGCAGATGAGAATATCCCTAATCTCATGTGGTTTAAGACCAAAAAAGGATATGAGTATGGTGTGTATGACAACAAATCTCACGGTGTACCCCACAAGAAAAACTCAGAGATTTTCTGGGAGACAAGAAAACCTTTCATGGAAAAGTACAGTGTTGAATTTGTGGGTTTTGGAAAACCTGCGCCATCTGATCCGGATGAAGAGAAAAAACAATGGGAAGAAAACCTCAAGATTATAAATAAGGTACTTACAAAAGATGAAGAGCTTTTAAAGTATATCACAGACACACTTATTGAGATTGCAGAAGCTTTGCCAAAAGAAGCACCTTCAACATTTGTTTTAAACCAGAACCCATATAAAGACCCGGCTATATACGATTACAAAAACTATCCTGAGTGGCTTTTTGCAAAGCCAGGTGAGAACGTTCCAAACAGAGCAGCCTTAGCAAAATGGGGAATGTATATAAACGGTGTGGTCGGCAGAAAGTACGGAAGGCCTCTTGTGATTGCAACATCTGCTGACCTTACAGAGTCAACAAACCTTCACGGTTTTGGTCTTGGGAAAGATGATTTTGGTGGATTTGGAGTGTATGATAGAGAAAAAAATATAAACGGAGCAGTTTTACCATCTGCAATAACAGAGTTTTTAAATGCTGGTGTGTGTGCAGGATTGGCAACAGTAAATTTGAGTGAAAATCCATATGAAGATTTCAATGGTTTTTGGGCTATAACATCAACATATGGGTCATTTATGTATCTCAAATATGGCGCAATAAGGCTATTTTCACAAATGGCTCAAGACTCACCAATAAAGTTTGGCAAGGTCATTTGGGTAGCAGGTCATTCTGGCCCGGAGACTGCTGAAGATTCAAGAACACACTTTGGGATATTTGAACCTGGAGTTTTGCAGCTTTTACCGAAAGGAAAGATTATAAATCTTTACCCTTGGGAACACAACGAAGTACCCGTTTTACTTGGCGCTGCACTTGCAACTGACATAAACAACATAGCTCTGCATCTTACAAGACCACCAATTGAAATACCAGACAGAAACGCACTTGGTATTCCGTCACATTTTGAAGCCGCGAAAGGAGCGTATATCATAAATGATTTTGACCCAAATAGAAGAAAGGACGGAACGATAATTGTCAGGGGCACAAGCACAACCTACAATTTAATAAAACTTCTGCCTCAGCTTAGAAAAGATTTTAACCTTAAGATAATTGCTGCACCAAGCTTTGAACTTTTCATGATGCAGGAAGATGAGTACAGAAATAAGGTTCTGCCGCTTGAAGACTGGATAGACTCCATGGTAATCACAAACGAGAGCAAAAAGCTCATGCATGACTGGATATTTTCAAAAGTGTCTGAAGAATACTCACTTTCAAGCGACTGGGATGATAGTTGGCGAACAGGTGGAACAGTTGATGAGGTTTTAAAAGAAGCGCACCTTGATTGCGACAGCATATACAGCGGCATTGAAAGGTTTGTAAAGGACAGAGAAAAAAGAATTGCAATGTTGAAAAATATCTTATAGCATCCCCCAGCAAATCTATTAAAGATAATTTTAGCGGGATGAGAAGAAATCTCAATCTTCTCCCTCCCGCTCTTTTTTTACTGTGATTTGTTAAGCTCTCTGAATTTGTTGGGAGATACACCCTCAAACTTCTTGAAAGCCTTGGTAAACCCACTTACCTCTGTGTATCCTATCATCTTAGCAATCTGAGACACCGAATAGTCGGTTGACAGAAGAAGTTCTTTTGCTCTGTGCATTCTCAAGTTCTGGATATAATCGCTTATATTCTGCCCTGTCTTTTCTTTGAAGATTGCTGAAAGATACTGCGGAGTTATATTGAACTTATCTGCGATTGTAGAAAGTGATATCTCTGAGCTTGAATACTGCTGATGAATATAGTCCAAAATATTTGAAATCAGGTCATTGCCTATTTTCTGCTTGTTAACTATCACATTCTCTGCAAGTATTTTATAGTCTTCCTGTATTGTTTGAAGGACCTTTTTGGGATTCTTCTCTTCAATTATTAACCTCATAACCTTTTCTGGTTCAGGTTTTTGTTTTTCCCCGACTTTGTTTGGAATACTGTTTAAAAGTTGATAGTAAAGCCCATAAAGATATATAAGTATCATCTTGGCCATATGAGGTGAGTTTGCCGCTGTTATATGATTTTTGATATTTTCAAATACCTCATAAACCCCTTCAACCTTACCTTCTTTAACAACATTTATAATTTTGTTTTCAATGTCTTTGGGTAAAAACTCCTTTTCGGACGTTATATCTTGAGAGAGCTCAGAAAACTTGAAAATCTTCATATTAGGCTTTACAAATTTCAATGAAAGAACTTTTTCGGCCTGCTCATATGCAAACTTTAAATTTATTATGCCCATAACCATCCCGCTTATACCTACAGACATATAAATTGAAAAGTTTTTCTCTAAAAACTCTATCATATTTTCAAATATTTCTGAAAGCTCTTTAATACTATCCTCAACATTATCATTAATTTCAACAATAACACTCAACCTTGTCCTTGAAAACAAAACATCCCAGTGTTTGAAACCATTTGTCTCTAAAAGCTCATCCATAACGTTTGTAACAACAAGAGTTACAAGAGAATATTCACTATCACTTTCTTCTTTTATAAACCCTGAGCAGTCATCTATTTCTATCAAACATACCAAAAATTTTGCATCTTGTTTTTGCATTTCAAGGGTTTTTAGTTCTAATTCACCTATGTTCTCAGGCAATGCACTGCCAAGAAGCAACTGATACAATAAATTATTTTTTATAATTGGAGAAAATCTCATTATTTGCTTTTTCAGTTCCTCTTCTTTAGAAAGTGTTTGAACAACGAGGTCTCTTATAAAATCAAATTCGTTCTTTTCATGCTCAGAACTCTTTGCTTCACTACCTGCTTGCAACAATCTCTTTATCTCACTCAGCGGTCTGTAGTTTTGCATACTGAAGAAAAATATAAGTATACTGCCAATAATACTCATAAATCCAAGAAGAAAAAGGCTCAGATTACGTATTTTTCGTATCTCTTCAAAAAAACTGTCAACAGGTACCATGGATATATATTTCCAACCATAAATAGGTGATATAATATAATATATTATCCATTTTTCACCGTTTAATGTAAGCTCTTTGATTGTAAAGTCATTGTATATTGAAAAGTTAAGTTTTGGCAATAATATATTCTGCTTTTCTGCAGAAACTTTAAGAACTTGATTGTTGTCTCTATCCAGAATCCAAAGTATCCCTTTAGGGTAGCTTACAATTTCTTTCATTGTACTGACAATCTTGCTTTGGTCTATTATTACAAACACATTTGCATTTTTACCATCTATTATCCATCGTGATAAAGTATTTGCGAATACAATTGTAGAAAGATTTTTATAGTCTGCTTTTATTTTAAAAGAAGGTATATATTTCATTTTGTATTCGCCGCTCAAAAACTCAAGCCATTTTTCATAGCTCATATCAAGCGGTCTGTTTATATATGTATAGTAGTTATAAGGTGTTGTAGTATATGACGGACCTACAATGAGGTTCTCAGAAGGAATGTATATGAAAGCATCAATTATATATGAATTTTTATATGTCTGTGAATATATTTCTCTGCAAAGATTTCTGATATTAAGGAGTCTGTCACTGCTGTCAAGCGCTTCTTTGGCTTCAGGTAGAAAAATAAAATAATATGGATTTAAATTTATCCAATCTGCAAGAGATTCAACAGACTTTACAATCTCATTCTCAACCTTGTCCTCAAGCTGAGTAAGTGCAGTTTTGTTATATCTATATAGGCTACTCATCATGATGTCTTTTATACTAAAATAAGACCCAATACCTATCAAAAGCGGAATGATAAAAATAACAAGATATGAAAAGACAAATCGCCACAATATTTTCTTGAACATACTTAAAAAAATCCTCCTCAAATATCATATATTTAAACCCTCATTTTTGGGCAATTTCAATTATAATACAAGCAATATTGAAAAGCAATGAAACAAATTACAAAGAAAATATAAATGATGAGTACATTTTTAAGAAGCTTAATATTGTCCTTTAAACCTTAACATTTTCCTCTTTCAAAAAGCCTCACCTCCCCTTTATAATAAAAGCTGTAAAGCCCGCTGACAAGTTGCTGAAAACAATAAACTTTTGTCGCGGGTAATTTGGAAAAAATCAATAAAAACTTTTAAAACAAGGAGGTTTAAAGATGGATTGGTTCAAATCTTCTAAAAAGGTTTTAAGTATTATCGTAGTTATTGCATTTGCCTTATCGCTTGTAATTCCAGCATTTGTTTCATCAACCTCAACAGCTTACGCAAAATCAATACCAACACTTACCTATTTTGTTCGTCTTGACCCCAAGGTTGCAACGTCATACAACAGCTATTCATCAATTGCAGCATACCAACTTTTGCAGAAAAAACTCGGTGTAAAACTTGTGTTCAAACACCCACCGGTCGGTGGCGAAACAGACCAGTTCAATCTCATGATTGCATCAAGACAGCTGACAGATATTATTGAGTGGAACTGGATTGATAACTATCCTGGTGGACCTGTAAAAGCTTTGCTTGACAAAGTTATTATTAGACTTAACGACTATATGCCAAAATATGCTCCAAATTTATCAAAATACTTGCAACAACATCCTGACATCAAAAAACTTATTGTTACAGACGATGGTGACATTTACGGATTCCCAGCTCTTCGTGGAACAAACCCAAAAATTGCATGCGTATACTATGGACCTCAAATACGAAATGATTGGTTGAAAAAGCTCGGATTAAAAGAACCAGAAACAGTTGATGACTGGTACAAGGTTTTGAAAGCATTTGTAACAAAAGACCCAAACGGCAATGGCAAAAAGGATGAAAGAGGATTTTCAATCCTTAGAAATGCTTCAAACCCAAGATATGCATTTGACTATTCCTCTTTCTTAGTAGGTGCATGGGGAATAAAAACAGATTTCTTCCAGGTAAATGGCAAGGTCAAATATGGTCCATTAGAACCTCAATACAAACAGTTTATAGCAACACTTCAGAAGTGGTGGAAAGAGGGCCTCATTGACCCGGATATTCTAACAATGAACCAGAAGGTTATCAAAGCAAATGTTCAAAATGATGTAATTGGTGCGTGGATAGGACTTCTTTCTGGTGATATGGGCTTCTTCTTGAACCTGAAGAAAGATATAATAGCTACCAAGTTCCCTGTGCTCAAGAAAGGTGAACAGCCACTTTTAGGACAGGCTGAGTTCTTGTTCTCTCGAACAAGCGCGGCTATAACAACTGCATGTAAAGACATACCAACTGCTATGAAGGTGCTTGACTGGGGTTACAGCAAAGAAGGATATGAAGCGTTCAACTATGGTGTACTTGGAAAGTCTTATATTAAGAAAGATGGTAAGGTTTACTATACAGATGAAATCTTGAAAAACCCACAGGGACTTTCTGCAGCAGAAGCTTTAGCAAAATATGCTCGTGCATCAATCAGCGGCCCTTTTGTTCAAGCTGACGAGTATTATCTACAGATTCAAATGATGCATCCACAACAAAAAGAAGCTGTCATGCAAAAATGGTCTGATGTCAAAAATGACAGAATTTTGCCACCACTTTCGTTTACAGACGAAGAATCCAAGAGACTTGCAAATATTATGAATACAGTCAACACGTACTATGATGAAATGTTCTTAAGACTTATGACTGGAAAAGCAACAAATGTTGATTCATTTGTAAAAACTCTTAAACAAATGAAGATTGATGAGGCTATAAAGATTTATCAAGCTGCATATGACAGATGGAAAAAGAGAAAATAAGATAAAATATGCATAAGAAAAAAGAGCCTTGCAACAAGGCAAAAATTATCGCTTTTCTTAAAAAACCTTATTGCAAGGCTCTTTTTATAAATCTTCTTTGAGGAGGTTCAAAGGATTATGGAAAAAGCAACAATTAAGTCTTATCAGCCAAGTAGATGGCAAGAACTCAAAAAAGACCTTATACGCAACAAAAGCCTCTATTTAATGATTATCCCTGTTGTGGCTTATTATTTTATATTCCATTACATCCCTATGTACGGTCTTCAAATAGCTTTTAAAGACTTTACACCAGCAAAAGGTATCTGGGGCAGTCCATGGGTTGGTTTGGAAAAGTTTAAAGAGTTCTTTGTTTACGATAGCTTTTATGTCTGGAGAATAATCAGAAATACAATACTCATAAACGTTTATGACCTCATATTTGGCTTTCCTGCTCCAATTCTCTTTGCACTTTTACTTAACGAAATTAAAAACAGCATTTACAAAAGAACTCTTCAGACTGTAAGCTATATGCCACATTTTATTTCAACAGTTGTCATTGTTGGTATGATTATGGACTTTTTTGCAAGAGACGGTCTTATAAATAATATACTCAAATCTCTTGGTGTTTTATCAGAACCTATTTCATTCATGACAGAACCTGGCTGGTTCAGACCACTTTACGTTGGCTCGGGTATTTGGCAAAACCTCGGCTGGGGTTCGATTGTGTACTTGGCGGCAATCTCAAACATTGACCCACAGCTATATGAAGCAGCACTGATTGATGGTGCTGGAAGGTTCAGACAGGCACTTTATGTCACAATACCAGGAATACTGCCAACAATTGTCATTATGTTTCTCTTGAGAGTTGGACACATGATGAACGTCGGGTTCGAAAAAGTATTTTTGATGTACAATCCTTTGACATATGAAACAGCAGATGTTATTTCAACCTATGTATACAGAAAAGGTCTTTTGGAAATGGATTATAGCTATGGTGCTGCGGTTGGGCTTTTCAACTCTGTAATCAACTTCTTACTGGTCATATTCTCAAATAAGATTGCTAAAAAACTTACAGAAACATCGCTTTGGTAAGAAAAGGGGTGAACTTTGAAGATGAAAATAAGAAAAAGTGCAGGCGAAATAATATTTGATACTTTCAACTATATATTCTTAGGACTGCTGTGCTTTACAATGCTGTATCCAATGTTATATGTTATATTTGCTTCATTTAGCAATCCTATTAAGCTTATGGCATATAGAGGTCCTTTATTGCGACCACTTGACTTTTCTGTTGAGGCATACAAGCTCTTACTTAGCTACCCTATGATTTGGATAGGTTATAGAAATACACTTGTTTACGTTGTTGTAGGAACAGCTATAAACATTCTTCTTACCACAATGGGCGGGTATGTTCTTTCAAGAAAAAACTTAAAGCTCAAAAACCCGATAATGTTTTTCATAGCATTTACCATGTACTTTAGTGGCGGTATGATTCCAACTTACCTTCTTGTCCAATCACTTGGGATGATAGACACAATCTGGGCAATGATAATTCCAGGTGCAATCTCAACAACAAACCTGATTATAATGAGAACTGGTTTCCACGCAGTGCCGGACAGCTTGGAAGAGTCTGCAAGGATAGATGGAGCAGGGGACTGGACAATACTTTTTAGAATCATGATACCCCTTGCAATGCCAATGATAGCGGTAATGATACTCTTTTATGCTGTAGGACACTGGAACGCGTTTTTCAGTGCGATTATATACCTGCGTTCAAGAGAACTTTATCCACTTCAGCTTGTTTTAAGAGAGATACTTATTATGAACAGCACAGAGAATATGACAACAGGAATTTCAGATGCATCTGACAGGTTTGCTGTGACAGAGCTTATAAAGTATGCAGCGATTGTCGTATCGACAGTACCAATCCTGTGTATATATCCATTTTTGCAAAAGTATTTTGTAAAAGGGGTCATGATTGGAGCTATTAAAGAGTAATATTTTGTGGTATAATAAAATAAACTTAAACAAAAGAAAAGCGGGGAAAATACAATATGAACAAAGACAAAATAGCTGCACAGCTTTATACAGTCCGTGAATTTTTGAAAACAGAAGAAGAAATATACCACAGCCTTAAGAAAATAAGCGAAATTGGCTTTAAAGCTATTCAGATATCAGGAATTGGTAAAATTCACCCAAAAAGATTAAAAGAGATATGCGATGAGTTTGGTCTAAAAATATGTGCAACACATATACCTTTTGAAAGACTCAAAGAAGAGATTGAGAGTGTTATTAGTGAACATAAGATTTACGAATGCCTGCACATTGCAATACCCTCTGCCCCTTCTAAATACAGGTCGCAAGAGGGTGCTATAGCATTTGCTGCTGAGTGCAATGAAATTGGTAAAAAATTGAAAGATGAAGGAATTACACTTTCTTATCACAACCACAGTTTTGAATTTAAAAAATATGATGGCAAGACATGGTTTGAACTTTTTATTGAAAGCTCAAATCCAGAATATCTCATGATCGAAATTGATACTTATTGGGTCCAGTTTGCGGGTGCAAACCCTGAAAAGTGGATAAGAAGTTTAGAAGGTCGAATTCCTCTTATACATCTTAAAGATATGGGAATGATTGAAGATTTCAGGCAAGGCATGTTTGAAGTAGGATTCGGAAATTTGGACTGGGATGGAATAATAGCTTCTTGCAATGAGGCAGGAGTTGAATGGTATATAATTGAACAGGATGTGTGTCAGCGTCTGCCTTTTGAAAGCCTTAAAATGAGCTTTGATTTCCTTGTGAAAAATTATTCAGACTGAGAAATTATTAAAAATAAAATAATGGCTTGAGAATGTTAACTTCTCAAGCCATTTGTTTTTAAATGGACTATTTTGCAATATAAGGAGGGTTTAAAAGATGAAGTATCGGAAGTTTCCAAATATTGATTTTGAGGTATCAGCGCTCGGGTTTGGATGTATGCGTTTACCTATCCTTGGTGACGACGCATCTCAAATTAACCAACCTTTGGCAATTGAGATGATAAGATATGCAATTGACAATGGAGTAAATTACATTGACACGGCGTATGGTTACCATGGTGGAAACAGTGAAGTTGTTGTGGGCAAAGCTTTAAAGGAGGGATATAGAAACAAAGTAAAACTTGCAACAAAGTTGCCTGTGTGGAAGCTTACAAAGATTGAAGATGCAGATATGATACTTGATGAACAACTAAAGAGGCTTGACACTGATTATATTGATTTTTATCTTTTACATGCGCTAAATAAACAAAGATGGGACATGTTAAAGAGCATGGACATTTTCAGCTGGATTGAAAAAGTTAAATCCAAGGGCAAAATAAAACATATTGGTTTTTCATTTCATGACAGTCTTGACACGTTCAAAACAATAATTGATGAGTACGATGGCTGGGAATTCTGTCAGGTACAGTACAACTATTTAAACCGAAACTATCAGGCAGGGGAAGAAGGTTTGAAGTATGCCCACGCTAAAGGCCTTGGAGTTATAATAATGGAACCGCTTTTGGGCGGAAAGCTTGCAAGAAAACCCCCTGAGCAGGTTCAAATAGTATGGGAAAAGACAAAAGTCAAAAGAACACCTGCACAGTGGGGGCTTTTGTGGCTCTGGAATCAAAAAGAAGTTACTACTGTTTTGAGCGGAATGAGTTCAATGCAGCAGGTGATTGAGAATATAAAAACAGCAGATGAAGGGTACGTTGGGTGTCTTTCTGAGGATGAGCTAAAACTCATAGATGAGGTAACCCAAAAATACCTTGAGTTAAAACCTATTGATTGTACTGGTTGCAAGTACTGTCTGCCATGTCCAAATGGTGTTGATATTCCCCGCAACTTTAATCTTTACAATGACGCAAAGGTCTACAACATGTATGAAGAAACAAAAAAAGCATATTTAAAGCCTGAAAAGGTAGAACAAAAAGCTTCAAACTGTGTAGAGTGCAGTTTGTGTGAAGAAAAATGTCCTCAAAACCTGCCAATCAGAAAGCTTTTGAAAGAGGTTGCACAGTTTTTTGAAGGGTAAAATAATCAAAAAAGGGGCTGTTGCCAAACAACATTAAAATATAACAGGTCAACCAGCCCCTTTTTTTACATCTATATTTTTATTTCTAACCTCAAAATCCTTTGCCTTTTATCTTTTCAATCTCTTTTAAAACCTCCTCATCACTTTCAAGAGGAAGTTTTACAGGTCTTCCTGTCAAGCTTGAGAGGTAAATGGCAAGTATAATTTCAACAGGATGTCTACCTTCCTCAGCTGGGATAAGTGGTTTTGTTCCGGTTTTTATAGCATTTATTACATCTCTGTACTGTCTTACATGTCCTTCTTCTTTGATGGCAGCAGAAGATGCACCAACAGGACCCCTGTCTTCCTTTTTGTAATTCTCCAAATACTCCTTCTCAGACCCATCTTTGAAATAAAGACTTTCAAGCTGAGTATTTACAGCTATTGCAGAACCATGTTCACCAAAAATCTCAAGCCGCGTTTCAAAACCGGGATATGCACTTGTTGTTCCAACTATCTCGCCTATCGCACCATTTTCAAACTTTACACAAGCCACAGCACAATCTTCTACTTCTATTCGCTTATGTGCTCTTGTTGTGCAGTAAGCATATACTTCCTCAACCTTTCCAACAATCCACTGGATCATGTCTATGTAATGTATTGATTGGTTCATAAGCGCGCCACCGCCATCTAAGCTCCAAGTACCTCGCCAGTTACCGCTGTCATAATATTCTTGTGACCTGTACCATTTAGTGTAGCTTGTTGCTAAAACTATCTTGCCAAACTTCCCTTCGTTCATTAGTCTTTTTAAAAGTTGCATACAATCGCTGTATCTGTGCTGTGAGATTATAGAAATAACTACATTGTTTCTATTTTGAGCCTCTATTATTTTATCAGCTTTAGACAATGTTATATCCATGGGCTTTTCAACAATGACATGTTTTTTTGCGTCTGCTGCTAAAGCTGCCATATCAGCATGCATACCAGATGGTGTGCAGATTGAAATAACATCTATATCAGAATCAAGAAGCATTTTTTCATAATCAGTATATATCTTTTTCACACCAAAATCTTGGGCAAGTTTTCTTGCTCTGTCTTCTATAACATCGCACACAGCAACAAGCTCCGCATCACTTGAAAGAGCTGAAATAGCAATCGCATGTGTCTTTGATATAACCCCACAGCCAACAATTCCAAATTTAAGCTTTGACATTTCTTAAATCTCTCCTTCCCCATCAATAATCTTTTCTTGACTTTGTCAATTAGGAGTGGTTATTGAGCTAACAAAAAATGACAAAGTCTTAATTTATGCGGGTTTTGAAAATAGAAAAATAAAAAATTTTAAAAATTGTAGTGGCAAATTAGAGTCTGAAATATGCTATAAATACTTGACATTTTGAATATTTTGTGGTACAATTATTCAAAATACCTTTGAGGAGCTACCATATGTTTGTCAAAATAACTAATGCTGGCGGTTACCAGTATGTTAGATTAGTCGAAAACTATCGTGAAAATGGCAAGGTTAAGCAAAGAGTGCTATTCAATTTTGGTAGACTTGATCTCCTCAAAAATGATCCTGCTTTTAGAAACATTGTAAAAAAACTATCTGATATTGTTGAAAGAACAACTACTGACAATACAGAAGCTGTTACTATTGAATCTGAAGAGGATGTATCGGATGCAGTTATAAAAAATTGGGGGTACATTGTATTCAGAAAGTTATGGGAAGAACTTGAAATAGATAAATTTTTAAAAGAGAGAGCAACAAGGGGGAGAAAGATAAAATTTGACGTAGACAAAGTAAGTTTTTTAATGACCATACAGAGATTGATAGAACCTATGAGCAAACTGAGAACTTATCATGAGAAGAATAGATATTTTGGATTTGAAGAGGATATAGATTTAAATCAATTATACAGGTGTTTAGATTTTCTTGACAGTATAAAAGAGGATTTAGAGACATACCTGTATCAGAGAAATAGGGATTTATTTAAGATGGTGGTTGATATAGTTTTTTATGACGTGACGACAATATACTTTGAGAGTTGTAGAGCCGATGAACTTAAAAATTTTGGTTTTAGCAAAGACAACAAGATAAATGAAGTACAGGTTGTGTTAGGGCTTTTGGTAGACAAAGAAGGCAGGCCGATAGGTTATGAACTTTTTCCTGGCAATACAATAGATAGCAAAACAATGGTAAAGATATTGAGGAAACTGAAGGAAAAATTTAGTATAGATAAGATAGTGATAGTAGCAGACAAAGGGCTCAACAGCAGATTAAATTTAAAGATGATAAAAGAAGCGGGATATGATTATATAGTAGCAAGCAGATTAAAGAATGCAAGTAAAGAAGTTTTAGATGAAGTATTTGAGCAAGAAGGATATAAAAGGCTTGATGGAAAAAGTTGTTTGAATGCTGAAGAAATTTATGGAGATGAATTCAAATATAAGGTATTGGAAAGAACAAATGTTATCAAGGATGAAGAGGGTAAAGAGTTTAAAATAGAAGAGAGACTGATAATAACGTATTCAAGCAAGAGAGCTAAGAAAGACAAAGAAGACAGGGAAAGACTTGTATCAAAAGCCAAAGAGCTTTTAGAGAACAAAGGAAGTATAACATCCTTAGAGAAAAAAGGTGCGAGGAGATATTTGAAGAAGAAATCAAAGACAGAAGAATATGAATTGGATGAGGAAGCGATAAAACGAGATGAGAAGTTTGACGGTTATTATGCAATACAGACGAGTAAAAAGGATATGGATGTAGAAGAAGTTTTAGGAGCATATCACGATTTATGGAAGATAGAACAGTCATTCAGAGTAATGAAAAGCTGTTTAGAAGTACGACCGATATATCACTTTACAGAAAGTAGAATAAAAGGACATTTTGTGATATGTTTTTTGGCATTTTTATTACAACGGACATTGGAATATATTTTGAGGAAAAAAGGTAAAGAGATAAGTAGTGAAAGGATAATGGAAGCGATAGATTCAATGAATTTTATTGAAATAGAGATAAAAGGGAAGAAATATTTGATAAAGCAAAGGACAGAAGGAGGAGCTATAGACATCCTGAATGTGATGAAGATAAAGGGGCCAAAAAATTTCATGACATATGAGGAAGGTTTAGGATTTATTGGCATTAACAAATGATGTAGTGACAAAATTGAGGTCCAAATTTTGTCAATCCCAGTCCTCCCAAGCTTTTTGAGTTTCAAACTGACAAAGTCAAGAGATTATAGAAATAACTACATTGTTTCTATTTTGAGCCTCTATTATTTTATCAGCTTTAGACAATGTTATATCCATGGGCTTTTCAACAATGACATGTTTTTTTGCGTCTGCTGCTAAAGCTGCCATATCAGCATGCATACCAGATGGTGTGCAGATTGAAATAACATCTATATCAGAATCAAGAAGCATTTTTTCATAATCAGTATATATCTTTTTCACACCAAAATCTTGGGCAAGTTTTCTTGCTCTGTCTTCTATAACATCGCACACAGCAACAAGCTCCGCATCACTTGAAAGAGCTGAAATAGCAATCGCATGTGTCTTTGATATAACCCCACAGCCAACAATTCCAAATTTAAGCTTTGACATTTCTTAAATCTCTCCTTCCCCATCAATAATCTTTTTAATTGCCCTATAAGCCCTCGCAAAGTTTTCAGGACCACCACCAGGAAGGTTATTGTTAAGATGAGGTTCTATCGACAAAAAACCACAAAAGTGTATCCTCTTTAATGCTTCTATCACATCTTTTATTCTTCCGTCACCCTCGCCTGCAACGGTAACACTTCCATCCGAAAATTTTGCGTCTTTTATGTGTACATACTCAATATAATCCTTTAAAAGCTCAAATGCATGAGGATAGACCTCTACTTTGCACTGAACAAAATTGGCCGGGTCAAATGTTGCTCTCAAATTGGGTGAGTTGATCTCAGAGAGGATTTTAAAACACCTTTCAGCATTGCTTCCATAAATCTCTTTTTCATTTTCGTGAAGAAGAACAAGATTTTCTTTTCTGGCAATTTCAGTAAACTTCAAAAGCCTTTCTATGACAACATCTGTATACTTTTCTTCTTCACCTTCTGGAACATAAAATGAAAAGATGCGTACGTATTTTGTCTCAAGGATGTGAGCAAGATGGAGGATGTGCTTGAAAAGTTCAAGATACCTTTCAAAATCGCAGTTTACATCAACCTTGCCGATTGGAGACCCTATTGCTGAAACCTTTATACCACTATCTTTCAACTTTTCTAAAATTTCTTTTGCTTCATTTTCAGTATAATCTGCAATGTTTTTCCCATTTGCAGACCGAAACTCTAAATACTCAATACCATGTTTTTTCAAAACCTCTATCTGTTCATCCAAACTGCTTGATATCTCATCTCCAAATGCTGAGAATATAAATTTATACATTATCTCATCAAACCCCCTTGTTCAAATTCCATTCGACATAATTCCATAACAAAAAGTTAACTTTAAAAAACTATAAAAAATTGTGATTAAGAAAGATTTTTGTTTTTATGTGTTTTTAAATATATTTTACAACTATTAATTTTTATTTTCAACAATAAAACCAAAAAAAATAAGCTGGCATAATTACGCCAGCCTTTCTATTCCTTTTTAAATTTATATTCGTTTTCAAGCCTCTTTATCATAGAATCATACAAAAGCTTTGAAAGACCTATACCTCCCTGCTTTGAAGCATTTTTTGAAACCTCATCAACAAACATGTCGTTAAAGATATCATCTGCAATGCCTTCCTTAAAAAGTCCACCTTTGGGTATCGACTTTTGCATCTGTTTAAAAATGGTGGAAAGCATTATCGATTCAAATTCTTCACACGCTTCTTTGAGTTTCTGTTTATCTTTCTCAGAATATGCTTTTTCAAGCTTGTCTATGACAGAGTTGCCAATTCCCTGTTGATAATCTGCCTGAATTTTAATGTTTGATACCTCACTCATTCACAATTACCTGCCTTATAAAACTTATCTTTTCAAGTTGTTTGCCATGGAAAGCATATCGTCAGCTGTTTGGATAGCTTTGGAATTTATCTCATACGCTCTTTGAGCAATAATTAACTTTACCATCTCATCAACAACTTGAACATTCGACATCTCCAAAAATCCCTGCAAAATCCTGCTTTTTTGACCTTCCATCTCCTCTTCAGACACAGGGTCACCAGATGCAGCAGAAACATTATACAGGTTTTTCCCCTCTGCTAAAAGTCCTTGAGGGTTTATAAACCTCACTATTTTAATTTTCAGCCCCGAATCTTGAACCTGTCCTTCTGCATCTTTGTAAGTAATTCTTCCTGTTTCATCTATTGTGATACTTGAAATTGCAGTCTCTGGAAGGATAATCTCAGTATCACCCTCTGCTAAAACAGGATATCCATCTGAAGTCACAAGTTTTATTTGTCCCTCAACATTGGAAACTTTAAAACTCCCATCCCTTGTATATCTTGGACCGTTTGGGGTTGACACAACAAAAAATCCTTCCCCTTGAATAGCCAAATCAAGCGGGTTTTCAGTCCTCTCCAAGTTTCCTTCTGCAAAGCTTTTTGTTATAGCAGAGATTGTGACACCATGACCTATCTGAAGACTTACAGGCTTCCCATCACCTGCTACAACATCTGCTCTTGAGAGGGTCTCATACAAAAGGTCTTTGAACTCAGCTTTGTCTTTTTTGAAAGCTGTTGTATTCACATTGGCAAGGTTGTTGGATATGATATCGACATTTGTCTGCTGTGCTTTCATACCAAGAGCGGCAGAATAAAGTGCTCTCATCATCTTATTTTTTTCCTCCTTTTATCTTGCTAATTCTTTTCGCAAGCTAAAAAAATATAAAACTTACTTTCTTGCTATCTCATTTACTGCCTTTTGCAACGTCTCATCCTGAATAACAAACGCCTTCTGGTTAGCTTCATACGCTCTTAGAACATTTATCATGTTGACCATTTCTTGAACAGAATTTACGTTAGAACCTTCCAAATACCCTTGAAGCACCTTGCCTGAAAATGGTATCTGTTGGACTGTAGCATCTGCTTCATACAGGTTATTACCTACTTTACGAAGAAGGCTTTTATCCTGAAAATCAACAACCCTGAGTCTGTCAACAATTCTTCCATTCTGATAGACATTCCCCTGCTCATCAATTC
This sequence comes from Caldicellulosiruptor kronotskyensis 2002, assembly GCF_000166775.1. Taxonomy (NCBI): domain Bacteria; kingdom Bacillati; phylum Bacillota; order Caldicellulosiruptorales; family Caldicellulosiruptoraceae; genus Caldicellulosiruptor; species Caldicellulosiruptor kronotskyensis. The sequence goes on along the minus strand of NC_014720.1, from coordinate 305,861 downwards.
TTACTTGCCCGCCATTTTGAAGAACAATCCTTCCATTCTGTCCAAGAACGTAAAAACCATTAAGTGTTACAAGCTCGCCCCGCGAATTTAAAGTAAACGCACCATTTCTGGTATAAAAGATTTGCTGAGCACCCTGATTTTCTGGCACCTCAATGGTAAAAAATCCATCTCCTTTTATTGCCAAGTTCAGAGGTTCATCTGTTTTTATGTAAAGTCCCTGTGAAAAGTCGCTTACAATCCTTGACACATCTGCGCCAAGTGACATATATCCTATTGCATTGTCAGGCGAAGTCACTTTGTCGTATATCCTATAGACAAGCATGTTTCTGAAACTTTCAATCTGCGCAACATCCCTTTTAAATCCGGTTGTGCTCACATTTGCCACATTGTTTGCTGTTAAATCCATTAGTTTTTGATTCAAAATCATTCCAGATGCCGATGTGTAAATTCCTCTAATCATCTTTTCTGCAATCCCCTTTTTTATCTGACTCTTGGGTCTTTTATAAGACTTGCTTCCAAAACATCTAAGGATTCTAACGCCTTCCCTGTCCCAAGAGCAACACACGACACAGGGTCGTCAGCAATCCTTGTAGGAATCCCTGTCTTTTCAGAAATTAGCTTGTCAAGCCCCCACAAAAGGCTCCCACCACCTGTCATCACTATTCCAGTTGAGGTAATATCTGCTGCAAGCTCAGGCGGCGTATTTTCCAAGACTCTGTGTACAGCTTCAATTATTGCCGACACAGGCTCTTCTAAAGCCAAAAGCATCTCGTCAGATGTAACAGTTATCGTCTTTGGAAGACCTGTCAAAAGGCTTCTTCCGCGCACTTCCATAGATTCTACCCTTGGTTTTTTGTATGCACATCCAATGTTTATTTTGAGCTCTTCTGCAGTTCTTTCGCCTATAGCAACACTGTGTTTCTTTCTTATATATCGGATAATTGCTTCATCAAATTTATCCCCTGCAACTTTAATGGATTCGCTAACTACAGCCCCACCAAGAGAAATCACAGCAATGTCTGTTGTTCCACCACCGATGTCAATTACCATGCATCCTACCGGCCTTGATATGTCAAGCCCCGCACCAATAGCTGCTGCAATTGGCTCTTCTATTAAAAATGTCTGTTTAGCACCTGCTTCGTATGTCGCATCTAAGACTGCTCTTTTTTCAACCTCAGTAACACCTGATGGCACACATACAACAACCCTCGGCTTGAAAAATACCCTTTTGCCAAGTACCTTACCCAAAAAATATTTCAGCATTGCCTCTGTGACCTCATAGTCTGAAATGACACCGTCGCGAAGAGGTCTTACCGCCACAATATTGCCCGGTGTTCTTCCAATCATTCGTCTTGCTTCTTCTCCAACTGCCAAAATCTGTTTTCTTGTCTGTTCTATCGCAACAACTGATGGTTCTCTTAAAACTATACCCTTTCCTTTTACATACACCAAAACTGTTGCTGTACCCAAATCTATTCCTATATCTGTTCCAAACGCCATAAACCGCCCTATCCTTTCTATTTTTCTTTTTTGTAAATATACCTTAAATATATTTTAATTTTTAATTTGCATATTTTCAATGAATTTTATATACAATTTTTTTAAAAGTAAAAAGGCTTTTGCCTATAATACTTTCTATCAGAGTGGGCAAAAGCCTTATGTTTTTTTAACTTTTAATTATTACTTTCCCATTTTGAAATACTGTATCGCTCTTTGAAGTTGTTTATCCACATACTTTGACTTTAAAAACTCAGAGAATTTCTCGTTGAGTTTCTTTTGCGTTGTTACGTCCAAAACACCATAAGGATAGAGCTTGTTATCTTTCTGGAACTTCTTGATTGCAGCAACAGTATTATCATCCATTTTAGCCGTCCAACTACTCAAATATCCAAGATAGAAAAGCCTTTGCTGGGCTGCTAATACCTCTAAATCCATATCACCTTTTTTGTATTTCTTGGTTGCGCTCAGACTTAAAATCTTGTCAGGTCCAAACTGCGAAAGAGAGTCGTCCTGAACCTCTATGTCAGGTATAACTCCTTTTCCTTCTACGTAATAGCCAGACGGTGACTTGTACTTTGCAACTGTAACTTTGGCAACATATCCTTTCTTTGTATCTGTCTCAGGAAGCCCAATTAAATTCTGAACAGTTCCTTTGCCATATGTCTTTGTACCAATAACAACCCCAACTTTTCTATCTTTTATAGCTTGGGCAAAAATCTCCGAAGCAGAAGCACTCGACTCGTTAGTCAAAACTGCAAGCCTATACTTTGCTTCTTTGTTTTTTGATTTATACTCATCTTTAAAACCATTATATTCAATTGTTACAATTGGTCCTTCTGGCACAAAATATTCACATATCTTTACAACCTCATCTAAAAGTCCGCCGGGGTTGTTTCGAATATCAAAAATAATATTTTTGATACCTTTTTTGTCAAACTCATCAAGAGCTTTTTTGATATCATTGGAACAACCCTGTGTAAACTGTGTAAGTTTTATATATCCTATATTATTATCAAGTACCTTATACTCAACAACAGGTATCTTTATTTTTCTTCTCACGATAGAAAATCTGTAAGTCTTACCATCTCTTAAGATGTCAATCACAACAGTTGTGCCTTCCTGCCCGCGAATGAGCTTAACAGCATCATCTGTTGTTTTCCCAACCAGAGACTTTCCATCTGCTGCTATAATTTTATCACCAACTTTCAGACCCGCTTCTTTTGCAGGTGTTCCATCAAAAACTCCTACAATAACTATGTAGTCCTCTTGTTTTTCTATCTGGACTCCTATGCCAGAAAACTCACCGTTTACGCTCTGGGTAAAGTCCTGAGCCTGCTGTGGTTTCATGTACTCTGAATATTTGTCAAGGCTCTTGAAAAGTCCTGTAAACATCATATCAATTAGCTCGTCATAGCTGTACTTTTCTATGTGATAGACCTTTGCAATCTGCAACACCTTTTTGATATAATCCATCTGCTTGTCTGTAGGAAAATCATTTGAGATTATAAAAAACTGGGAATACACAGGAACTGCAACAAATATTGAAAGCGCAACCACTACAGCTAAAATCTTTATCAAGATTTTCTTATTAATTCTCATCTCTCTCCTGCCTCCACATCATGATTTTTTGTATGTTCAAAATCTACTACTTTATACCTTCTCTTATTCAACCATTAATCCGAACTAAAAAGGCTCATGTCAAGATACCTTTTTGCGAGTGTATCTCTCAAAAAATTTATGAGATTATATATAAGGTTAGCAGCAGTACCTTTTGTTAGCTTTTGCTGCGGCAAAAAATTGTTATCCTCAGTTCCTACCATTATCTTTTCATCTTTTAGTACTTTAACAGCATCCTTTGCCCAAACAGGAATGCTTTCATCATCAAGGTAGTCTGTCTGGGTGATTGGCTGGGTTACCTTTTTGTCAAAACCCAGCACCTTTGAAATGACAACAGCCGCCTCCGCCCTTGTCATATAGTCTTCCGGCTTAAAATATTCAGCACTTTTGCCTCTCATAAGCCCTGCCTTTGTAACTGCGTATATGTACCCATAATACTTGTGATTGAGCGGCACATCCTTGTATATTGACTTTTTTTGCACTGTCCTTGGATTGTAATAGTTTGAATATATGTTAAGCGAATCCATCAAAAGCTTGGCAAACTGAGCACGGGTTATATACTCTGTGGGATTAAAATCTAAAGCACTGTCAAACCCTCCAAAAGCAAAGCAAGTGTTCACCGCATCTTCGTACTCATACCCTTTCACTTTTGGAAGAGTAGGCGCAATTGCCATCTTGATAACCGGGTTTTTCTCAACATTTTTTTCCACTTTACCCCTCTGTCTTATTGTCAAAACTTCTCCTGTCTTTGTAAATGTCGGAAGGTCATACATAGCTATGAAATTACCTTCCACCTTAGACTTTAGAACGTATGTACCTGGAATACTTGATGGAAGATTATTCTGTTGAAATTCCAAAATGGTCTTCTGTACAAGAGCTATATTATAGTTGATATTTGCAAACCATGAAGATGTTTCTATCCTCTGGGTTATTTTTTGAAACTCGCCAGATCCCCAGTACCCATCATACCCATAGTTTTTACCTTCTATAGTAATCTTCAGTCCTTTATCATAAATCTTTTCAAGCGTCCACTGACCCTGAAAAAAGCTCACAGCCGGGTTTGCATCAACTGCAGTAGACTTTGAAAATGAATAGCTCTGAAGATTGTAAGTAGCACTGTCCACAGTAATGGTTTCTTTATAACCGCCAACAGTATACTCCTTTGTTATACTCCCATTTTGAAGCTTTGTCAAGGTACCTTTTAAACTTACAGTTCTTTTTACTGAGATTTTCCCAGAAGAATCTCTAAGGTCATAATTGTAAGAAAGAGTCTCATTATTTGCTGCCCTTTTTATCTTTGCATCCACAGTACCAAAAAGAAGAATAGGTTTTCCTGTTATAAATGTATATTCATGGTATTCAATCTTTGTCTTTTTTGGGTCAGGGTCTTTGTATGCTGAAATTCCACCTTCGTATCCCAAATATCCTTCTTCACAAAAAACAACCTGCCAGCTTATAATAAAAGCAATACTCAGTACCAGTACTACTGTTATCAAAAATCTTTTTAACAATCTCTAAACATCCCCCTTTTATAGTAAAAAATTTTTAGTAGTTTACAAGTACAACTGCAGGTGACATACTTGACTTTGACAGGTCAAAACTGTTCTGAGGGACAAGCAACAAAACCCTGTCACCAAACTGGAGCGCTTCAGATCTCAAATTCCCATTCGCGTCCAGCAAAATTGTTTGTGTGGTATCAAGGACAAAACTTTTATCAATTCTGTTCCATGTCTGGGTCATCATATCGTTGTACTGGGCATTTAGAATCTTCATGTCCTTGCCAACCACGCCTGTAACAATGTATCCACCAAAGCTTGTATCAATTATAACATTTGCGTATTTGCCATTATGAATGATATACACACTCTTGTTTTTCAGATTCAATATCTCTTTCGGACTGCTAAGTCCATATACATCACACAAAACTGTCTGTGTATCATAAAAAAGAGTTAGCTTGCTCGGAACATATTGCCATCCTCTCTGACCATCTAAATAGACATAGTCTTTCACAGTGATGTATTCAAGCTCTGAAATGTCTTGTACCTGCCCTCGAACAAATATGGGTTTTGAAATACCTTCCTGTTGCTTTGCTAAAATAAGGCTTCCTTGGCTTGCAATACCAATTATTTCATCCCCAACTTTGAAGCTTGCAGGGATCAAAAGCCCGTTTGCAACGGTGTACGTTTTGTTTCCTATTGAATACCTATTTCCAGATATCACCACCGAATTTGAAGATGTCATGCTCACCTCGCCCTGTATCTTGGTAAAAGAACCTCTTGATATTGCCACAATGGTGTCCAAAACCTCCTGTGAAAATCTTTCCTTTGTTACAACTACAACAGGTAAGTTTTGCAACTTAGAAAGTGGGGCAAGAGAGCTGCCATCTAAAATGAATTTCAAATCAGACGGAATCTGGAAAGAAAGCCATGTATACAGCGGTTCAAATGCGTTGTTTCTTAAAATCTGGATGTCAGAAAGATATAAAACATTTCCATTGACCGTCCCTTTTGCGATGTAGATATTTTTTACATATTCATTCCCTGATATCTCTATTCTGCGGATGTACGCTGAGTTTCCAAAGAAGCTTCCTGTGAGCTTCACATACTGACCTGGCATAATATCCTTTAAAGCTGCAGGAATGCCATTTTTTATAACCTCAACATCGCTATTTATTTCATATGGTCCATATATTCTTCCATCTATATTGACAATTATTTTTTGGGGAAGACCGCTTGTAAGGTTTC